>JAGRPN010000285.1 GCA_019449555.1 Ramlibacter sp.
GCGCACTGCCGCCGGCCTGGGACGGTACCCACGCACGCGACAGCCGCACGGAGCTGTGGGTGCGCGACAAACCGGAGCGGCCGCTCGACTTCGCGTCGCTCACGGCGATGGCGGATGTTTTCTTTCCGCGCATTTGGCGGCGCCGCGCGACGATGACGCCGATCGGCACGGTTTCGATGACGGTCTATTACCACGCCGGCGATGCGCAGTTGCAGGCCACCGGCACCGGCTGGCTGCTGGGCTGCGCCGACGCCCAGATATTTCGCAACGGCTATTTCGACCAGGCCTCGCAAATGTGGAACGAAGCCGGCGAGCTGCTCGCGACCAGCCACCAGGTCGTGTATTACAAGGAGTGAGCGCCATGCAACCCGTTGCACTCGTGGTCGGCGCCGGCGACGCGACCGGTGGCGCCATCGCGCGGCGCTTCGCCCGCGGCGGCTATACGGTGTGCGCCACGCGCCGCAGCTTCGACAAGCTCCAGCCGCTGCTGGAACGCATCCGCGCGGATGGCGGCACCGCCCACGGTTTTGCATCCGATGCGCGCAAGGAAGACGAGGTCGTCGCGCTCGTGGAGCGGATCGAGACCACCATCGGCCCGATCGAAGTGCTGGCGTTCAACATCGGCGCCAACGCGCCTAGCAGCATCCTCGACGAAACCGCGCGGCGCTATTTCAAGATCTGGGAGATGGCGTGCATGGCGGGCTTCCTGAACGGACGCGAAGTGGCCCGGCGCATGGTGGCGCGCGCGGGCGACAGCCACAAGGGCACGATTATCTTCACCGGCGCGACCGCCTCGCTGCGCGGCTCGGCCAATTTCGCCGCCTTTGCCGGGGCCAAGCACGCATTGCGGGCGCTCGCACAGAGCATGGCGCGCGAGCTGGGGCCGCGCGGCATCCACGTCGCGCATGTGGTGATCGACGGCGCGATAGACACGGCGTTCATCCGCGAGAACTTCCCCGAACGGTATGCGCTCAAGCAGCGCGAAGGGATCCTCGACCCCGACCACATCGCGGAGATGTACTGGATGCTGCATCGACAGCCGCGCGACGCGTGGACGCACGAGCTCGACCTGCGGCCGTGGATGGAAAAGTTCTAAGGGGACATCGTGAACAAGAGCGTTGACTTCTACTTCGACGTCGGCAGCCCGGCGGCCTATCTCGCGTGGCAGCGGCTGCCGCGCATCTGCGAAGAAACCGGCGCGGTGCTGGTGTACAAGCCGATGCTGCTGGGCGGCGTGTTCCAGGCCACCGGCAACCAGTCGCCGATGAGCATCCCGGCCAAGGGGCGCTACCTGATGAGCGACCTGGCGCGCTTCGCCCGGCGCGACGGTGTGGCGTTCAGGCACAACCCTTTCTTTCCGATCAATACACTGACTTTGATGCGCGGGGTCTGCGGATTGCAGATGAAGGACGCGGCGCGTATGGTGCCGTACGCGGACGCCGTTTACCGGGCGATCTGGCGCGACGCAACGGACATGAACGACGCGGCCGTCGTCGCCGGGGTGTTGGGGCAGGCGGGATTCGATCCCGCCGCGCTGCTGGCGCTGGCCGGCGATCCGGAGGTCAAGGAGCGACTGAAGGCGCAGACGATGGAGGCCGTCGCGCGCGGCGTGTTCGGCGCGCCGACCTTCTTCGTGGGCGAAGAGATGTACTGGGGCCAGGACCGGCTCGATTTCGTCAGGCAAGCATTGGGAGAAGACCCGAAATGACCACGGAAATCCTCACTCACGTCGAGCGCGGCGTGATGACACTCACCCTCAATCGGCTCGACCGCAAGAATGCGATCACCACGGCCATGTACAGCGCCATCGCCGATGCGCTCATGGCCGCGCAGGTCGATGCCGCGGTGCGCGTGGTGTTGGTGCAGGGACACGAGACCGTGTTCAGCGCCGGCAACGACATCGGCGATTTCATCAAGCCCCCGCCTGCGGGGGCCGAGTCGCCGGCGTTTCGCTTCCTGCACGTCATCGCGACGTTTCCCAAGCCGTTGGTCGCGGCGGTGTGTGGGCCGGCGGTGGGTGTGGGTACCACCATGCTGTTCCACTGCGACCTGGTGTATGCCGGCGACAACGCCGCCTTCTCGATGCCGTTCGTGAACCTGGGCCTGTGTCCCGAAGCGGCGGCCAGCCTGTTGGCGCCGCAGATGCTGGGCTACCACCGGGCCGCCGAAGCGCTGTTGCTGGGCGAACCCTTCATGGCCGAAGCCGCCCTTGAAGTGGGCCTCGTCAACCGCATCGTGCCGCCCACCGAAGCGAACGCGGTGGCGCAGGCCGCGGCCCGGAAGCTCGCGGTCAAGCCGATCGAGTCCTTGATGGAGACCAAGCGACTGATGAAGAAAGGGCAGCAGCAACTCGTGTTGCAACAGATGGCCGACGAGCGCGTGAGTTTCTCGCGGCTGCTGGCGGGGCCGGCGGCCAAGGAAGCATTCGGCGCGTTCATGGACAAGCGCACGCCGGATTTTTCGAAATTGTGATGCGTCAGCGCGCAACGACAAACTCCAGGAGCTCGACATGACACTCGCAGGCAAAACCCTCTTCATTACCGGCGCATCGCGCGGCATCGGGCTGGCGATCGGCAAGCGCGCCGCCGCGGACGGCGCCAACATCGTGATCGCGGCCAAAACGACGCAGCCCAACCCGAAACTGCCCGGCACCATCTACACCGCGGGCGGGGAGATCGAGGCCGCCGGCGGGCAAGCCTTGCCGCTCGCGGTGGACATTCGCGACGAAGACGCCGTGCTCGCCGCCGTCGCGCAGGCGGCGGAGCGCTTCGGCGGCATCGACGTCCTGGTGAACAACGCCAGCGCGATCAGCCTCACGGACACCGAACACACGCCCATGAAGCGCTACGACCTGATGAACGGCATCAACGCGCGCGGCACGTACCTGTGCACGCAGGCCTGCCTGCCGCACCTGAAGAGATCCGCGGCCGCCGGCCGCAACCCGCACGTGCTCAACATGTCGCCGCCGCTGTCCATGAAGCAGCACTGGTTCGAGTCGCACACGGCTTATACGATGGCCAAGTACGGCATGAGCATGTGCACGCTCGGCCACTCGGGCGAGTTCAGGAAGTACGGCATCGGCGTGAACAGCCTGTGGCCGCGCACCGCCATCGCCACCGCCGCGCTGCAGATGATCCCCGGCGTGAACATCGAGATGTGCCGCAAACCTGAGATCCTTTCGGACGCGGCATATTTCATCCTGACCAGCCCGGCGGAGAACACCGGCAATTTCTTCATCGATGACGAGCTGCTCGCAGCGCGCGGGGTGACCGACCTGGACCGTTACTCGGTGAAACCCGGCACGCGCAACTTCATTCCGGATTTCTTCATCGACTGAGTTCACTGATGGGGCATGGCCGCGCTTGAATTGCGGCACAGCCTCGCCTATAACGCCGAGTCTGCCGCGGAGCCACCGCGGCATTTTTCCGCAAAGGAGACCGGCCATGATGATCGCTCGCTGGAGCATCGATGCAAAGTTCGGCCACAAGCAGAACGTGGTGGATGCGATGAAACGGTGGATGCAGGACATCGCGCCGAAAGTCGGCATCACCGAGGAGCGCTCGCGCCTGATGACCGGCTCGATCGGCGCGCTCGAAGCCACGGTCCAGTCAGAGCACGTGATCGAGGATCTCGCCGAGCTGAACCGCGCCTGGGACAAGCTGGCCACGATTCCCGCGCACCAGCAATGGGGCAAGGAACTCGAGCCGTACGTCGTCTCCGGCACCAGCCGCTGGGAAATCTACCGCCTGCTTTGAGGGGCGCCACGCGCGGCGCGCTCCGCGGGTATTATTCCGCCCTCGCGGCCGCAGCTTCAGGCCGCGCCGATGGAGAGCGCGTATGCCCTACATGCTTTTGATTCACGAGCCGGTCGGCCAGCGGCAGGCCCGCACCCGCGCCGAAGGCGAAGCGCTCTATGAGCGCATGCTGCAGTTCGCGGGCAAGCTCAAGCAGCGCGGTGTGCTGCGCGCCGTCGAGTCGCTTGCCTCGCAGGACAGCGGGGCCGCGCGCATCGAGGTGCGCAATGGCCGCGCCCAGGTCATGGACGGCCCGTTCGCCGAAGCCAAGGAGATGGTGGGCGGCTTCTTCCTGCTCGACGTGGCCAGCCGCGCCGAGGCGTTGGCCATCGCAGGCGAATGCCCTGCGGCCGAGTGGGCGACGGTCGAGGTGCGGGCTGTCGCGCCGTGCTACACGTAACTTCATAAGTAGTCGGGATTGTCGAATCCGGCCGGCCGGCTTCGTCGTGTGAACGGAGGCGCGCTTTTTCGCCGCTTCGCATCCCAACCGCAAAGGAGCACTCCATGAAGTTCATGATCATCGTGAAGGCCACCCCGGATTCCGAAGCCGGCCGCTTCCCGCCCGACTCGGAAAGAATGTTCGCCGCGATGGCGGAATACCACGAACAGCTCGCCAAGGCCGGTGTGCTGCTTGATTTTTCGGGGCTACAGCCCAGCAGCAAAGGCTGGCGCGTGCGCTACGACGGCGATCGGCGCACCGTGGTCGATGGGCCGTTCACCGAAAGCAAGGAACTGATCGCCGGGTACACCTTGATCCAGGTGCGCAGCCGCGCCGAAGCGCTGGAGTGGTCGCGCCGGTACCCCAATCCCGTGAGCGAGGGCAAGCCCGCCGAGATCGAAGTGCGCCAGCTTTACGAGATGGAGGACTTCAAGGACATCGTGGAGCCGGCGACCGCCGACCGCTTCAAGGAAATCGGCGCCGAGTGAAATTGGAAGTCATCATGAACCGCCAGATCTACGTCAACCTGCCCGTGAAGAATCTCGAGCGCAGCAAGCAATTCTTTTCGAGCCTCGGCTTCACCTTCAACCCGCAGTTCACCAACGACTCGGGCGCCTGCATGGTGATCGGCGATAACAGCTACGCCATGCTGCTCGCCGAGAACTTCTTCCAGACCTTCACGAAGAAGCCGGTGGCAGATGCGACGCGCAGCACCGAGGTCCTGGTCTGCCTGTCTTGCGAGAGCCGCGGCGAGGTCGATGAACTGGTGCGCAAGGCGGTCGCCGCGGGCGGCAAGGCGCCCAACCCGCCGCAGGACCATGGCTTCATGTACGGCCATGGCTTCGAGGACCCCGATGGCCATGTGTGGGAACTGATGCACATGGACGCGTCGGCGGGCCCGCCGCAATGAGGCCGCGCGCCTGATGCACTCGGCCACCCACGAGGCGATCGCGACGGTCTGGCGCATCGAGTCCGCCGGGATCGTCGCGGTGGTGGCGCGCATGGTGCGGGACATCGGCGTGGCCGAGGAGCTCGCACAGGACGCGCTGGTGGCCGCCCTGGAGCACTGGCCCATGGAAGGCGTGCCGCGCAATCCCGCCGCCTGGCTGATGGCCACGGCGAAGAACCGCGCGCTCGACCGCTTGCGGCGCGACAAGGCGCTCGCAGGCAAGCTCGAGCAGATCGGGCAGGATCTTCAGGCGCAGGAGGCGCTGATCGTGCCCGACTTCGTGGATGCGCTGGACGAAGCGCGCGCCGACGAGATCGGCGACGACCTGCTGCGGCTGATCTTCACGGCGTGCCACCCGGTGCTCTCGACCGAGGCCCGGGTCGCGCTCACGCTCAAGCTGCTCGGCGGGCTCACCACCCACGAGATCGCGCGCGCTTATCTCGTGCCCGAGCCCACCATCGCGCAGCGCATCGTGCGCGCCAAGCGCACCTTGAGCGAAGCGCGGGTGCCGTTCGGGGTGCCGCGTGGCGAGGACTTGCATGGACGGCTCGCTTCGGTGCTCGAAGTCGTGTACCTGATCTTCAACGAAGGCTACACGGCCACCGCCGGCGAGGACTGGATGCGGCCGGCGCTGTGCGACGAGGCGCTGCGCCTCGGGCGCATGCTGGCCGAGCTCGCGCCCCACCAGTCGGAAGTGCACGGACTGGTGGCGCTGATGGAGCTGCAGGCCTCGCGCGCGGCAGCGCGGGTGGACGACGGCGGGCGGCCGATCCTCTTGCTCCAGCAGGATCGCGGGCGCTGGGATCCGCTCCTCATCCGGCGCGGCCTGGCCGC
>JAGRPN010000286.1 GCA_019449555.1 Ramlibacter sp.
ATCCGGCGCGGCCTGGCCGCGCTCGAACGGGCGCAATCGACGGCAACCGCACTCGGGCCGTATGCGCTGCAGGCGACCATCGCGGCGTGCCACGCGCGCGCACACACGGCGGACGAAACCGACTGGAGCCGCATCGCCGCGGTTTATGACGCGTTGGCGCAGGTCGCACCCTCGCCGGTCGTCGAACTCAACCGCGCCGTGGCCGTCGGCATGGCGTTGGGCCCGGCCGCGGCGCTGGAGATCATCGACGCGCTGCGCGATGACAAAACGATGCGCAATTACCAGTGGCTGCCGAGCGTGCGCGGCGATCTGCTGGCCAAACTCGGGCGGGACGAAGAGGCGCGGACCGAGTTCGAACGTGCCGCGTCGCTGGCGGCCAATGCGCGCGAGCGCGCCCTGCTGCTCGAGCGCGCGCAGCAGTTGCGGGTGCGGCAATGAGCAAAGGAGGACCCCGATGGCTACGATCCGCAAAGAAGTGCTGATCGAAGCGCCGCCGTCGCAGGTCTGGGACGCGCTGCGCGATTTCTTCGAGGTGCATACGCGGCTCGTACCCGGGTTCGTCACGGCGTGCGAGCGCGAGGGCCCCGCTGTGCGGAAGGTCACCTTCTTCAACGGGATGACGGCGAAGGAACAGCTGGTCACGTGCGACGATGCGGCCCAGCGCCTCGTCTATACGGTGGTGGGCGGTCGCGCCACCCACTACAACGCGTCGGTGCATGTGTTCCCGGAGGGCGCCGGCGGGACGCGCCTGGTCTGGATCATCGACCTGCTGCCGGACGAGCTTGCCGCCCCGATCGGCGCCATGATGGACCGGGGCGCCGCTGCGATGGCGCGCCAGCTGCGACCCGGCACTTGAGCCGGGTTGCCAGGAACTGGCCTGACACTTCGCCGGTCCATTCCCCGCGCCGGGTGATCGCTCTGCGCGGGTAAGATTCGCACGCACGAACGACGGAGAAGCCATGAGCGCCGCACAGCAGGCCAGCAAGATCGAGGGCAAGGAGGAGATGCCGCAGGCCACGCGGCTGGACGACGTCCGCATCCGCGAGGTGCGTCCGCTGATCTCGCCGGCCCTGCTGCAGTACGAGCTGCCCGCCGATGACGCGGTGCAGGAGTTCGTCGAGCACAGCCGCAGCGATGTGGCGCGGGTGGTGCACGGCGACGATCCCCGGCTGCTGGTCGTGGCGGGGCCTTGCTCGATCCATGACCGCGAGCAGGCGCTCGAATATGCCGGCCGGCTGAAGGCGCTGTCAGCCGAACTGGACCAGGACCTGCTGCTGGTGATGCGCGTCTATTTCGAAAAGCCGCGCACGACCGTCGGCTGGAAGGGCTTCATCAACGATCCGCACCTCGACGGGACCTACCGGATCAACGAAGGCCTGCGGCTCGCGCGTGAGCTGCTGCTGGCCCTCGCGCATATGCGACTGCCGGCAGGCACGGAATTTCTCGACCTGCTCAGTCCGCAGTACATCTCCGATCTGATCAGCTGGGGCGCAATCGGCGCGCGCACCACCGAGAGCCCGAGTCACCGTCAATTGGCGTCCGGCCTGAGCTGTGCGGTCGGCTTCAAGAACGGCACCGGCGGCAGCGTGCAGATGGCGGCCGACGCGCTCGTCGCCTGCCGCTCGCCGCATGCGTTCATGGGCATGACGAAGATGGGCCAGGTCGCGATCTTCGAAACCGAGGGCAACGGCGATTGCCACATCATCCTGCGCGGCGGCTCGCGCGGCCCGAACTACCGGCCGGCGGACATCGAAGCGGCTTGCGCGATCCTGCACAAATCCGGCGTCTCGGAGCGCGTGATGGTGGACTGCTCGCATGCCAACGCCGCCAAGAATTACGCCAAACAGATCGAGGTCGCGTCCGAACTCGCGGACGACATCGCCGCCGGTGACCGGCGCATCCTCGGCCTGATGATCGAGAGCAACCTCAAGCCCGGCCGGCAGGACCTGCGGCCCGGCGTGCCGCTGGAGCGTGGCGTGTCGATCACCGACGGCTGCATCGGCTGGGAGCAGACCGAGAGCGTGCTGCGGAGCCTGGCCGAGGCCTCAAGGCAGCGGCGGGGCGGATAGTATGAGCCCCCGCCGGGCACCGCCTGCCGCGACGAGGATGCAGGCCCTCAATGCGCCGTCGTGGCGGTTACGCGGATGCCACGGATCTGGCCGGCCTCGCGTGAGGGCGCCGGACGGGGGTACGTAGCCGGATCGAACCGGTGCAGCAACTCCGCCTCGCGTGCCCGCGCCAGCGCCACGTTCGCGAGCTTCACATGGCCGAAGCCGCGCATCTGCAGCGGCAGCGCGGCGATCTCGCAGGCGGTCTTGAGGCGGTCCGAAGTCAGCGCCGGCAGCAGCGAATCGACTCGCTGCAGATAGTTTTCGATCAGCCCGCGTTCCATGCGCCGCTCCTGCGTGCGTCCGAAAAAGTCGAGCGCCGTGCCGCGCAACCGCCGTCCCTGCGCCAGCACTCTCATGGCCGGCAACATCCAGCCGCCGAGGCGCACCTTGCGGGGCGGCTGCCCGTTGCGGGCGCGGCTGAGGGCGGGCGGCGCCATGAAGAATTCGAGCTTCACGTCGCCCTCGAACTGCTCTTGCAGTGAGCGGGCGAACTCGCCATCGGTGTACAGGCGCGCCACCTCGTACTCGTCCTTGTAGGCCATCAATTTGAGCAGGCTGTGGGCGACGGCTCGCGTGAAAGGCAGCGACGGATCGGCCTGCAACGACTGCTCCTTGCGCCGCGCCGCCGCCACGACGTCCGCGTAGCGGCGGGCGTAGCGCGCACTCTGATAGCCGGTCAGATGCGTCACGCCGCGCAAGATGAGCTCGTCGATCGTTTCCTCGACTGCGTGTTCACCGGCCGCCGCCCCGAGCAGCGACGCCACCGCCTGCGGATCCTGCGCGGCCAGGCGGCCGAGCGAGAACGCGAGCTTGTTGTTCTCCACGCCGACCGCATTGAGCTCGATCGCATGCATCAGCGCGTCGAGGCTCACCGGCACCAGGGCGCGCTGCCATGCGTAGCCCAGCGCCAGGATGTTCGACACGATCGAGTCGCCGAGGAACGTTTCCGCGAGCGACTGCGCGTCCAGCGTCTCGACCCGCTCGGCGCCGGCCGCGAAGCGAAGTTTTTCCAGCAACTGCGGGATCTTCAGGCTCGCGTCGGGATTGCGCAGGCTCTCCGCCACCGGCACCTCGTGCGTGTTGGCGAGGATGCGCGTGCGGCCGTGTCGCACGGTCGCCAGCGCGTCGGGCGACGCGCCGACCACGAGATCGCAGGTGAGCACCGCATCGGCCTGCTGCGTGTCGATGCGCACCTGGTTCAATCGCGACGGCACGTCCGCCAGCCGCACGAAGCTCAGCACGGAGCCGCCCTTTTGCGCAAAGCCCATGAAGTCGAGCAGGCTCGCGCTCTTGCCCTCGAGGTGCGACGCCATCGCGATCAGCGCGCCGACGGTGACCACGCCGGTCCCGCCGACGCCCGTCACGAGCAGGTCGTACGGTCCGGTCCACTGGTGCGCAGCGGGCCGCGGCAGCGCGTCCACGCGGCGCATGAACTCGCCGGTGCCGCCGGCCAGCGCGCCGACCCGCTTGCGCACCTTGCCGCCCAGCACGCCGACGAAGCTCGGGCAGAACCCCTTGGCGCACGAATAGTCCTTGTTGCAGCTGCTCTGGTCGATCTTGCGCTTGCGCCCGAGCGGCGTCTCCAGCGGCAGCACGGCCACGCAATTGCTCTGCACCGAACAGTCGCCGCAACCCTCGCAGACGCGGTCGTTGATGAACATGCGCCGGTCGGGGTCCACCAGTTCGCCTTTCTTGCGGCGCCGGCGCTTCTCGGCCGCGCAGGTCTGCTCGTAGATCAGCACGGTCACGCCGGGGATTTCGCGCAGGCGCCGTTGCACCGCATCGAGCTCGTCGCGGTCATGGAAAGCGGTGCCGGCCGGGAAGCGGCTGCGGATCGCGTCGTACTTGCCGATGTCGTCCGACAGCACCACGACCTGCTTCACGCCTTCGGCTTCGACCTGCCGCGCGATGCCGTCGACGCTGATGATGCCGTCCACCGGCTGGCCGCCCGTCATCGCGACCGCGTCGTTGAACAGGATCTTGTAGGTGAGCGTCGCGTTGGCCGCCACCGCCTGCCGGATCGCCAGATAGCCCGAGTGGTAGTAGGTGCCGTCGCCCAGGTTCTGGAACACGTGCGGCACCTTGGTGAACATCGCGTGCGACACCCAGTCCACGCCTTCGCCGCCCATCTGGATCAGGCCTTCGGTGCCGCGGTCCATCCAGCTCGCCATGAAATGGCAGCCGATCCCCGCCTGCGCATGCGAGCCCTCGGGGTCCTTGGTGGAGGTGTTGTGCGGGCAGCCGGCGCAGAAGTAGGGCAGCCGCTTGACCGAATCCGATTCGTTGGACAGCAGTTCCGGCAGCGTGAAGTTGCGCACCAGATGGCGCCGGTCGAGATCAGGAAAGTGGCCGACCAGCCAGTTCGCCACCAGCTCGATCAGGCGTGACGGACGCAGCTCGCCAAGGGCGGAGACCAGAGGGTGTCCGCTTTCGTCTGCCTTCCCGACGATCACCGGCCGCTGCGGCGCGTTGTAGAACATCGAGCGCAGTTGCTCCTCGACCACCGGCCCCTTCTCCTCGATGACGAGCAGTTCCTTCAGGCCGCGCGCGAACTGTCGCATGCGCGTCGGCTCGATCGGATACGTGAGGCCGAGCTTGTAGATGCGTACGCCATGGGAGGCCAATGTTTGCGGCGAGATCTCGAGTCGGCGCAGCACTTCCATGAAGTCGTAGTGCGCCTTGCCGGCGGTCACGATGCCGACGGCGGCGCGCGGGCTCTCCACGATGTGCCGGTCGATGCTGTTCACGCGCGCAAAGGCGCGCACTGCGTCGAGCTTGGCATGCAGCCGCTGCTCGATGGTGAGCGAAGGCAGGTCGGGCCAGCGGTAATGCAGCCCGCCGGCCGGTGGCGTGTAGCCCGTCACCTCGCGCACGGTGTCGCCCTCCTGCCAGGCGGCGACCCGGGCGTTCACGAGGTCGAGATCGACGGTGGAACTGCTCTCCACGATTTCCGACAGCGCCGTGAAGCCGACCCAGTTGCCGGAAAAGCGCGACAGCGCCCAGCCGTACAGCCCGAACTCCAGGTACTCGGCGACGCTGCCCGGCGAGACGATGGGCGCGTGCCAGGCCTGGAACGCCTGGTCGCTCTGGTGCGGCATCGACGACGACACGCAGCCATGGTCGTCGCCCGCCACCATCAGCACACCGCCGTGCGGCGAAGCGCCATACGCGTTGCCGTGCTTGAGCGCGTCGCCGGCTCGATCCACGCCGGGACCCTTGCCGTACCAGAGCGCGAACACGCCGGCGCAGGTGCGCTCGGGGTCGGCTTCGACGCGCTGCGTGCCGAGCACCGCCGTCGCGCCCAGTTCCTCGTTGATGGCCGGCAGGAACCGGATGCCCGCCTCGTCGAACTTCTTGCCGGCCTTCCACACGGCCAGGTCCACCATTCCGAGCGGCGAACCGCGGTAGCCGCTGATGAAGCCGCGGGTGTCCAGCCCGGCGGCGGCGTCGCGCTGGCGCTGCATCAGCATCAGGCGCACCAGCGCCTGCGTGCCCGTGAGAAAGATGGCGCCGCCGGTGGCCCACAGGCTGTCGCTCAGCCGGTAGCCCGGTCGCACGACCGGGGAGGGCGCTCGCGCCGCATCGATGGTTGTCTCAGCCATGTCACTGCCTCGCGGCGGTTGTCTTTATGAAGGAGCAAGGCTACGCAAAAAGGACGGGAATGGGGTTCTTTTTTGCCCGCTATTACGGCTTGTTGGAGAATGTCTTTCTTCTTCAGCCGGAGATTCGGGAATGAATGAGCTCGACCGCTACGACCGCCTGCTGCTCTCGGAGCTGCAGCGCGATTCCCGCCAGACCGTCCAGCAACTCGCGGCGGCCGTCGGCCTGTCGAGCACGCCGTGCTGGAAGCGCGTCAAGGAGCTGGAGGCCCGCGGCGTGATTCGCCGCTACACGGCGCTGGTCGACCGCGAGAAAGTGGGCCTGTCGCTGTGCGTGCTCGCGGAGCTGAACCTCACGCGCCACCACGAGGACGACGTGCAGCGCTTCGAGCAGGCGGTGGAAGGCTGCCCCCAGATCGTGAGCTGCTATGCGACCACCGGCCAGGCCGACTACGTGATCAAGGTGCTGGTGCCCGACATCAAGAGCTACGAGGCCTTCCTGCACGAGACCGCGTTCAAATTGCCCGGCGTGACGCACGTGCGCTCGAGCGTGGTGCTCAAGGAAGTGAAAGCCGAGACGCGCCTGCCGTTCGATCCGCCCCGGCCCGAACCCGAGGCGCGCCCGCGCAAGCGCCGCTAGCACGCGCTCTGGAGCGCCGAATGAAAAAAGGCTTTGCGAAGATCGACCTGCCGGTGGAGCAAGTGCGCCGCTACCTGGAACCCGGGCCGATCGTCCTGGTCTCCTCGGCCTGGCAGGGCCAGCGCAACATCATGACGATGGGATGGCACACGGTGATGGAGTTCTCGCCTTCACTGGTCGGCTGCGTGATCTCGAGCGCGAACCACACATTCG
>JAGRPN010000287.1 GCA_019449555.1 Ramlibacter sp.
AGTGGCTGGTTGCAGCCGTCCACCGGTGTAGGGGAGTCGCCAAGTTGGTTAAGGCACGGGATTTTGATTCCAGCATGCGAGGGTTCGAGTCCTTCCTCCCCTGCCAGATTTAATCGGGGTCAGAACCCAATTTTTTGGGGCACGATTATTCAAGGCGTAACGGCCCGGGAAAAACGGGTTCTGACCCCTGGTCAAATTGCTCATTAATCGCTGGGTCCGGTCATGCAGGTTGTTCAACATCCCGATTTCATGGTGTTCACAGGCAACGCCAATCCCGCCCTTGCGGCGGAGATTGCCGGCCACCTGGGCATCTCCCTGGGGGCGGCGAGCGTAGGGCGGTTTTCCGACGGTGAGGTCACCGTCGAGATCAACACCAACGTGCGGGCCCGGGACGTGTTCGTCGTTCAGTCCACCTGCGCGCCGACCAACGAGAACCTGATGGAGCTGCTGATCATGGTCGATGCGCTCAAGCGCGCGTCGGCCGAGCGAATCAGCGCCGTGATCCCGTATTTCGGCTATGCGCGCCAGGACCGGCGCCCGCGCTCCACCCGTGTGCCGATCTCGGCCAAGGTGGTGGCCAACCTGCTGCAGACGGTGGGTGTGGCGCGCGTGCTGACCATGGACCTGCACGCGGACCAGATCCAGGGGTTTTTCGACATTCCCGTGGACAACATCTACGCTTCGCCGGTGCTGCTGGGCGACCTGCGCCACAAGAATTACGACGACCTGATCGTCGTCTCACCCGACGTGGGCGGCGTGGTGCGGGCCCGGGCGCTGGCCAAGCAGCTCAATACCGAGCTGGCCATCATCGACAAGCGCCGGCCCCGGGCGAACGTGAGCGAAGTGATGCACGTGATCGGCGAGATCGAGGGCCGCAACTGCGTGATCATGGACGACATGATCGACACGGCCGGCACGCTGCTGAAAGCGGCCGAGGTATTGAAGGAGCGTGGCGCGAAGAAGGTTTTCGCGTATTGCACGCACCCGATCTTCTCGGGTCCGGCGATCCAGCGCATCACCAAGGGAACGGTGCTGGACGAAGTGGTGGTGACCAACACCATCCCGCTGTCCGATGCGGCCCGGGCCTGCGGCAAGATCCGCCAGCTCACCGTGGCGCCGCTGATCGCCGAGACGATCCAGCGCATCGCCAAGGGCGAGTCGGTCATGCAATTGTTCTCGGAACAGGAGAACCTGTTCTGAGGCATCGAGCGGTCTGCGCAAGCAGGCCTTTTTTAGCCGGAGTCACACTGGTCGCGGTGGACTCTCTTTTGGAGTAAGTCATGAAATTCGTCGCTTATGAGCGCGCCAAGCAGGGAACGGGTGCGAGCCGCCGTCTGCGCAACACGGGCAAGACGCCCGGCATCGTCTACGGAGGCGAGGGCCAGCCGCAACTGATCGAGCTCGATCACAACGCGCTGTGGCACGCCCTGAAGAAGGAAACGTTCCACTCCACGGTGCTGGACATGGAACTGAACGGCAAGGACGCCAAGGTCCTCCTGCGCGACGTGCAGGTGCACCCGTACAAGCAGCAGGTGCTGCACGTGGACTTCCAGCGCGTCGACGCCAAGACCCGGCTGCACATGAAGGTGCCGCTGCATTACGTGAAGGCCGAGGAATCGCAGGCCATCAAGTTCGAGGGCTGTGTGGTCAACCACGTCATGTCCGACATCGACATCTCCTGCCTGCCGGCCGACCTGCCCGAATACATCGAGATCGACCTGTCCGCAATGAAGAAGGGCATGTCGCTGCACCTGAACGACGTCAGCCTGCCCAAGGGCGTCACGGCCGTGACGCGCGGCAAGCCCAATCCGGTGCTGGTTTCGATGGTCGCCACCGGTGGCGGCGAAGAAGCCGTCGAGCCCGGCGCTGAAGGCGCGGAAGGTGCCGTCGCTCCGGCGGCGGCTGCGGCTCCCGCCGCGGCACCGGCTGCCGAAGCCAAGGCGCCCGCCGCTGGCAAGGGCGGCGAAAAGGGCGACAAGGGCGGCGACAAGGGTGGCGACAAGGGCGCTGCCAAGGCCCCGGCCAAGGGCAAGAAGTAATTTCTTCACAAGCCCATGCGTAAACGGCCCACTTCGGTGGGCCGTTTGCTTTGGCAGTCCCTCGATAATCACTGTCCATGATCAAACTGTTCGTCGGCCTGGGCAATCCGGGTCCCGAGTACGAACTCACCCGCCACAACGTCGGCTTCTGGTGGGTCGACGCGCTCGCTGATGACCTCAAGCTCACGCTGACGCCGGATCGCAGCTACCACGGCCTGGTGGCGCGCACCACGTTGCATGGCCAGACCGTCTGGCTGCTGGAACCGCGCACGTTCATGAACCTGTCGGGCCGCTCGGTCGCCGCGCTGGCGCGCTTCTTCAAGATCCAGCCGGAGGAAATCATGGTCGTGCACGACGATCTCGACATCGTGCCCGGCCACGCCAAATTGAAGTTCGGCGGCAGTCACGCGGGGCACAACGGCTTGCGCGACATCCATGCCCAGCTCGGAACGGGCGACTATTGGCGGCTGCGGCTGGGCATCGGTCATCCTGGCGTGAAGTCCGAAGTGGTCGATTGGGTGCTCAGGAAACCGGCGCCCGACCAGCGCGTCGCCATCGAGGAGTGCATCGCTCGCACGCTCAAGGCGGTGCCGCCGATGCTGGCCGGCGAAATGGAAAAGGCAACCCTCTTGGTGCACACCAGCAAGCCGCCCCGGCCCAAGCCGCCGAGGCCCGAGGGCATCTGACGATTTCGACAACGAAGGGGAGGGAATAACCATGAGCCAGAAGTTGAGGATCGCCGCAATCTGCCTGGCGGCCGCCGGCTGGATCGCGCCGGCAGCTGCGCAAGCCGTTTACCGCTGCGGGAACAGCTACAGCCAGCAGCCTTGCGCGGGCGGCAGCCCGGTCGAGACGCAGGATGCGCGCAGCGCCAGCCAGCGGGCGCAGACCACTCAGGCCGCACAGCGCGACGCGAAAGCCGCCAGTGCCATGGAGAAAGACCGGCTGAAGAACGAAGCCAAGCCGGCGCAAGCCTACATCCCGGCGCCGAAGGAACCCGAGCTGGCGCCGGAAGACGGCAACCTCGCGCAGCCCGCCAAGGCGAGGAAGCCGGCCCTCTTCACCGCGGTTTCCCCGCGCAAGCCGGGCGACACGCACGCGAAGAAGAAAAAGAAAGCGAAGAAGAAGAAAACCGACTGAGAAGCCGGCGAAAGGGGGCGCCGACGGCGGGTCGAGCCCGCAATGACAGGGCGCCTACCTCTTTTCAGTTGCCGCACGAGCCTCGGCAGTCAGGCGCTGGTATTTCCGCCATAGCGTCTCGCGGCTTTCCACATGCTCGGGGTTGACGGGGATGCAGTTGACCGGGCAGACCTGGACGCACTGCGGTTCGTCGAAGTGGCCCACGCATTCGGTGCAGCGGGCCGGGTCGATCCGGTAGATTTCCGGCCCCATCGAGATCGCCTGGTTCGGGCACTCCGGCTCGCAGACATCGCAGTTGATGCACTCGTCCGTAATCATCAGTGCCATGCCAAGGTTCTCCCACGCATACTTCTGGCATTATCGACGGCTACATGAGTCTCTTCCTGTTCAAGCGCCTGATCACCCTGATCGCGACGCTGGTAGGCGCATCGATCGTCGTCTTCCTCGTGCTTGAAATCCTGCCCGGGAACGCGGCCCAGATCCTGATGGGACCCGACGCATCGCCCGAGGCGGTGCACGCCCTCGCGGTGAAGCTGGGCATCGACCAGCCGGCGGTGCAGCGCTACTGGCATTGGGTCAGCGGCATGCTGGTCGGCGACCTCGGCCTGAGCTACGCGTACAGCTCCCCGGTGGCCGAGCTGGTGCTGGAGCGGCTGACCCTCACCGTGCCGCTTGCCCTGATGGCCATGAGCATCACCTCGGTACTGGCGCTGGCGGCCGGCATCTACGCGGCCGCGCGCCACAACAAGCTCGGCGACGTGGGCGTCATGGGGCTGTCGCAGGTCGGCATCGCGATCCCGAACTTCTGGTTCGCCATCCTGCTGATCCTGCTGTTTTCGGTGCACCTCGGATGGTTCGCGGCCGGCGGTTTCCCGGGATGGGACGAGGGCATCCTGCCGGGGATCAAGGCCCTGATGCTGCCTGCGATCTCGCTCGCGGTGGTGCAGTCGGCGATCCTGGCGCGCATCACGCGCTCGGCGGTGCTGGAGGTGCTGCGCGAGGATTTCGTGCGCACCGCGCGCGCCAAGGGCGTGTCGCGGCGCGGCGCGATGTGGGGCCATGTGCTGCGCAACGCGCTGATCCCGGTCATCACCATCATGGGCCTGCAGTTCGCCGAACTGCTCGCCGGCACGATCGTGGTGGAGAACGTGTTCTACCTGCCGGGCCTGGGGCGCCTGATCTTCCAGTCGATCTCCAACCGCGACCTGATCGTCGTGCGCAACTGCGTCATGCTGCTGGCGGCGATGGTCGTGATCGTCAACTTCGCCGTGGACCTGCTCTACGCGGTGATCGACCCGCGCGTGAAGGCCAGCGACATATGACTTCCGTGCAATGACCGCCCTGCCCGTCGCCACGCCGCCCGTGCTGCACGCGCCGGGCTTCTGGAAGCGCGCGCTGGGCCACCGCAGCTTCGTGATCGGCGCGGTGCTCAGCCTGTTGCTCGCGCTGGCTGCCCTGCTCTCGCTCGTGTGGACCCCGTACTCGCCGTACGAAGTGGACATGGCGGCCAAACTGATGCCCTCGGGTCCGGCGCATTGGCTGGGCACGGACCCGTATGGGCGCGACGTCGGATCGCTGCTGCTGGTGGGTGCGCGCGCGTCGATCGTGGTGGGCGTCGTCGCGGTGAGCATCGGCCTGCTCATAGGCACGGCATTCGGCCTGCTGGCCGCGGCGCGGCGCGGCTGGGTCGAAGAGATCATCATGCGGGTCGCGGACTTCGGCTTCGCGTTCCCCGCGATCCTGTCGGCGATCATGCTCACGGCCGTGTTCGGCGCCGGCATGGTCAACGCGATCATCGCCATCGGCATCTACAACATCCCGACGTTCGCGCGGATCACGCGCGCGTCCGCCAACGCGGTGTGGGGGCGCGAGTTCGTGCTCGCCGCCCGCGCCTGCGGCAAGGGCTCGTTCAGCATCACGATGGAGCACGTCCTGCCGAACATCATGTCGGTGCTGATCGTGCAGGCGACCATCCGCTTCGCGATCGCGATCCTGGCCGAAGCGGCGCTGTCTTACCTGGGGCTGGGGACGCAGCCGCCGCAGCCTTCGTGGGGTCGCATGCTGAGCGAAGCGCAGACGCTGCTGTTCCAGGCGCCCATGCTCGCGGTGTATCCCGGCGTGGCGATCGCGCTGGCAGTGCTGGGCCTGAACCTGCTCGGCGACGGGCTGCGCGACCTGTTCGACCCGCGGCTGGCAAGAAAGAGGTGACGCCCGCGATGCCCTTGCTCGAAGTCCGCAACCTCCACGTCAAGCTGCAAACGCACCGCGGGCCTGCGTATGCCGTGCGCGACGTGAGCTTCACGCTCGAACGCGGCGAGACGCTCGGCCTCGTCGGTGAATCGGGCTGCGGCAAGACGATGACCGTGATGGCGCTGATGGGCCTGCTGCCCGAGAACGCCGAGGTCACCGGCAGCATCCGGTTCGAGGGCGAGGAACTCACGGCCAAGAGCGACGCGCAGATGTGCGAGATCCGCGGCAACCGCATCGGCATGATCTTCCAGGAGCCGATGACCGCGCTCAATCCCGTGCACAGCATCGGGCGGCAGGTGGCCGAACCGCTGCGGCTGCACCGCGCTGCGTCGGCGGACGCCGCGCGCAGGGAAGCGATCGCGCTGCTGGATCGCGTCGGCATTGCGGACGCGGCGCAGCGCATCGACGCCTACCCGCACCAGTTTTCAGGCGGCCAGCGCCAGCGCGTGACGATAGCGATGGCGCTCGCGTGCGGCCCCGACCTGCTGATCGCCGACGAACCGACGACGGCGCTGGACGTGACCATCCAGCGCCAGATCCTGGACCTGATCGGCGACCTGGTCGCCGAGCGCGGCATGGCCCTGATGCTGATCTCGCACGACCTGGGCGTGATCGCGCAGAACGTCGCGCGCATGCTGGTGATGTACGGCGGCAGCGTGGTGGAAAGCGGCCCGACCGAGTCGGTGTTCGCGCATCGCATGCACCCGTACACACTCGGCCTGTTCGCCGCGCGGCCAGGCCTGCGATCGAGCAAAGGCCAGCGGCTGGCGACGATCGCGGGCAGCGTGCCCGAACTGGCCGACCTGCCGCCCGGCTGCCCGTTCGCCGGCCGCTGCCGCTTCACCATTCCCGAATGCCATGTGACGGTGCCGCCCGCGTACGAGGTCGAGCCGGGTCATCGCGCGCGCTGCATCCGGCTGGACGCGGTGGCGGCGGCGAAGGAACAAGGGGTGGCCGCTTGACGCTCACGACCGCCCCGCTGCTCCAGGTCGAGAACCTCGTGCGCGAATACACGCTGCCGCGCGAGCGGCTGTTCGAGCCGCCGCACAAGGTCCACGCGTTGAACGGCGTGAGCTTCACGATCGAAGCCGGCCGCAGCATGGGCATCGTCGGCGAGTCGGGCTCCGGGAAATCCACACTGGCCCGGCTGGTCATGGCGCTGGACAAGCCGACCGCAGGCAGCGTGAGGCTGCTGGGCCGCGACCTGCATGCGCTGCCGCGCGAGCAACTGCGGCGCGCCAGGCGCGACGTGCAGATGGTGTTTCAGGACCCGTACGGCTCGCTCGATCCGCGCCAGACCGTGGAGCGCATCGTGGCGGAGCCGCTCGCGGCCCAGGGCGAGGCCTCGCGCCAGGAGCAGCAGCGGCGCGCCGCCGACGCGCTGACGTCGGTCGGACTGCGCGCCGGCGACCTGGGCAAGTATCCGCATGAATTTTCCGGCGGGCAGCGCCAGCGCATCGCGATCGCGCGCGCGCTGATCACGCGTCCGCGCCTGATCGTCGCCGACGAGCCGGTCAGCGCGCTGGATGTTTCGGTCCAGGCGCAGGTGCTCAATCTGATGCAGGACCTCCAGGCGGAATTCGGCATCACGTACATGCTGATCAGTCACGACCTCGCCGTGGTCCACCACCTGTGCGACGACGTCGCCGTGCTCTGGCAAGGACGCATCGTCGAACAAGGTCCGCCCGAGCGCCTGTTCCGCGCCGCCGAACATCCCTACACGCGCGCCCTGCTGGAAGCCGTGCCGGAACCGGAACCGACCCTTCGCGCGAGGCGCCGGCAGGCCCAGCAAACCCCTCTTGCCACGGTCGACCAATCTCGGGGATGATGGCATGCACGCCCCGAAGAGGGGCTCTCGCACTTCCGTAACGGCTTATTCCTCTGGAGCTCGAAAAATGAACATGAAGCGACGCACCGTTCTCACGCACTCGGCGACCGTGGCCGCCTGGGCCGCCGTGCCCCTGGCGGTATCGCAAAGCGCGCTCGCCCAAGGCAGGAAGGACGCCATCGTGCTGGCGATGGCCCTCGAGCCGCCCGGGCTCGACCCGACCGCGGGCGCCGCTTCGGCGATCGCAGAGATCACGCAATACAACATCTACGAAACGCTGACCAAGATCAACTCCGACGGGTCGGTGAGCCCGCTGCTGGCCGAGAGCTGGGAGGTCTCGCCCGACCTGCGCACCTACACGTTCAGATTGCGCAAGGGCGTGAAGTTCCAGAACGGCGAGCCGTTCAATGCCAGCGCGGTGAAGTTCTCGTTCGAGCGTGCCGGCGCGGAAAAGAGCACCAACAAGGACAAGCGCACGTTCTCCAGCATGGAAACCGTGCAGGCCGTGGACGACCACACCGTGGTGATCGTCAACAAGGAACTCGATCCGGACTTCCTGTTCCTCATGGGCCAGGCCACGGCCATCATCGTGGAGCCCAAGAGCGCGGACACGAACGCGACCAAGCCGCTTGGCACCGGTCCGTACAAACTGGAGAACTGGGCCAAGGGCTCGTCCGTGACACTGACGAAGTGGGACGGCTTCCGCAACGCCGCCAACGTCAAGATCAGGAGAGCGACGTTCCGCTTCATCTCGGACCCGGCCGCGCAGGTGGCGGCGCTGCTCGCGGGCGATGTGGATGCGTTCCCGCGCGTCACGCCGCGCGGCGTGCCGCAGTTCAAGAACAATCCGAAATACCAGGTGATCGTTTCGGGCTCGCGTGCCAAGACGATCCTCGCGATCAACAACAAGAAGAAGCCGCTGGACGACGTGCGCGTGCGCCGCGCCATCGCCGCGGCGATCGACCGCAAGGCCGTGATCCAGGGCGCCGCCGACGGCTATGGCGCCCCGATCGGCAGCCATTACGTGCCGGGCGCCTTCGGCTACGTGGATACCACCGGCATCAATCCGTACAACCCCGACAAAGCCAAGGCACTGCTGAAGGAAGCCGGCGTCACGACGCCGCTGGAGCTGACGATCACGCTGCCGCCGCCGCCCTACGCCCGCCAGGGCGGCGAGGTGATCGCCTCCGAGCTCGCGAAGGTCGGCATCAACGCCAAGTTGCAGAACGTCGAATGGGCGCAATGGCTGTCGAACACCTACGGCAACGGCCACAACTACGACCTCACGATCATCTCGCACGTGGAGCCCTTCGACCTGGGCAATTTCGACAAGCCCGATTACTACTGGGGCTACCAGTCGCCGAAGTTCAAAGACCTGTACAACAAGTACAAGACATCGCCGCGCGAGGCCGACCGCAAGAAGCTGGTCGGCGACATCCAGCGCCTGCTGGCCGAGGACTGCGTTCACGGCTTCCTTTACCAGCCGCAATGGGTGACGGTGGCCAACAAGAGCATCAAGGGGCTCTGGAAAGACATGCCGATCTTCGTCAACGACGTGGCCGCGCTGTCCTGGGCCTGAGCCCGAGCCTGCATGGATCAGCAGTCCTCTTCTCTGGCGCTGCATGAGCTCTCGGCACCGACGCTGATCGACGCCTACCGGCGCGGCGAGCTGTCGCCGGTGGAGGTCACGCAAGCGGTGCTCGGCCACATCGAGCGCTGGGAACACCACATCCGCGCGCTGTACCTGCACCGGCCCGAACTCGCGCTGCAGCAGGCGCGTGCCAGCGAGGCGCGCTGGCGGCGCGGCGCACCGTTGGGCGCGCTGGACGGCGTGCCCGTCACGATCAAGGAGAACATCGCGACGCGCGGCGACCCGACGCCGCTCGGCACGGCCGCGACCGACCTGGTTGCCGCGATCGCCGACGCGCCGCCGGCAGCGCGCATCCGCGAGGCCGGCGGCGTCCTGATTGCCAAGACCACCATGCCCGACTACGGGATGCTTTCTTCGGGGTTGTCGAGCTTTCACCAGCTCGCACGCAATCCGTGGGACCTGGGCATGACGCCGGGAGGTTCGAGCGCGGGCGCCGGCGCCGCCGCTGCCGCGGGCTACGGGCCGCTGCACATCGGCACCGACATCGGCGGCTCGCTGCGGCTGCCGGCCGGCTGGTGCGGCATCTTCACCCTCAAGCCGAGCCTCGGGCGCATCCCGATCTTGCCGCCCTACATGGGCCGCGCCGCCGGCCCGATGACGCGCTGCGTCGCCGATTCGGCGTGGTTCATGCAGGTGCTGTCCCTGCCCGATCCGCGCGACAGCATGAGCCTGCCGTACCAGGACATCCCGTGGCGGCAGTTCGACCACGGCGTGGAAAAACTGAAGGGGCTTCGCATCGGCCTATTGCTGGAAGCGGGCTGCGGGCTGGCGGTGGAGCCCGAGGTGCGCGCCGCGGTGGAGCAGGCGGCCCGATTGTTCGAGCGCGCCGGCGCCGTCGTCGCGCCGATGCGGCCGTTCATGACGCAGGCCATGCTGGACGGCATGGACCATTTCTGGCGCATGCGATCGCACGTCGACATGAAAACGCTGCCGCCGCACAAGAAGGCGAAGGTGCTGCCCTACATCCAGCAATGGGCGGACAGTGCCGCGGGCGTGGACGGCGAGGCGGTGTTCAAGGCCTACAGCCAGTTCCATGAAACGCGTGTCGCCACCGTGAACGCCTGCCGGGCGTTCGATTACGTGATCTCGCCGACCTCGCCCGTGCCCGCGTTCCCAGCGGCTTTGCCGTCGCCCACGAACGACCCGTTGCGGCCCCTCGAGCACATCGGCTTCACCGTGCCGTTCAACATGTCGGAGCAGCCCGCCGCGTCGATCAACTGCGGCTACACCGCGCACGGGCTGCCGATCGGGCTGCAGATCGCCGGTCAGCGCTTCGACGACCTGGGCGTGCTGCAGGTCTCGCGCGCCTTCGAACTGATCCGCGACACCCAGCGGCCGTGGCCGCAGCCGCCCTCCGAAGCGCTGCACCATGTGGACTGACTGCCTGGGCAACGAGGTCACGCTGGACAGCGAAGCCAGCCTGCCCGCCCTGAACGATTTCGTCGAGGGCTTCATCGCCAGCGAGGCGCGCGCCGTCAACATCCTGCCGGCCGCGGCC
>JAGRPN010000288.1 GCA_019449555.1 Ramlibacter sp.
AGGACCTGATCATCAGCGGCGGGTACAACGTGTATCCGGCGGAGATCGAGGGCTATATCAACGAAATGCCCGGCGTCGCGGAGAGCGCGCTGGTGGGCGTGCCGCACCCGGACTTCGGCGAGGTCGGCGTGGCCGTGGTCATTCCCAAGCCGGGCGCCCGGCTGGACGCCGACCACATCGTGACAAAACTGAAATCGCAGCTGGCCAATTTCAAGATTCCCAAACGTTGCTTCGTGGTGGACGAACTGCCGCGCAACGCAATGGGAAAAGTCCAGAAGAACCTTTTGCGCGATCAGCACAAACAGCTGTTCACCTGAGACATGGCGCCGTGCGGGATGGCTCCGCCGTGACGCGGAGTTGTCCTACACGTTGAGCCCACCCGTGGAGCTAAGTTAGCTTCATTGGTGCTGCGCAGCATCCCACGCCCGACGGCGCGGTTCCTTCCGGCGCAGCTCGACCGCTGTCCCACAAGGAGTCCGCCCCGTGAAAATCGCCCAGGTAGCGCCCCTGTACGAAAGCGTCCCCCCCCGGGCCTACGGGGGAACTGAACGAGTGGTTTCATACCTGACCGAGGCCCTGGTGGAAATGGGCCATGACGTGACACTGTTTGCCAGCGGTGATTCAGTGACGCAAGCCACCTTGGTTCCTGTTGTCAAAATGGGGTTGCGGCTGGATCCGCACAAGCCCGACGGGCTGATCTGGCACACCATCATGATGGACATGGTGCTGAAGGCGGCGCCCGACTTCGACATCATCCATTTCCACATCGATGTTTTTCAGCTGGCGCTGGCCAGGCAATGCGAAACACCCTGCCTGTCGACGCCGCACGGGCGTCTCGACCTGCCGGACCTGAAGCCGCTGTTCCGGCGCTTCGGAAGCCACCCGATGGTTTCGATCTCCAACAGCCAGCGCGCTCCGGTGCCTGGGGCCAACTGGCGGGCCACGGTGCACCACGGCTTGCCGCTGGGACTGTATTCGCTGCATACCGAGCCGCAGGACTACTTCGCGTTCGTCGGGCGCATCTCCCCGGAAAAACGTGCCGATCGGGCCATCGAGATCGCCAGGGCCTGTGGCACGCCGCTGCGTATCGCCGCCAAGGTGGACGTGGCCGACCGGGCATACTTCGAATCGAAGATCGAACCGTTGCTCGACGATCCGCTGGTCACCTTCGTGGGCGAGATCGGTGAGCAACTGAAGAACGATTTCATCGGCAACGCCAAGGCGCTGCTCATGCCGATCGACTGGCCCGAGCCGTTCGGGCTCGTCATGATCGAGGCGCTGGCCTGCGGCACGCCCGTGATCGCGTACGGTCAGGGCTCTGTGCCCGAGATCATCGACGACGGCGTGACGGGCTTCATCGTGCACGACCAGGAACAGGCGATCGCCGCCGCGAAGAACATCGACCGGATCGACCGCCGCCGCTGCCGCCAGGTTTTCGAGCAGCGCTTCGCGGCGCGGGTGATGGCACGGCAATACCTCGACGTGTACCGGCAGTTGGTGGATGCCCGGATCCCGGCGTAGCGCCGGTTCCCACGGTGCTCGCTCGAAGCGTCCGCCGGTCGGCAACGTCACGCGCAGAAAGGAAGGGCATGCCGCAGAAGATCCAGATCGGTGACAAGTGGTACGTCGCCGCGACCTCGGCCGGCGCGGAGGACCAGTCCAAGGTCCTGAAGAACGACGAGACCTTCGCGATGTTCGACCGTTTCGGCGACATCGGCGTGATGGCGCCCGGCAAGGAAGGCCTCTACCACAACGACACCCGCTTCCTGTCGCAGCAGGAACTGCTGATCGACGGCGTGCGTCCGCTGCACCTGGGCTCGTCGGTGGAAGAGTCCAACAGCCTGTTGGTGATCGACCTGATGAACCCGGACCTTCCGGCCACGAACAAGAGGGAAGGGCTGGCGAAGGGCACGCTCCACATCTTCCGGGCCAAGCTGCTGTGGCGCAGTGCGTGCCACGAGCATGTCCGCGTCAGCCACCACGGCACCGAGCGCACCACCGTCAGACTCGAATTCACGTTCGATGCGGACTTTGTGGACCTGTTCGAGGTGCGCGGCATGAAACGCGAACGGCGCGGCGACCGGCTGCAGCCGGAAGTGACGGCGCACGGCGTGGTGCTGCCGTATCTCGGGCGCGACCGGCGGCTGAGGCGCACGCGCATCCACTTCGACCCCCAGCCCATTGCTGTGGATGCCGCCCGTGCCACCTTCGAGCTGGCGCTGGAGCCGGGCAGCGAGCAGCATCTGTATTTCACGGTGGTGTGCGAAACCGACGACGAACCCCAGCCGCCCCGGATCACGTACGAGACGGCGCTGCGCGACAACAACGAGGCGCGCCGGGCCTGGCTCGGCGGCCACTGCACCGTCGTCACTTCGAATCCATTGGTCAACCTCTGGCTCGACCGTTCGGTGTCCGACCTGTCGATGCTGACCACGATGCTGCCGACCGGCCCGTATCCGTTCGCCGGCGTGCCGTGGTATTCGACCACGTTCGGGCGCGACGGCATCATCACGGCGCTCGAGTACCTGTGGGTGGACCCGTCGCTCGCGCGCGGCGTGCTCACGTTCCTGGCTGCCACGCAGGCAACGCAACTGGACGCCCAGAACGATGCCGAGCCGGGCAAGATCCTGCACGAGGCGCGGCACAGCGAAATGGCGCTGACGCGCGAAATCCCGTTCGGCCGCTACTACGGTTCGGTCGATTCGACTCCCTTGTTCCTGGTGCTGGCGGCCGCGTACTACCGCCGCACGGGTGACCTCGGCCTGATCCGCAATCTTTGGCCGAACATCCGCATGGCGCTGCAATGGATCGACCAATGGGGCGACGCGGACGGCGACGGCTTCGTGGAGTATTCGCGCCGCAGCGACGAAGGCCTGGTGCAGCAGGGCTGGAAGGATTCCGGCGACTCGGTGTTCCACAGCGATGGGCGGCTCGCCGATGCGCCGATCGCCCTGTGCGAAGTCCAGGGCTACGTCTACCAGGGCAAATTGGCGGCGGCCGAACTGGCTGGCCTGCTGGACGAACCGAAATTGGCCCAGTTGCTGCTGGAGCAGGCCCAGCAATTGCGCGAACGCTTCCAGGACGCGTTCTGGTGCGAGGAGATCGGCAGCTACGCCATCGCCCTGGATGGCCACAAGCGGCAGTGCAAGGTGCTGGCGTCGAACGCGGGGCATACGCTGTGGAGCGGCATCGCCGCGCCGGAGCATGCGCGGCGGATCATGGATGGCCTGATGGGCCACCAGTTCTTCAGCGGCTGGGGCATCCGCACCATTGCCGCCGGCAGCGCGCGCTACAACCCGATGTCGTACCACAACGGCTCGATCTGGCCGCACGACAATGCGCTGATCGCCGCCGGCATGGCGCGCTACGGCCGCACCGAGAGCGCGATGGAGTTGCTGTCGAGCACGTTCGACGCGAGCCTGCATTTCGATTCGCACCGGCTGCCGGAGCTGTGGTGCGGCTTCC
>JAGRPN010000289.1 GCA_019449555.1 Ramlibacter sp.
CCTCTCCAATGGACAAACGCTGATTTCGCATGGGACCCATGCATCCACGGAATGCCAACGCGGCGCCGGCCAGCGCCACGCAGCCGCCCCGATCGCGCCGGCTGCGGCTCGATCTGCTCCATACCTTCGAGGCGGCGGCGCGCCTGCTGAGTTTCACCGAGGCGGGCAAGGAGCTATTCATCTCGCAATCGGCAGTGAGCCGCCAGATCCAGCAGCTCGAACGCAGCCTGGGCGTCGCGCTGTACGAGCGCGGCCACCGCCAGCTCGCCCTGACCGAGGCCGGGCGGATCATGCAGCGCGCCGTCAACGACAGCCTGGAGCGCCTGCGCGATGCGGCGGCGCGGGTGCAGCCGACGCCGGCCCTGCGCCAGGTGGCCATCACGTGCACGCCCGGGTTCGCGTCGTTCTGGCTGATTCCGCGGCTGACCCGGTTCACCGCAGGCCGTCCGCAGGTGGACGTGCGGATTTCCGCGACGCTGCAAGTCATCGATCTGGAGCGCAGCCAGATCGATCTCGCGATCCGCTTCGCCCCGAGCGCCACGGCGAAAGGGCCGCTTTTGTTCGAAGAAGAAGTGCAGCCCCTGTGCTCGCCGGACCTGCTGCACGACCGCCGGCGGCCGCTCAAGACGCCGGCCGACCTGGAACACCACACCTTGCTCACGATAGACATGCCGCCCGGCGAGCCGCCCACGGTCGATTGGGAACCCTGGCTGCAAGTGATCGGGCTGGACAGCGTCCGCTCGGCGAATACCGTGCGCTTCACGCTTTACGCCGAAGCGGTGGCGGCTGCGTGTGCCGGACAAGGTGTGGTCATAGGCCGCCTGCCGCTATTGGCGCAGCTCGTGCGCGAGGGCAAGCTGGTGGCGCCGCTGCGCGGCCGCGCAGCTTCCCGGCGGGGCTACTACGTCGAGGTGGCGCCGCATGCCGCGGCCAATCCCCTGGCGCAGGATTTCGCGCGATGGCTGGTGGCGGAGGCCGAACAGGCCGGGCACACCGCCGCCGAAACGGGCGTGGCGGGCGGGCAGAAGAAAAAGAAAAGTTGAACGCCCCTGGCTCGGGCGCCGGCGCGTTCACGCGTTGCTTGCGCCGCCGGCGTTCGGGACGTCGGTGGCAATGCGGATTTATGGCCGGTGGGTGCTGCGTTCGCGTGCGGCGAGAATACCCGAGGCGTCACCGCCCGCCACTTCGCTTCCTCCGCGCTTGAACTACCCGCTGATTACCGACCCCGTCTTCTATGCCGTCGCCATCCCGGCCGTGCTGCTCATGGGCATCAGCAAGAGCGGGTTCGGGGCCGGTTTCGGCTCGCTGGCGGTGCCTTTGATGGCGCTGACGGTCACCGTACCGCAGGCGGCCGCGATCATGATGCCGATCCTGTTCCTGATGGACGTCATGGGGCTGGCCGCCTTCCGCAAGCATTTCGATTTCAGGCTCATCCGGTTCCTGATCCCGCTCGGCCTGGTCGGCACACTGGTCGGCACCTTGTCGTTCAAGTTGCTGGACGCGCGGCTGGTGGCCGGCGTCGTCGGCGTGTTCACCCTGTTGTTTCTCGCGCAGCGCCTGCTGTTTCCGCCGCGTGCCAACAGCCCGGAGCCGCCGCGCTGGCTGGGCGCGATCCTGACGATCACCTCGGGATTCACCAGCTTCGTGTCGCATGCCGGCGGGCCGCCGATCAGCGCGTACGTCATTCCGATGCGGTTGCCGCCGCTGGTGTTCACCGCCACGATGGCGGCTTTCTTCTTCGTGGTGAATCTCAGCAAATGGATTCCCTATGCGTGGCTGGGGCTGCTCGACCTGCGCAACATGACGACCTCATTGGCGTTGCTGCCGTTCGCGCCGCTCGGCGTGATCATCGGCGTGAGGATGGCGCACCGCATCGACCCGGTGCTGTTCTACCGGCTGATCTACACAGGGATGCTCCTCACCGGCTGCAAATTGGTGTGGGACGGCTTTTTCGGCCGCTAGGCAGCCTCAGTCGTGCGGGCCCGGCGGGCGGCCCGGACCCGCTCGGCGTTCCTCGCGCTCGGCTCGCTCGCGCGCCATCTGCTCTTCCAGCTGGCGCCGCCCCTGCTTGACCACCGCGATCACCTTGGCGCGGTCCTTGTGATGGGGGTACATCTGCTCGAACAGCTGCAGGTTGTGGCGTCGAAAACGCATCGCGTGCGACCGGGCCTCGTGCGGCGTGAAGCCCAGCACTTCCAGCACGGTGCGGGCGCTGCGCAGGCTGGACTCGAACACCTCGCGCTCCACCCGCAGCACGCCGCGGTCGCGCAGCTCGTTCCAGTGCGTCACGTCGCGGGCCCGCGCCACCAGTTCGAGATGGGGAAAGTGCTCGCGCGCCAGCTCCACGATCGCGAGCGACTGGTGCACGTCGTCCACCGCGATCACCAGCACTTTGGCGCTGTCCGCGCCCGCGGTGCGCAGCAGGTCCAGGCGGGTCGCGTCGCCGTAGAACACCTTGTAGCCGAAGGCCCGCGCCGCCTCGATCATCTCGGCGTCGTGGTCCAGCACGGTCGCCGCGATCCCTTGCGCCGCCAGCATGCGCCCGACGATCTGGCCATAACGCCCGAAGCCCGCGATGATGATCGGCGCACGCTGGGGCTCGCTGATTTCCTCGAGCTGCGGCCCGCTGGAGCCGGCATAACGCGGCAGCACCAACTTGTCGATGCCGACCAGCAGCAGCGGCGTCAGCAGCATCGACACCGCCACCGCGCCGATCAACAGCGACGCGGTCTCGCCGGGCATCACACCCGCGCCGGCGGCGGCCTGGAAAACCACGAAGGCGAACTCGCCGCCTTGCGCCAGCAACGCCGTGAACACCGGCCGCTCCTGCACCGGCAGCCCCATGCCGCGCCCGATCGCGTAGATCACGAGGGCCTTGGCGGCGAGGAATCCCAGCACGATCGCCGCCATCAGCCCGGGCGAGCGCAGCAACACCGCGAAATCGATGCTCATGCCCACGGCGATGAAAAACAGCCCCAGGAGCAGGCCCTTGAACGGCTCGATGTCGGTTTCGAGTTCGCGCCGGTATTCGTTTTCGGCGAGCAGCACGCCCGCCAGGAACGCGCCCAACGCCATCGACAGGCCGACCGATTGCATCAAGGCGGCGATCGCGACCACGAGCGCCAGCGCGGCGGCGGTGAATATCTCCGGCGTGCGGCTCATGGCGATCCAGCGCAACAAGGGTCGCAGCAACAGGCGCCCGCCCAGCACGATCCCGCCGATCACCGCCAGGATCTTGGCCGCCTCCAGCCAGCGGGTCGCCGCCTCCGGCTCGGCCGAGCCCGCCATGCCGCCCAGCAGCGGCAGCAACGCCAGGATCGGGATCGCTGCGACGTCCTGGAACAGCAGGATCGAGAATCCCGCCTGGCCGCTCGCGGTCGGCAGCAGGTTGCGCTCGCCCATCACCTGCAGCGCGATCGCCGTCGAGGACAGCGCCAGGCCCAGCGCTGCCGCGACGCTCACGCGCCAGGGCACACCGGCCGCGATGCCCGCCGCGCAAAGCAGTGCGGCGCAACCGAGCACCTGCGCGCTGCCCCAGCCGAAGATGGGCCGCCGCAAGGTCCACAAGCGGCGGGGTTCGAGCTCCAGCCCGACCAGGAACAGCATCAACACGACGCCGAATTCGGCGAAGTGAAGGATGTCCTCCACGTTGCTGACCAGCCCCAGGCCCCATGGGCCGATGACGATGCCCGCGCCGAGGTAGCCGATGATCGAGCCCAGCCCGAGCGCGCGCGACAGCGGCACGGCGATCACCGCCGCGCCCAGGTAGATCAGGCTGTTGATGAGCCAGGCAGGCGCGTGTTCCATCAGGGAGCACCTGGGGGAGCGGGCCGGTCGGTGCGGGGCACGTCGCAGGCCGGGCAAGAGTCGAGTTCGGCCAGCTCCGGCCAGTGCGGATAGCTGCGCAGGCGCCGCGCAAAGACTTCGACGTGGTCCCGGACGGACTCCTCGCTGGCGCGGCGTGCGCCGTGCAACAGGAGCGGAGGCAGGAAACGCATGCCGCACAGCGTGGCCGTCTGCTCGTACGGCGGCAGGAAGGCGTCGAAGAAATAGCGGTTGTAGCTTTGCGGGTGGTAGGAATTCTCCGGGCCGCCGGTGCTGGCGACCAGCCACAGGTCCTTGCCTTGCAGCGCCGTGCCGCCGGGGCCGTAGGCCCACCCGTAAGCGAGCACTTCATCGACCCACAGCTTCTGCAAGGCGGGCATCGAGTACCACTGGATCGGATGCAGCAGCACGATCAAGCGGGCGGCCGCGGCCCGGGCCTGCTCGCCCGCGACGTCGATGTCATAGTCGGGGTAGGCGCCATACAGGTCGCGCGTCTCGACGCCGGGCGTATCGCGTGCAGCGGCCAGCAAGCGAGCGTTGACACGCGACTCGCGCCAATTGGGGTGGGCGGCGAGCACCAGGATGCCGCCCCCGGAAAGCCCTTCTTTTGTCAACTCATCCATACCGGTAACATAGAGCCAAAGCGGCGATCGAGCCCGACGGGCCGCAAACGCGAGAATACCGAGGAGTCATCATGCCGGTCGTGGTTGTTGCGAATCCTAAAGGCGGTGTCGGCAAGAGCACCCTGGCCACCAACATTGCCGGCTATTTCGCCAGCAAGGGAAATGCGGTGATGCTGGGCGACGCCGACCGCCAGCAGTCCACCCGATTGTGGCTGGGGCTGCGGCCGGCCGCGGCGCGGCCCATCGGCACCTGGGAAATCTCCGAGGACAACGTCGTCAAGCCGCCCAAAGGCACGACGCACGTCGTGCTCGACACGCCCGCGGGCATGCACGGCAAGGTGTTCAAGGACGTGCTCGGGCTCGCCGACAAGGTGATCGTTCCGTTGCAGCCGAGCATCTTCGACATCTATGCGACGCGCACCTTCCTGGACGAGCTCGCCGAGCACCGCAAGGCCACGAAGATCCAGGTGGGCATCATCGGCATGCGCGTGGACCCACGCACGATCGCCGCCGAGAAGCTGCACGAGTTCGTGGACGCGCTGGGCCTGCCGGTGCTCGGCTACCTGCGCCACACGCAGAACTACATCCACCTCGCGGCGCGCGGCCTGACGCTGTTCGACGTGGCGCCCGGCCGCGTCGAGCGCGACCTGGCGCAATGGGAAGGCATCTGTCGCTGGCTCGACAACTGAGTGCGCCGCGGCCTTGCTACATTCGCCGTATGAAGACATTCGAGCACCTATCCGACCTCGTCCCGCTGGTGGGGCAGCAGGTGGCCGTCAGCGACTGGACGACCATCACGCAGGAGCAGGTCAATCTGTTCGCGCAGGCCACGGGTGACTACCAATGGATCCACGTGGACGTGGAGAGGGCCAAGGCCGGACCGTTCGGTGGTCCGATCGCCCACGGTTTCCTGACCCTGTCGTTGCTTCCCACGTTTTTCCAGAGCTCGATCCAGGTGCGCAACAGCCGCATGGGGGTCAATTACGGCCTGAACAAGGTGCGCTTCACGGCGCCGGTGCCGGTGGGCAGCCGGCTGCGCGCGCACCTGAAGCTGCTTGCCTGCGATCCGATTGAAAACAACGGCTACCAGATCGCGTGGCTCATCAGCGTGGAGCGCGAGGGCAGCGACAAGCCGGTGTGCATCGCCGAGTCCCTCACGCGGCGCTACCCGTAGCCTCCCCGAACCCGTTCTGCCGCCAGGCCTCGAACACGGTCACCGCCACGGCGTTGGACAGGTTGAGGCTGCGCTGGCCCGCCCGCATCGGCAGTCGCAACCGCTGGTCGGGCGCGAACGAGTCGCGCAACGGCGGCGCGAGGCCGCGCGTTTCCGAGCCGAACACGAGCCAGTCGCCGGGGCGGAACGCCGTTTCGTGAACGAGCCGCGTGCCAAGCGTGGTGAGCGCGAACAGGCGCGCCGCATCCGGCCGCATCGCGTCCACGAACGCCGGCCAGCCGGCGTACCTTCGCACCGGCGCGTACTCGTGATAGTCCAGGCCGGCGCGCCGCATGTGCTTGTCGTCCATCGAGAACCCGAGCGGCTCGATCAGGTGCAGCGAGCAGCCGGTGTTGGCGGCCAGCCGGATCACGTTGCCGGTGTTCGGCGGGATTTCCGGTTCGACCAGGACGATATGGAACATGGGCGCCTATTGTGGCGCGGGCCGTTCAGGGTTATTCGCCCGTGCGGGCCATCACGAGGCCGGTGACGCGCGCGACACCGGCCTGCCGCAGCGCCTCGGCCGCGGTGAACAGCGAAGCTCCGCTGGTCATCACGTCGTCGACCAGCACCACCCGCCGCCCGCGCAGTTCCGGTGCCAGCAGCGGATCGACGGCGAAGGCGCCCCTGACGTTGCCCAGCCGATGCTCGCGATCGAGCGCGGCCTGCGCGCTCGTGTGCCGCACCCGCAGCAACAGGCCGGAACGCGTCTTGCTGCCCGCGAGCGCATGCGCCAGCAACAGGGCCTGGTTGAAGCCGCGCTCGGCGAGCCGCTCGCGCGCCAGCGGCATCGGCAGCACGACGTCCGCTTCGTCCAGCGCGGGTTCGACCCAGGGCGCGCTGCGCATCAAGGTGGCGAAACTGCCGGCCCAGCCGGGATGGCCGTTGAATTTGTACTGGACGATCAGCGCCGACCACGGAAACTCGTACGAGACGGCGGCATGGCAGGCGTCGAGCGGCGGCGGCGCGCGCATGCAGCGCCCGCATTCCGCAACGCCGGTGGGCACCGGCAGCGCGCAGCGCCGGCAGCGCGGCCGCGGCTGCGCGAACCGCGCCACGCAGGCTTCGCAGACCGGCTGGGCCGGCCAGGCGCGGCACACGGCGCACTGGCTGGGCACGGCCGCGGCCAGAGCGTCGCTCAGCCGGCGCAGCACGCGGCGCTCCGGTCGGGCGGGAAGTTCATCCGTGGACTGAATCGGTCGCGCATGGGCGGGCAGGATGTGGCCGGCTCAATATACTCGTTCGACCAGGGCCTGCTAACACTGCTTTTGCCAGATGCGTTGCGATCAAAAGGGGTCAGCCGCTAGGCGCGAAAGCCGGCCTGGGGTCGCCCCCCAGCCGGGTTTCGTAACAACGCGGATGGCCCCTTTTGGTCGCAACCCGGAGGGAACGTGGTTATAACCGCGCCACTCGTTGTTACGCTCCTAGCCAAGGCGTCCAGCCTTGGCGTCGTCGCGCGCCTAGATTGGCGCGGTTCTAACCACATTCGCACTGGTAAAAACAGTGTTAACAGGCCCTAGGCCATGACCGACCAACGCCCGCCCACGATCGATCCCATTGCCGCGGCTCATTGGCAGCGCGTGGCGCCGGTGCGTTCGCCGTGGCTGCATGAGGAAGTCGCGCGCCGGATGGAAGACCGGCTGCAGTGGATCCGGCTGCAGCCACGCGCCTGGGCCGATTGGGAACCGGTGCGCGGCGGGCTTGCGGCCCACGCGCTGCTGGAGCGCCGTTACCCGCAGGCCGAACGGTTCGTGGCGGAAACCCGGCCCGCGCACGTCGACCAGATCGTGCGCGAGCAGGCGGCGCGGCCGTGGTGGCGGCGTTGGCGCGCGCCCGCCGTGCACCAGGGGCCCATCCCGGCGGGAGCCGTGCAGATGCTGTGGGCCAACATGGCCTTGCACCTGTCGGCGCAACCCGAAGCCTTGATCGGCGAATGGCACCGCGCATTGGCCGTCGAGGGCTTCCTGATGTTCTCCTGCCTCGGGCCGGACACGCTGCGCGAACTGCGCGCCCTGTATCGGGAGGTGGGCTGGCCGCCGCCGGGACATGACTTCACCGACATGCACGACTGGGGCGACATGCTGGTGCACGCCGGCTTCGCCGAGCCGGTAATGGACATGGAGCGCATCACGCTCACCTGGGACACGCCGCAGCGGCTGCTGGACGAACTGCAGGACTTGGGCAGCAACCTGCATCCGCAGCGCTTCCAGGGCCTGCGAGGCCGCGGCTGGAAAACGCGCTTGCTGGATGAAATCGGGCGCGCGCTGCGCCAGCCGGACGGCCGGTTGGCGCTCACCTTCGAGATCATCTACGGCCATGCGGTCAAGCCGACCCCGAAGGTCCGGGTCAGCGAGCGCAGTGCCGTGACGCTGGACGACATGCGGGCCATGCTGCAGTCCGGCAAAACCGGCCGCGACTGACCGGTTTTTTGTTGTCGAAGGTCAAAGCAGCGCGGCCGTAGATGTGGCAGGAAGACCCGCGCTACAATTCCCGGCTTTTGAGCGACACCTGTGTCAAGCCCGGTATTTCGGTTCGCCACCGTCCAGGGGCAGAACATCCGCTGGTTCCTGAGGCGCAACTGCTCGGTCACGCCGGCCCAACTGGGCTGGCTGTATGGCTCGCTGTGTGTCGTGTCGCTCGGAATCGGAACCTTCTTCTGGTACGAGGGAGCCGTGCTGATCCTGCCGTTTGCCGCGCTTGAACTGGCGGCGGTGGGTGCCGCGTTCGTGGCGTATGCACGGCATGCCGCCGACCGGGAGACGATCTCGCTGGAGGGGCGGCAGCTGGTGGTGGAGCTGGAAAATGCCGGCCACCACCTGCGGGCCGAGTTCGATCGCGAATGGGTTCGCGTCGAACCCGGCGTGAGCGACCGGTCGCTGGTCGAGCTGTCGGCGCGTGGGCGCCACGTGAACGTGGGTCGCTACCTGCGACCCGAACTGCGGCCCGTACTGGCGCAGGAGATCAGAAAGGCCTTGCGCGACGCGCAGGGCGGTCGATAGAGGTGAGTCGAGGCGAGTGACGAGGCGGGCCCGGTGAGGCCCGCAGTCGATTGTTTTGAGGCTGAAAGCTAGTGAAAACCATGAAGAGTACGTCGAACAACTTGGCTTCGCTGCTGCTGGCGCTGGGTGCCTTCAGCCCGGCGGCGCATGCGGTGGGCGACCTGCCCGGCGGCCCCTCCGTGCGTCAGCTCAACCTGACCACGGCGGCCTCGCGCATCGCGGTGGAGCAGTCCTGGCTGCACTGGTTCATGTTGATCACCTGCACGGTGATCTTCGTCGCGGTCTTCAGCGTCATGTTCTATTCGATCTGGAAGCACCGCAAGTCGGTCGGGCACAAGGCCGCGAACTTCCACGAGTCGGTCACCGTCGAGGTGATCTGGACCATCATCCCGTTCCTCATCGTCATCGGCATGGCGCTGCCGGCCACCAAGGTGGTGGTCGCCTCCAAGGACACGAGCAATGCCGACCTCACGATCAAGGCGACCGGCTACCAGTGGAAGTGGGGCTACGACTACCTCAACGGCGAAGGCGAGGGGCTGAGCTTCCTGTCCATGCTGGACACCGCGCAGCGTCAAATGTCGAACGACGGCGCCAAGGGAACGATGCCGGACGACTACCTGCTCAAGGTGGACCATCCCCTCGTGGTGCCCGTCAACAAGAAGGTTCGCGTCATCACCACCGCCAACGACGTCGTGCACTCCTGGGGCGTGCCGGCGCTGGGAGTGAAGCAGGATGCGATCCCGGGTTTCGTGCGCGACACCTGGTTCCGCAGCGAGAAGACCGGCGACTTCTACGGCCAGTGCTACGAGCTGTGCGGCAAGGAGCACGCGTACATGCCGATCCACGTGAAGGTCGTCTCGGCGCAGGAGTACAGCGGCTGGGTCGAGGGCGAGAAAAAGAAGTTGGCGGCGCTGCAGGACGACCCGCACAAGGTCTGGGACCTGGGTGACCTCGGGAAGCGCGGCGAGAAGGTCTACGCCGCCAACTGCGTGGCATGTCACGGTGCCCAGGGCCAGGGCGGCGTCGGCAAGGCACTGGCGGGCTCGGCGATCGTCCAGGACGCGGACAAGGGCAAGCAGCTCCAGATCGTGCTGAACGGCAAGGGCCAGATGCCCGCCTGGAAAGGCAAGCTGTCTGACACCGACATCGCCGCCGTCGTGACCTTCACGAAGAACAGCTGGTCCAACAAGACCGGGCAGCTGGTCCAGCCGTCTGAAGTGCTGGCGCTGGAAGGCAAGTGATTACCCGGCCGGCAAGCGACAACGAATTGTTGAACAGGAAATCCAGATGAGCGCCGTACTCGAGCATCCCCAACACGCCCACGACGATCACCACGAGCACGCGCCGTCCGGCTGGCGGCGCTGGGTCTATGCGACCAACCACAAGGACATCGGCACGATGTACCTCGTGTTCTCGTTCACGATGTTCATGATCGGCGGGGTGCTGGCCCTGCTGATCCGCGCCGAACTCTTCCAGCCCGGGCTGCAACTGGTCAACCCCGAGCTGTTCAACCAGCTCACCACCATGCACGGCCTGATCATGGTGTTCGGCGCGATCATGCCGGGCTTCGTCGGTTTCGCGAACTGGATGATCCCGCTGCAGATCGGCGCGGCCGACATGGCGTTCGCGCGCATGAACAACTTCAGCTTCTGGCTGCTGATCCCGGCGGCGCTCATGCTGGCCAGCTCCTTCTTCCTGCCCGGTGGCGCGCCCGCCGCGGGTTGGACCCTGTATGCGCCGCTGACGCTGCAGATGGGCCCGTCCATGGACTCGGCCATCTTCGCCCTCCACATCATGGGCGCCTCGTCCATCATGGGTTCGATCAACATCATCGTCACCATCCTGAACATGCGCGCACCCGGCATGACGCTGATGAAGATGCCGATGTTCGCCTGGACCTGGCTGATCACGGCGTACCTGCTGATCGCCGTGATGCCGGTGCTGGCCGGCGCCATCACCATGACGCTGACGGACCGGCACTTCGGCACCACGTTCTTCAATCCGGCCGGCGGCGGCGACCCGGTGATGTACCAGCACATCTTCTGGTTCTTCGGCCACCCCGAGGTCTACATCATGATCCTGCCGGCGTTCGGCATCATCAGCCACGTGGTGCCCGCCTTCTCGCGCAAGCGCCTGTTCGGCTACGCGTCGATGGTGTATGCGACCTCGTCGATCGCGATCCTGTCCTTCATCGTGTGGGCGCACCACATGTTCACCACCGGCATGCCGGTCACGGGCCAGCTGTTCTTCATGTACGCCACGATGCTGATCGCCGTTCCGACGTCGGTGAAGATCTTCAACTGGATCGCGACGATGTGGCAGGGCTCGATGACGCTCGAGACGCCGATGCTGTTCGCCATCGGTTTCATCTTCGTGTTCACGATCGGCGGCTTCACCGGCCTGATCGTGGCGGTCGCCCCGATCGACCTGCTGCTGCAGGACACCTACTACGTGGTGGCCCATTTCCATTACGTGCTCGTCGCCGGCTCGCTGTTCGCGATGTTCGCGGGCTTCTACTACTGGTCGCCCAAGTGGACCGGCGTCATGTACAACGAGAAGGCGGGCAAGTGGCATTTCTGGCTCAGCATGGTGTTCTTCAACGTCACCTTCTTCCCGATGCACTTCCTGGGGCTGGCGGGCATGCCGCGCCGTTACGCCGATTACCCGATGCAGTTCGCCGACTTCAACGCGCTCGCCTCGATCGGCGGCTTCGGCTTCGGGCTGTCGCAGGTGTTCTTCCTGGTGGCGGTCGTGCTGCCGGTGATGCGCGGCAAGGGCGCGCCCGCGCCGCAGCGTCCCTGGAACGATCCGGACGGCAAGGGCGCCGAAGGCCTCGAGTGGGAAGTGCCGTCGCCCGCGCCGTTCCACACCTTCGAGACGCCGCCCCGCCTGAACGCGGCCGCCAACCGCCTGCTGCACGCTGGCGCGCAGCCGGAACATCACTGAGGACGCGCTCATGACGACGACTCCCGGGCAGAAGAAGAACAACCTGCGGATGGCGCTGATCCTCGCGTCGGTCGCGGCCGTGTTCTTCATCGGCGTGATGGTGAAGTTCGCGTGGCTCGGCCATTGATACTGCAGCCATGAGCATCCGCGCCGACAACCTGAGAATGCTGGGCAAGCTGGCCGTCATCGCGACGGGCATGTTCGCGTTCGGGTATGCGCTGATCCCGATCTACAAGCACATCTGCGAAGTGACGGGCATCAATATCCTGTCGCTGGCGGAGCAGCGATTGCCCGGCGCGGCAGGGGGCGGAGCGGCGGACGCGCTCAACACGCAGGTCGACACCAGCCGGACGATCACGGTCGAATTCGACGCCAACGTCCGGGGCCCGTGGGAGTTCAAGCCGGCGCAGCGTTCGATCCAGGTGCACCCGGGCGAACTGGCCACGGTGCTCTACGAATTCCAGAACGTTCAGAACCGCCGCATGTCGGCTCAGGCCATTCCGAGCTACGCGCCGCACGAAGCCGCCGCGCATTTCAACAAATTGGAGTGCTTCTGCTTCAAGCAGCACACCCTCGAGCCGGGCGAGAAGCGGCAGTGGCCGGTTTCTTTCGTGATCGATCCGAAGCTGTCGAGGCAGGTGACGACGATCACGCTGTCGTACACGTTCTTTGAAGTCGGCGCCAAGACACCCCCCGCGCCGACGGCATCGACGCTCGCGCCGGCGGGAGCGGGGGCATGAGCGCGCATACGCCCTCCGCGCCGCCGCGCCGCGGCTCGTTGCTGCGAACGATCAAGGCCGTGGCCTGGTCGTTCGTGGGCATCCGCAAGAACAGTGAATACCAGGAAGACCTGGGCAAGCTCAATCCGCTCCATATCATCGTGGTCGCCCTGGCGGGCGTCGCGCTGTTCGTGGGCGGCCTGATCGCCCTCGTGAACTGGGTTGCCAAGTGATCCACGGAATCAGGACCAGGAGTTGAGATGAGTACAAGCGCACCGGGCACCACGCCTTACTACTTCGTGCCCCAACCCTCGCGCCACCCGGCGTTCGCGGCCTTCGGGCTGTTCTGGGTGATTCTCGGCGCGCAGCAGTGGATCAACGGCAACGGCTGGGGCCGGTACATGCTGCTGTTCGGGTTCCTGTGGCTGTTCGGCGTGCTGTTCCAGTGGTTCCGCGACACGATCCACGAGAGCGAGGGCGGCAGGTACGGCCGCAAGATCGACCTCTCGTTCCGCTGGAGCATGAGCTGGTTCATCTTCTCCGAGGTGATGTTCTTCGGCGCCTTCTTCACGGCCCTGTGGTGGCTGCGCGCGCATTCGGTGCCGGCCCTCGGCGACATCGACAACGCGATGCTGTGGCCCGATTTCAAGGCGGTCTGGCCCACCGTCGCGCCCGGTACCACCGCATCGCCGGCCGGCATCATCGAGCCGTTCCAGGTGATGACGCCGTTCTGGCTGCCCACGATCAACACGGCGCTGCTGTTGTCGTCGGGCGTGACGCTGACGATCGCCCATCACGCGCTGCGCGAAAACCACCGCGGCCGCACCATCGCGCTGATGTGGGTCACCGTGCTGCTGGGCGCCACCTTCGTCGGCGTGCAGGCGTACGAGTACTTCCACGCGTACACGGAATTGAACCTCAAGCTCAGCTCAGGCGCCTACGGCTCGACCTTCTTCATGCTGACCGGGTTCCACGGGTTCCACGTGATCGTGGGCATGCTGATGCTGCTGTTCATCACCCTGCGCATCATGAAGGGGCATTTCACGCCGGAGCGCCATTTCGGCTTCGAAGGCGCGGCCTGGTACTGGCACTTCGTCGACGTGGTATGGCTGGGGCTTTACACGCTGGTTTACTGGCTATAGCCTGGCCGAGGAGTAAACAAGGCGCCCTGCGGGGCGCCTTGTATTTTGTGGATGGCTACTTCGTCAGTGGTATACCGGTCGGCTGGATATAGCCGAACTTCCAGGCCAGCAGGATGCACACGAACAGCAGGATCGAAAAGCCCACGCGAAACGCCAGGGCGCGCGCCATGTTGTTGGTCTTCGGCCTGCCGTCCCGCCCATCCCTCATCATGAAGAACAGCGCCGCGCCCAGGCTGCCGAAGATGGCAACGAACGCCAGGAGGACGAGGTATTTCATGGCGGCGATTATCCCGTGACGCGCGCTCGTTCCGCCCGGTTCTGGATCGTCACCCTGGCCGCCCTGGCGGGAATCGCGGCGACGCTTTCGCTGGGCGCGTGGCAGCTGGGCCGCGCGCACGAAAGGCTCGCGCTGCAGGCTTCGATCGAAGTGCGGAAGGGCTTGCCGGCGATGGACGGGCGGGTGCTGCTCCAGCCCGGTCCCGCCGCCGACCTGATCTACCGCCCGATCCTGCTGCGAGGCGCCTGGCTCGCGCAACACACGGTCTTTCTCGATAACCGGCAGATGGACGGGAAGGCGGGCTTTTACGTCGTCACGCCGCTGCAACTGGAGGGCAGCAGGGTCGCGGTCGCGGTGGAGCGCGGCTGGGTGCCGCGCAACTTCGAGCAACGCGAAAAGCTGCCGCCGGTGGAAACGCCGCCCGGCACGGTCGAAGTGCGCGGGCGCTTGGCCCCGCCGCCTGCCAAGCTATACGAGTTCGCCGGCGCCGGAACCGGTCCCATACGGCAAAATCTCGACTTGGCACAATGGCGGGTGGAAACCGGCCTGGCGTTGCCCGACGTCGCGGTCCAGCAGACCGGAGGCCCGTCCGAAGGGCTGTTGCGCGACTGGCCCGAGGCCAGCAGCGGCGCCCAGAAGAACTACGGCTATACCTTCCAGTGGTGGGCCCTGAGCGGCCTGATCTCAATCCTTTATGTCTGGTTCCAGTTCATCGCCCCACGCCGAAAGGCCCCTCCTGGCTGACCAGCCGCTGGCCATGACGGTGCATTCGCTGCCGGTGCCGCAGGAGGCGCTCGCGCGCGACGCGCAGCGCACCGCGCGCGGGCGCTGGCGCATGCTGCTCGTGCTGCTGGTGTGCGCCGCACCGGTGATCGCTTCCTACCTGACCTATTACGTGATCCGCCCCGAGGCGCGGCGCAATTACGGCGTGCTGATCGAGCCGCAGCGGCCCTTGCCGGCGGCCGCTGCCACGGCCCTGGATGGCAAGGCGGTGCCACTGCCCTCGCTGAAGGGGCAGTGGCTGCTTGTCAGCGTCGCGGGCGGCGCATGCGACGCCGATTGCGAGCGGCACCTGTGGCTGCAGCGGCAGTTGCGCGAAAGCCTGGGCGCGGACAAGGAGCGCGTGGACTGGGTCTGGTTCGTGTCCGACGGCGCGCCGGTGCGCGAGGCGTTGCGCCCGGCACTGGCGCAGGCGACCGTGTTACGCGTCGATGGGGCCGCGCTCGCGCAATGGCTCGCTCCCGCGTCCGGCCATGCGCTGTCCGATCACCTGTACCTGGTGGACCCGATGGGGAACTGGATGATGCGCTTCCCCGCCGGCCTCGACATCGCCGGCGCGGCCAAGGCGAAGCGCGATGTGGAGCGGCTGCTTCGCGCCTCCGCGTCGTGGGACCAGCCGGGCCGCAACGCCCCCTGAACCGGAGCTGACATGAATCCGCAGCCTCTGTACGACCTCTCGCCCGTACTGCACCTGATGCTCATGAGCATCGTGGTGGCGCTCGGGCCGCTGTCATGGCTGTGGCTGCGCAACAAGAATGCGCAACCGGTCAGGCGCCTGCAGGCCCTGACGCTCTTGGTGCTGTTCCTCACGTTCGACCTCGTGATGTTCGGGGCCTTCACCCGCCTCACCGATTCCGGATTGGGGTGCCCGGATTGGCCCGGCTGCTATGGCAATGCCAGCCCCACCGGCGCTCACGCGGAAATCAGCAAAGCGCAGGAGGCGATGCCGACCGGCCCCGTCACGCATTCCAAAGCATGGATCGAGATGATCCACCGCTATCTTGCGATGGCCATCGGCGTGCTGCTCGTCACGCTCACCGCGGCGACCTGGCTGCAGCGCAGGCGCGGTTCGCCGGTCAGCACCTGGTGGCCGGCGGTCACGCTGGCCTGGATCTGCCTGCAAGGTGCTTTCGGTGCATTGACCGTGACGATGAAACTGTTCCCGGCGATCGTCACCTTGCACTTGTTGGCGGGCATCGTCCTGCTGGCATTGCTGTGCCGGCAGGCCGTGGCCTACGAGCATGCATACAGCGGCGCAGCGCGCGCGCCCATCTCGCCTGCGGCGCGGGCCTGGCTGGTGGCCGCCGCGGCACTGCTGTGGCTGCAGATCGCGTTGGGCGGCTGGGTCAGCACCAATTACGCCGTGCTGGCTTGTACGGAATTCCCGAAGTGCCAGGGTAGCTGGTGGCCGGGCATGGACTTCCGGGAAGGGTTCGAGCTGTGGCGCGAACTGGGCCGCACCGCCGCCGGCGAGTACCTCACCTTTGCGGCGCTCACCGCGATCCACTACGCCCACCGCCTATTGGCGTATGCCGTTTTTGTGGTGCTGGCCTGGGTCGCATGGCGGCTGCGGGCGATCGAACCCTTGCGCCGCCAGGGCCGCTGGATCGCCGGTCTGGCGCTGCTGCAATTCGCGACCGGCCTGTCCAACGTCGTGCTGGACTGGCCGATCGTCGCCGCGGTCGCGCATACCGGGGGCGCCGCGGCGCTGCTGGTGGTGCTGACCTGGGCCTTGTGCGAGAGCCGGGCCGACCGCACCGCGCCGGCGCGGCTGAAGCCCCAGGGTTCCTCCGCATGACCCCACGCCTGCGGCAGTTCTATGCATTGACCAAGCCGCGCGTGGTGCAGCTGATCGTCTTTTGCGCGCTGATCGGCATGGTGCTGGCCATCCCGGGCTGGCCGACGCTGGGGGAGTTGCGGCTGGGCCTGATCGCATGCGTGGGCATCTGGCTCGTCGCAGGCGCGGCGGCCGTCTTCAACTGCCTGGTCGAAAAGGGCATCGATGCCAAGATGCGGCGCACGTCCTGGCGCGCTACCGCCAGGGGCGAGTTGAGCGATTGGCAAACGCTGTTGTTCGCCGCGGTGCTGTGCGCCGCGGGCTCCTGGCTGCTTTACGTCTGGGTCAACCCGCTGACGATGTGGCTCACGCTTGCGACTTTCGTGGGTTACGCCGTCGTCTACACCGTGATCCTGAAGCCGCTCACGCCGCAGAACATCGTCATCGGCGGGGCTTCCGGCGCGATGCCGCCGGTGCTGGGCTGGGCCGCCATGACCGGCAACGTGGGGCCCGAGGCGCTGATCCTGTTTCTCATCATCTTCCTGTGGACGCCGCCGCATTTCTGGGCGCTCGCGCTGTACCGCGTCGAGGACTACCGCAAGTCCGGGCTGCCGATGCTTCCCGTCACGCACGGCAACGAGTTCACACGCCTGCAGATCTTCCTGTACACGATCGTGCTGTTCGCCGCGGCGCTCATGCCGTTCGCCTACGGCATGAGCTCCTGGCTTTATCTCGCGGCCGCCCTGGTCCTGAGCTTCGGGTTTTCGCTGTATGGTTTCCGCCTGTGGCGCAACTACTCGGACGCGCTGGCGCGCAAGACCTTCCGTTTTTCCCTGATCCACCTGAGCGTGCTCTTCGCCGCGCTATTGATGGACCATTACCTCTTCTACCCAGCATGAATCGCCGAAACCTCCTGAGATCAGTCGCAGCGTCCGCCATCGCGCTGAGCACCGGCACCCTGCTCATCGCCTGCATGGAAGCCAAACCGCAGTTCAAGGCCATCGACCTGACCGGGGCCGACTATGGCAAGGACTTTCAGCTCCCCGACCACAACGGGCAGCTGCGCAGCCTGAAGGACTTCCGCGGCAAGCTGGTCGTGATGTTCTTCGGTTACACCCAATGCCCCGACGTATGCCCCACGACCCTGTCCGAACTGGCCGAGGCCAAGAAACTGCTCGGCCCCGATGGCGACAAGGTCCAGGGCGTGTTCGTGACCGTCGACCCGCAGCGCGATACGCCCGACGTGCTCAAGGCCTACATGGCGAACTTCGATCCCACCTTCCTCGCGCTGCGCGGCACGCCGGAGCAACTCGCGGCCGTGGCCAAGGAGTACAAGATCTATTACAAGAAGGTCGAGGGCAAGACGCCCGGCAGCTACACGATGGACCATTCGGCGGCCAGCTACGTGTACGACACGCAGGGCCGCTTGCGCCTGTACACACGCTACGGCAGCGGCGCGGAGGCGCTGGCGTCGGACCTGCGCCTGCTGCTCAAGCAGGGCTGAGGCAGCGCGCAGCGCAATGGTCCAGCAACTGCTCGGACGCAAGGGTGCGGCACGCATCGCGCTGATCCCGGCGGAGGTGCTGCAAGCCTTGAACGAGGGCCTGCTGGCCACGGCCAATCTGAATGAATTCCTGGCGATCGACCTGGCGCGGCTCACGCGCAAGGTGGCACGCGACATCGGCCTGGAGCCGCGCGCCGAGCGCATCACGGATACGCTCGCCATGCTCGGCGCCTTTGCGCCCGTCAAGCGCCACCGGCACGTAGCGCGTGCCTTGTACGACCTCGCCGAGCCGCGCGCCGACCGTGATGCGATCGCGCACGCGCTGGCCACGCATCCAAGCGACGTGGCGCGCTCCTGGGCCGCGCAATGGATCATGTTCTCGGGCCTGACACTGCCGGAGCAATTGCGGTGCGTGCGGCGGTTTGCGGCCGACGCGCATTTCAACGTCCGCGAAACCGCATGGATGGCCGTGCGCGATGAACTCGCCGGGGCGCTCGACGAAGCCGTCACGCTGTTGCAGCCGTGGGTGCGCGAGCCCGACGAGAACCTCAGGCGCTTCGCGAGCGAGGCGACCCGGCCGCGCGGGGTCTGGTGCGCCCCGATCGAAACGCTGAAGGCGCAGCCGTGGCGCGCTCTGCCGTTGATCGAGCCGTTGAAGGCCGACCCGAGCCGCTATGTGCAGAACTCGGTGGCCAACTGGCTCAACGATGCCAGCAAGACGCAGCCCGAATGGGTGGACGAGGTGTGCCGCCGCTGGCTGGCCGAGTCCGAGGCACCCGCCACCGCGTACATCGTGCGGCGGGCGCTGCGGACGCTGTCGGCCTCGGGGTGAACGGGCGGTCGGCCAGTCACCGCACCAAGCTGCGACGGGCTATTCCGCCTTGATGCCGCGCATCGCGATCACGCCGCCCAGCACGGCGGTGTCGGTCTTGATGCGATTGGCCAAGCCCTCGGAAGACGTGCCGGCGACCTGCCAGCCTTGCTGGAACAGTTTCTGCCGCACCTCCGGCATGCGCGCGATTTCGCTGATCAGCGCGGAAAGCTTCGCGACGATCGGCTTGGGCATGGAGGCCGGTCCCGCCGCGGCCGTCCAGATCTCGAGCTGGAAGCCCCGGATGCCCCCTTCGTCCAGGCTGGGGAATTCCGGCACCAGCGGGCTGCGGCCGATCGACGTCACGCCGATTGCCTTGAGCTTGCCGGCACGGATATGCGCCGCCGCCAGCCCCGGCGGCAGCAGCGAAAGCTGGATCTGCCCGCCGATCATCGCATTGATGACCTGCGGATTGCCGGGGTAAGGCACGTGCACCGGATCGATGTTGGTCTTGGTCTTGAGCAGTTCCATCCCGAGGTGACCCACGGTGCCGACGCCCGGCGTGCCGTAGCTCCACTTGTTGCCGGCGTTGCGCGCCGCGAGGAAGAACTCCTGCGCGTTCTTGCCCGGCGCATTCGCCGGCACGGTGAGCAGCAGCGGGGCGGTGCCGATCAGGCTGATCGGTGCGAAGTCCTTCAGCGGGTCGAATGGGGTGGCCGGATTCAGCAGCTTGGCGATGGTCATGTTGCCGTTGATCATCACGCCGATGGTGTGGTTGTCGGTCGATTTGGCGACGATGTCGGCCGCGATGTTGCCGCTGGCGCCGGGCCGGTTTTCCACGATGACGGGCTGGCCCAGCGCCTTGGACAGCGGCTCCGCGATCGTGCGGGCCACCAGATCGGGCGTCGAGCCGCCCGGAAAGCCGACCATGATCCGAACCGGTTTGGTCGGCCACGGAGCTGCTTGGGGCTTCGCGGCGGCCTGCGACTTGGGGGCTTTCTGCGCCAGCACGCCCATCGACAGGCCGGCGATCGCAAGCGCCAGGACGGTCCGGCGCACAGGGTGTTTGAACATACGGGATGCTTCCTTGGGTGACGGCCCCAGCGGGGCCAAAAACCACCAATGCTAGCGCTTGGACACGCCGACACGACCTGGGGCTTGCCCGTTGGTGGACAACGTGGAACCGGGCCTTCGGGCAGATTCGCGAACGCGCCGCGGGCTCGCGCCCCGCGCACAGTAAAAAGGCCCGGGTGAAGCCGGGCCTTTTTATCTGTCGATCCAGCGCCGCTTATGCGTACGCGGCGAGCGCCTTCTTCATCTTCTTCATGGCGGCTGCCTCGATCTGGCGGATCCGCTCGGCGCTGACGCCGTATTCGGACGCGAGGTCATGCAGCGTCAGTCCGCCCGAACCGTCGTCGTTCACCTTGAGCCAGCGCTCTTCGACGATGCGGCGGCTGCGCGGGTCGAGCTGCTCCAGCGCGGCCGCGATCCCATCGGTGGCCATGGAATCGCGCTGGCGCGATTCCATCATGGCGGTCGGTTCGTGGCTGGCGTCCGCCAGGTAGGCGATGGGCCCAAAACCTTCGTCGCCATCGTCGCTGGGCGCGGGGTCGAGCAGCACGTCGCCCCCGGCCATGCGGGCTTCCATCTCCAGCACTTCCTCGCGCTTGACGTTCAATTCGCGCGCCATCAAGTCCACCTGCGCGTCGGTCAGGCTGTCGCGGTGCGTCTGGGCGTCGGCCTCGTCCTTGAAGCCCTGCTTCATGGACCGCAGATTGAAGAACAGCTTGCGCTGGGCTTTGGTGGTGGCCACCTTGACCATCCGCCAGTTCTTCAGGATGTACTCATGGATTTCCGCACGGATCCAGTGCAAGGCGTAGCTCACCAGCCGCACGCCCTGGTCGGGGTCGAAGCGCTTTACGGCCTTCATCAGGCCGATATTGCCTTCCTGGATCAGGTCGCCATGCGGCAGGCCGTAACCCAGGTACTTGCGGGATACCGAAACCACCAGCCTGAGGTGGGACAGCACCAGCTTTCCGGCCGCCTCGATATCGTTGTGTTCCCGGAACTTGCGCGCGAATTCCTGCTCCTCCTGCGGGGTGAGCATGGGCAGGCGGTTGACCGCCGAGATGTATGCGTCCAGGTTGCCCAGGGATGGAACAACCGCCCACGGGTTGGCCACCGCCAAGGCCGTGCCAGGGGTTCCACGAGAAGAGGACATACCAGAATCTCCTTTCATTCAGCTTTTATATTAGCACTCCCTTGGAGGGAGTGCTAACGGCGAAGTTCAGTCCTTCGTCGCACGCTCTCACAATACCCGAATCAGGGTATTCCCGGGCATCAAAGGGTGTTCCGGATTGCCGCATGTGACCGCCCTTGGTCCACAGGCGATTTCCGGGGTTAATACTTCAGTATGTATTCAGGCTGGCAGTGCCGACTGATCCATACCATCGGTGCAGCGCTTGCGGAAGAATCGGAGCATTGCGAAAGGGCCCATTCGATGCACGAACCGGAAGCACTGGATATTTTGAGCGTGACCACGACCGTGGGTTCCCCGGCGGCCGCCAAAGACCTTGCCGGCCAGATCCTGGCCGCACGGCTGGCCGCCTGCGTGCAGATCGACGTTGGCCACACGTCGCTGTACCGCTGGAAGGGGGAATTGCGCGAAGAACCCGAAGTGCGGCTTGTCATCAAGACGCTGCCCGGCTGCGAAGCGGCGCTGCACGCGCTGTTTGACCGCCATCATCCCTACGAGCTTCCTCAATTTCTGGCGCACCGCATGCGCGCGAGCGAGGCTTACGCCGCCTGGGCGAGGGCGGAAATCGTTCTTCCGGCGTCAGGCGCTCAGGACAGGACCAGTCCGGCCGGCGAGCCCGCCCCGCCAACTTCTCCGACGACCGCCGCCTGATCGAATCCGTGCCGCCCAAATATCGCCAACACCTCTTCCAGGGCGCGAGGGGCGCACGAAACCAACAGGCCTCCGCTCGTCTGGGGGTCCGTCAGCAGGGCCTGGTCCGCAGCGGCGAAGTCCGCGGGTAGCCGGACGTCGTCTCCATAGCCGGCCCAGTTGCGTCCCGACGCGCCGGTGACGAAACCGCGCTGCGCCAGCTCGCGCACGCCGGGCAGGAGCGGGACACGAGCCCAGTCCAGGCGCACTTGCAGGCCGGCCCCGCGCGACAGCTCCAGCGCGTGGCCCGCCAGGCCGAACCCCGTGACGTCGGTCAGCGCGTGCACATCTGCCAGCGCGGCGAGTTCCGGTCCAGGCGTGTTCAGGCGGGTGGTCGTTGCGATCATTTGCGCATAGCCGTCGCCGTCCAGCGCGTCCTTCTTCAGCGCCGCCGACAGCACGCCCACACCCAGCGGCTTGCCGAGCACCAGCAGGTCGCCCGGCCGGGCATCCGCGTTGCGCTTGACCCGCGACGGGTGCACCAGGCCGAGCGCCACCAACCCGTAGATGGGCTCGACCGAATCGATGGTGTGGCCGCCGGCGATGGGAATGCCGGCTTCGCGGCAAACCGATTCGCCGCCCGCCAGGATGCGCCCGATCGTCGCGGTGCTGAGGACGTTCACCGGCATGGCCACCAGCGCGAGCGCCATGATGGGCCGACCTCCCATCGCATACACATCGGAGATCGCGTTCGTCGCGGCGATGCGCCCGAAATCGAAGGGGTCGTCGACGATGGGCATGAAAAAGTCGGTCGTCGCGATCAGCGCCTGTTCGTCGTTGAGCCGATACACGGCCGCGTCATCCGATGTTTCGATGCCGACCAGCAGCTCGGGTGGCAGGGGCAGCCGGGCCGTGTCCTTCAGGATGTCCGACAGCACGCCCGGCGCGATCTTGCAGCCGCATCCGCCGCCATGCGACAGCGACGTCAGGCGCGGCTCGGCCGCTGCCAGCGCGGTGGGGCCATGTGTCATGAACCATCTCCGCAAGAGCATTGAGCGCGAGCGCCTCGGGGTCGCCGGCAATCGTCATTCGCGCTGGTCGATCCCCGCACGCGGGGATTCGGCGGAGCGGCAGAGCCTGCGCAGCTGCTCCGTGCAGCCGAATCATCGCAGCGCCTCCACTGCGCACGTACCGAGGCGCCACGTTCCGGCGCTGCCTCGCCCTTCGCGCTCATGACAGCAGCGCGAGCGCGAACTCACGGGCGTTGAAGGTTTCCAGGTCATCGAGCTTTTCCCCGACGCCGATGAAGTACACGGGTACCGGCTTTTCCTGGGCGATCGCGGCCAGCACGCCGCCCTTGGCGGTGCCATCGAGCTTCGTCACCACCAGGCCGGTCAGCTGCAGGGCATCGTCGAAAGCGCGAACCTGCGCCAGCGCGTTCTGTCCCGTGTTGCCGTCGATCACCAGCAGCACCTCATGCGGCGCGGTGGGATCGGCCTTTTGCACCACTCGCTTGATCTTCTTGAGTTCCTCCATCAGGTGCAATTGGGTCGGCAGGCGGCCGGCGGTGTCCACCAGCACGACGTCCTTGCCGCGCGCCTTGCCGGCGGTGACGGCATCGAAGCTCACGGCTGCGGGGTCGCCGCCTTCCTGGCTCACGATCTCGACCGTATTGCGATCCGCCCAGATCGCCAACTGCTCACGCGCCGCGGCCCGGAAGGTGTCGGCCGCGGCCAGCAGCACCGAGGCGCCTTCGTCGGCGAGATGCTTGGTGAGCTTGCCGATCGATGTGGTCTTGCCCGCGCCATTCACGCCGGCGACCATGATGACCGTGGGGCGATGCTCACCGATCACGAGCTCCTTCTCGAGCGGTCGCAGCAACTGCGTGAGCGAATCCGCGAGGATGTTCTTGACCTGCACCGGACGCGTCGCGCCGCTTGCCTGCACGCGGCGCTTGACCTCGTCCAGGAGATATTGCGTGGCCTTCACGCCGGAATCGGCCATGAGCAGGGCGCTCTCGAGTTCCTCGTACAAGTGATCGTCGATCTGTGCGCCGGTGAACACCAGCGAGATGCTGGAACTCGTCTTGCGCAGACCGGAGCTGAGCTTCTCGAGCCAACCCTGGCGCTCCGGCGCAACGGGCGCGGGAGCGGGTACTTCGATGGGCTGCACGAGCGCGCTGCCGATCAGGGTGCCGGGCGGGGGCGCTGCTGCTGCCGCTGGAGGCGGCGTCGGGGCCGGGGTCGCGGCGGGCTTTTTCCTGAAGAAACTGAACATTGGCGCGCTTTTTAGAATCACACGATTCTATGAAACACCCCATGCAGCGCATTCTCTGGAGTCTTTCGCTTCTCTTTCCCCTCTGGTTCGCTCCGCCGGCGACATCCCAGACAGCGCCCCAGATCGAACAGTTCAAGCTCGATAACGGCCTCACGGTGATCGTCAAGCCCGACCGCCGCGCGCCCACGGCGGTGCACATGTTGTGGGTGCGCGTGGGGGCGATGGATGAGGTGGACGGCGCCAGCGGCGTGGCCCATGCGCTCGAGCACATGATGTTCAAGGGCACGCGCGACGTGCCGCCGGGCGAATTCTCGCGGCGTGTCGCCGCGCTGGGCGGGCGCGAGAACGCGTTCACCAACCGCGACAACACAGGCTATTACCAACAGATACCTGCCAACAAGCTGGACGAAGTCATGAAGCTCGAGGCCGATCGTTTCGCGCACAACCAGTGGCCGGAGGATGAATTCCGGCGCGAGATCGAGGTGGTCAAGGAGGAGCGGCGCATGCGCACCGAGGATGCGCCGCGGGCCCTCATGTGGGAAGCGCTCAACGCCGCCGTGTTCGAAGCGTCGCCCTACCGGCGCCCGGTGGTCGGCTGGATGAGCGACCTGGAAGCGATGACCGCGCAGGACGTGCGCGACTTCTATCGGCGCTGGTACGTGCCCGCCAACGCGGTCTTGGTCGTCGCGGGGGACGTGGACCCGGCGCAGGTGCGGCGGCTCGCCCAGCGCTATTACGGCAGCATCCCCGCGCACGCCGTGCCGGTGCGCAAGCCGCGCAGCGAACCGGTGCAAGTCGGCGTGCGCCGCATCGAGTTCAAGGCGCCCGCCGACCAGGCGTACGTCGCGCTTGCCTTCAAGGTGCCCCAACTCACCTCGTTCGATGCGCGCGCCGCCACCGACGACGCGCTCGCGTTGACCGTGCTCGCGGCCGTGCTCGACGGCTACAGCGGCGCCCGGCTGGACCGTGCGTTGACGCAAGGACCGGACCGGGTCGCCGACAGCGCCGGCGCGAGCAACGGCTTGTGGGGCCGCGGCCCGCAGCTGTTCACACTGGACGGCGTCCCGGCGCCGGGCAAGACGCCGGAGCAGGTGGAAGCCGCGCTGCGCGCCGAAGTCGTGAAAGTCGCGCGGGACGGCGTGACCGAGGCCGAACTCAATCGCGTCAAGACACGTTGGATCGCCAACGAGGTCTACAAGCTCGACTCGGTGATGAACCAGGCGCGCGAGCTGGGCAGCCACTGGATCCAGGGGCTGCCGCTGGATGCCAGCGAGCGCCTGATCCAGCGCTTGAAAGCCGTGACCGCCGAGCAGGTGAAGTCGGTGGCGGGCAAATATTTCGGCGACGATCAGCTCACGGTGGGCGTCCTGCGGCCGCAGCCCGTCGATCCCAACCGCAAACCCCGCACGCCCCCGCCGGGCTTGCGCCACTAACCGCAACCCATGTTCATGCACAAGAAGAATTTCCAACCGGCCGCCCTCTGGATCGGCGCTGCCCTGCTGCTTTGGTGGCAGCAGGCGATCGCGGCGATTCCGGTGCAACACTGGACGCAACCCAGCGGCGCGGGGATTTACCTCGTCGAAAGCCCCACCATCCCCATGGTCGATATCCAGCTCGATTTCGACGCGGGCAGCCGGCGCGATCCGGCCGACAAGGCGGGGCTGGCGGCAGTGACCGCGGGCATGTCCTCCAAGGGGCTCACGGCAGCCAACCCGCCGGCCGGCGGCCCTTACGACGCGGCGCTGGACGAGAACCAGCTGAGCGAAGCCTGGGCCGACCTGGGCGCGGGCTTTGGCGCCGGCGCGAGCAGCGATCGCATGAGCTTCTCGCTGCGCTCGCTCACCGACCCCGACCTGCTGGCCAAGGCGGTGCAACTGGGCGCCCGGCAACTGGGCGAGCCGGCGTTCCCGGACGCGATCTGGCAGCGCGAGCGGCAGCGCATCTCCGCTTCCATCCGGGAGGCGAACACCCGGCCGGCGACCGCAGCCGCAAAAGCGTTCGCCGCCGCGGTGTACGGCAGCCATCCATACGGCTACGACATGACCGAGGAGTCGCTGCAGCGCATCGGCGTGCAGGACATGGCGCAGATGTACCGCCGCCTGATCCAGCCGTGCCGCGCCAAGGTGAGCATCGTCGGGGCCGTGACACGGGCCCAGGCCGACGCGCTGGCGTCCACCTTGTTGTCGCGGCTGCCCTCGGGGCCGGGCGGTTGCGAGCCGCTGCCGCCGGTGGCGGAGGTGGCGTCGTTGGCCGCGCCCGTCGTGCGTGAGATTGCGTTCGCTTCCGCCCAGGCGCATGTCCTGATCGGCCAGCCGGGGTACAAGCGCAGCGATCCCGATTATTTCGCGATGCTGGTGGGCAACTACATCCTCGGCGGGGGCGGCTTCGTGTCGCGCCTGTCGCGGGAGGTGCGCGAGAAGCGCGGCCTGAGCTACAGCGTGCACAGCTACTTCTCGCCCGGACTGCACGCCGGGGCGTTCACGCTCGGACTGCAGACCCGGCCCGACCAGACGGCCCAGGCGGTGCAGGTCTCGCGCGAGGTGGTGGCGCGTTTCGTCGCGGAGGGCCCAACGCCGGCCGAACTCAAGGCCGCGAAGGACTTTCTGATCGGCGGATTCCCGCTGCTGATCGACAGCAACCGCAAACTGCTGGACAACATCGCGAACATCGCGTGGAACAGCCTGCCGCTGAACTATCTCGATACGTGGACCAAACAGGTGGAGCGCGTGACCACCGCCGACATCAAGGCGGCCTTTGCACGCAAGCTCCAGCCCGGCCGCATGGTGACCGTCACGGTAGGCGCTGCACCGGCTCGCCAGCCCTGAGGGCAAAATAAACCGGGCAGCCCCTGTCAATGTTGACAGGGGTGCGCAACACGGCCTTGCGCCGGCCCTCCAGAATCGGCTGATCGCTGTCACGCGATGGGGTAGCGCAGTAGAAAAAGGGATAGCCGGACGCGCCCCCGCCGCATCGAACTGGGGGTGCGCCGCTCCGGGACCGTTCCCGCCCTTTCCCCGGATGTGTTCTTATGATGTGCGTGCCGTTGCGCAGCCGGACGGTCCAATGCACATGAAGCGACCCAGCAAGCCGAACGCCAGCAGCCGTCTCGCCCACGAGGTGCGCATCATCGGCGGCCAATGGAAGCGCACCCGGCTCGCCGTGCCCGACAAGGCCGGCCTGCGGCCCACGCCGGACCGGGTGCGCGAAACGCTGTTCAACTGGCTGGGCCAGGAGCTCACCGGCTGGCGCTGCCTCGACGCTTTCGCCGGCACCGGCGCGCTCGGGCTGGAGGCCGCGTCGCGCGGAGCGGCCGAGGTGCTGCTGGTCGAGCAGGACGCGCAGCTCGTGGCGCAGCTCAGGGCCGTGGCCGAGAAGCTGGGCGCGCCAATGGTGAAGGTGGAGCGCGCCAACGCGCTCTCGGTGCTCGGGCGGCTGGCGGGGGCGGGGCTCGATCTCATCTTCCTCGATCCGCCGTACGAGGCGGACGTCCTGGACAAGGCGCTCGGGGCTGCGGCAGCGGCATTGGGGCCGCGAGGGCTGGTGTATCTCGAAGCGCCGGTCGCGTGGGACGATGCCAGGCTGGCGCCCCACGGGTTGTCGGTGCTGCGGCAGCTGAAGGCCGGGGCCGTCCATGCCCACTTGTTGGGGCGCACTGCATAATGCAGCGCAGCAATCGGCCGAAACCGGCCATTGCCTCCTGAGGAATCCACCACATGGCCAGCAACGTGATCGCCGTCTATCCGGGCACCTTCGATCCCATGACCCTGGGGCATGAGGACGTGGTGCGGCGGGCTACCCAGCTGTTCGACCGCGTGATCGTCGCGGTGGCGGCGGGGCATCACAAGAAATCGATGTTCACGCTCGCCGAACGCATCGAAATGGCGCGCGACGTGGCCAAGGCCTATCCCCAGGTGGAAGTCGAAAGTTTCTCCGGTCTGCTGCGCGACTTCGTCGTGGCGCGCGGCGGCAAGGCCATGGTGCGCGGCCTGCGCGCGGTCACCGACTTCGATTACGAATTCCAGCTTGCGGGCATGAACCGCAGCCTGATGCCGGACGTCGAAACGGTGTTCCTCACGCCCAGCGACAAATACCAGTTCATCAGCAGCACCTTCGTGCGCGAGATCGCGATGCTGGGCGGCGAGGTCGACAAGTTCGTGTCGCCCGCGGTGCAAAAGCAACTGATGGAAAAGGTGCGCAGCCTGGGCCAGGAATAAGGCCGGCTGAAGCGCCTGCACGCGTTCTGATGCGCCGGCGTGCGGCATTGCCTTCCTGGGGTTCGCCCTCAGGTGGTAAGGATGAATTCCGTCCAGCCCGCCCCGCGCGGATAATCTTCTCGATGACTGAACTGATCCTGTTGCGCCACGGCGAAACCGACTGGAACCGTGAGCTTCGTTTTCAGGGCCATGTCGACGTCGCACTGAACGCCATCGGCCTGGAGCAGGCCCGGCGGCTCGCCGCGCGGCTCGCCGGCGAGACCGCGCATGCCCTGTACGCGAGCGACTTGCTGCGTGCGCAGCAGACCGCGCAGCCGGTCGCGCTGCAGCTCGGCCTGACGAGCGTGACCGATCCCGCCTTGCGCGAACAGTGCTTCGGGCAGGTCGACGGGATGAAGGTGGACGACATCAAGGCCCGGCACCCGCAGGCTTGGGAAGGCTGGCTGCGCTTCCACGAAGACTTCTGCATGCCCGAGGGCGAAAGCACCCGGCAGTTCCACGCGCGCGTCATGGACGCGGTGCAGCGGCTTGTCGCCGCGCACCGGGATGCAACGCTCGTCGTCGTGACGCACGGTGGGGTGCTGGACATGATCTACCGCACGGCGCGCTCGCTCGGCTTGAGCGGGCCACGGCAGAGCGAAATCCCCAACGCCGGGTTGAATCGCGTGCGCGTGCACGAAGGAGGCATCGAGATCCTCGCCTGGGCCGACGTGCAGCACCTGGCGGACCTGCCGCCGCAGCCGGTCTACGATCAGCGAAAGCTGGTGGCGACCGAGCCGAGTCCGAGCGCGTTGTAAACCGCGGCGGCCTGCCGCCTCAGGCGCGCCGATTCCGGCTGTCCATTCAGTTGCTGCTGCAGCAGTTGCTGCGCGCCGATGAGCTGGCCGCTTCGAATCAGCGCATCCAGGCGCACTTGCGCGAACAGGTCGCGCTGCGCGTGGCTGCCGCCGATTTCGGCCAGACGCGGCACGGCCTGCCCGAGTTCGTCCACGGCCTTCGCGTAGTCGCCACGCGCATGCGCGAGCAAGCCGCGGCTGGCCGGCAGGCACACGCGCTGCCAGGCCGCCCGCGCGTGCGCCGGCGCCGATGCGGCGTGCCGCTCGATGTTGCGCATCAGGGCATCCGCCTCGGCACGCCCCGCGTGCGCCAAGCCGTAGAGGAAGTGCATGTCGAGGAAAGGCAGCACATGGTCGTGGAGCCGCGACATGAGGTAGTCGGCCACGTCCTGCCAGCGCTCGCCGACGTCCACACCGGCCAGTTCCAGGCGCGCGAGCAGCGAGACCGCGTTGACCTGGTCCTGGGCATATTCCTTGGTCACGCCCCACACGCGGCGGTCGTACAGGCCAAGCGCCTCGTCGTCGCGGCCCAGCTCCAGCGCGAACAACGCCTGGTGCCACCAGTTGTGCGTCACCATGAATGAATTCAGGCCGGTCCAGGTGGGGCTCACATCCTGCATGAACGCATGCCCCTCGCGGATGCGCCCCTGCGTGAGCATCACGTGCGCGAGCGCGTGATGGGCCCAAGGCTCCTTGAGCCGCATCGCGATCGCCTTGCGCGCGGCCGCTTCCGCCTCACCCAGCAGGTGGCACTGCTCCCAGCCGAAGGCCGCCATGCCATGCAGATACGGCACGTCGCTGGCGGCGGGCAGCGCCGCCAGGGCCAGGCGCAGCATCCCCGGTGCATCGCCCTGGTTGAACAGGTGGTATTGGCCCAATTTCACCGAGGCCAGATCGCGCGGATGCTCGCGTGCCTGTTCCTCGTGCAATGCGATCGCGCGCGGCAGGTCGCCGTCGATCCAGGCCGCCACGGCGTGGATGAAGCGCCGTTCGCGCGGCGTGCAGATGCTCTCTCGTGCCAGTGCGCGCGCCACGAACGGCCTGGCGTTGGCCGATGCCGCTCCCGACTCGGCGAACATTTGAACCGCCGCGGCGCAACCCTGCACGATCGGGCTCGGGTCGCCGGCCGCGGCCGGCCGGCTGTTGACGGCGCGCGCCACGCTGGCGATGAAGCCCACGACGAAAAAGTTGAGGGCGGGCAGGCTGGCTTCGCGGTCCA
>JAGRPN010000290.1 GCA_019449555.1 Ramlibacter sp.
ACTTGCGCGATTTCCTTGGACGTCGTGGTGGCCTTGGAGGCCTTCTTCAGCTGGTCGACCAGCACCAGCACGGCCTTGTCGATGCCGCGCTTCAGGTCCATCGGGTTCATGCCGGCGGCCACGTACTTCATGCCTTCGCGCACGATCGCCTGGGCCAGCACGGTGGCGGTGGTGGTGCCGTCACCCGCGATGTCGCTGGTCTTGGAAGCGACTTCCTTGACCATCTGCGCGCCCATGTTCTGGAGCTTGTCCTTCAGCTCGATTTCCTTGGCCACGGACACGCCGTCCTTGGTCACGGTGGGGGCGCCGAACGAGCGTTCGAGCACCACGTTGCGGCCCTTCGGGCCCAGGGTCACCTTGACGGCGTTGGCCAGGATGTTCACACCCTCGACCATGCGATGCCGGGCGTCGCCCGCGAAAACTACGTCTTTTGCTGCCATGTTGCTACCTCAAAAATTGGTGGGAACGAAAACCGCGCGGATCAGGCGACCTTCTTCAGGCCGGCGGGAGCGCCTTCGATGACGGCGAACAGGTCGTCTTCTTTCATGACCAGCAACTCGTCGCCGTCGACCTTGACGGTCTGGCCGCTGTATTTGCCGAACAGGACGCGGTCGCCGACGGCGACGTTCAGGGGCATGACTTTGCCGTCGTCATTCTTGCGGCCGGGGCCCACGGCCAGGACTTCGCCCTGGTCGGGCTTCTCGGCGGCGTTGTCGGGGATCACGATGCCCGAGGCGGTCTTGGTTTCACTGTCGATACGCTTGACGATCACGCGATCGTGCAGGGGGCGAAGTTTCATTGCATCTCCTTGACTGAAACTAGAGGGACAAAAAAGCGCCAACTAAGTTAGCGCTCATTAACTTGAGGAGAGGGCTGATCTGTTAGCACTCCTCTCCAGCGAGTGCTAATCATAAGGCATTTTCCGCTGGATTCAAGCCCCGTTACCGCCCGGGGGCACGCGGCGTCAATTGAATCCCCACTGCGACACGAGGCCGCCGGCGGACAGCGAAGGACGCTACTCGGGCAGACCGGTGCGCTTCTGGCGATCGGCGCCGCTCGGGCAAGCAACGCCGCGCCCACCGCTGCGCGCCATGAGAGCCAACTCGCCCATCTGGGCCATCGCTAGCTGGAACAGGTCGTCTGCATCGGCCCGCAAACGCTTGAGCCGACACGCGTCCGCCGGCGAAGGCGGCTCGCCCTTGCCCTCGAGAGCCCGGATCGAATCTTTCAACATCGCCTTTTCGGCCGCGGCCGCAATGCGATTGGCGGCGCGCCATTCATGGAAAAGATCGGTGGAGGTCCAGGGCATTGCGGAGGATTTGCGAAACGGCGTGGCTCAATTCTTATTCCAATCGTCGAGGCGTTGCGAGCCAACGCCGAGGTCGTTTGACCTTGGTCAAAAGAGAGGGTGCGATGCGCCACGCGCCGGTTGAATCTGTCGGCAAGCTCACGAACTTCGCCGCGTGGCCGAGCCCGGTTTGCGCCGCCTTGCCGCCGGTGCTAAGGTGAGCGCGTTGCACCTCACCCAAAAGGAGCCTGCGATGAAGATCCTGATCCCGGTCGATGGCTCGCCCCTATCGCTCGAAGCCGTCCGTCACGCGCTGGGTCTGATCGGCCAGGGCCTGCGGGCCGACCTCGTGCTGGCCAATGTCCAGGCACCGGCCTCGCTGTACGAGATCGTCGTGGCGCACGACCCGAACGTGATCAAGGACGTGAGCGCCGGCGCCGGCGCTCACCTGCTGGAGGCGGCTCAGGCCCTCTGCCGGGCTGCCGGCGTTGCGTTCGAGTGCGAGGTGGTGTCGGGCGACCCCGTGTCCGCCTTGTGCGACCTCGCCGAGGAGTACGGGTGCTCGGCCATCGTCATCGGCGCGCACGGCAAGGGCGCGCTCGCGAGCGCGCTGCTCGGGTCGGTGTCGCACGCGCTCGCCCACGCCTCGCCGGTGCCGGTCACCATCGTGAGGCAAATCGACGAGGGCGAGGACGAGGGCGTCGCCGGCCAGCCACCCGCCGCAGCCGATTCGGCGGCTGCCGAATCGGGCGATCAGCCCGAAGCGCGCCGGTAAGCTGCTACCGCAGCCACGGTCGTGCACGCGAGTGCGTGCAGGCGCGCGAACCGCGCCACCTGCTCGCCGCGCGCCATCGTGCCGTCGGCGTTCATCAGCTCGCACAGCACGCCCGCGGGCGCAAGCCCCGCGAGGGCCGGCAGGTCCACCGCCGCCTCGGTGTGGCCGTCGCGCTCCAGCGTGCCGCCGGCGCGCGCGATCAGCGGAAAGACATGCCCCGGGCTCACCAGCTCGCTGCGCTCCAGCGTGGAACGCAGCGCACAGCGGATGGTCTGCACGCGATCGGCGGCTGACACGCCGGTGCCCACGCCATGCGCCGCCTCGATCGATTGAGTGAACGCGGTGGCGTAACGCGACCGGTTGACTTCGACCATCGGGCGCAGGTTCAGCGCGTGCGCCTTGTCGGGCTTGATGCAAAGGCAGACGATGCCGCTGCCCTCGCGGATCATCATCGCCATCGCGGCCGCGCTCACCAGCTCGGCGGCGCAGATCAGGTCGGCTTCGTTCTCACGCTGCGCGTCGTCGAGAACGAGCACCGGCCGGCCGGCGCGGATCTGCTCGAGGACCTCGGGCAGCGGGGCCAGGGCAATGGCATCTCTCGATGCGATGGGGGGACTGGAAACAATCATGAAACGCTCCTGTTGGTTGAACAAAAACGCCTCAAGGCGGACAAGAACGCCAGCGCCTTTCCTCCTTGCGAAGAAAACGCGGCGGCACATCGCCACGGCGCGAACGCCGCGGGCGAATCTTCTTTCATCCGGACTGAGGAAGCCTGCAACAGCTCCCATCACCGTCGGCCTCAGCTTGACTGAGTCTGCTGACCTCCTGGATCCTGGGGGTTCCCGGAGCGCTCGCGGGCTCGCGGCTTGCGCCGCCTACCGCCGGTGGGGAATCGCACCCCGCCCTGAAGACGACTCGAATATAGCAGCGCGAAAAAACCTGCAGGCGCGCGGGCTACCACCTTGGTATCGGACAGTCGCTGCGGTGACGGCGGCCCCCGAGCGGTCGCGTATAGTCTGTCGCGATGGAGACATGCCGTGGCAGTCGAGGGCGGTGACGAGCGCGTGAGGCGCAATGTGCTCGTGCGGCATGCAGCGTTCGTGCAACGGCGCGCGGCGCGGCTCGACCCCGTCGTGCGCGGCTTGCTGTGGTCCGCCAGCGCCGGCCTGCTGTTCGTCACGCTCAACACGTTGATGCGCGCCCTCACGCTGCAACTCGATCCGTTCCAGACCCAGTTCCTGCGCTATGCGTTCGGCCTGCTGGTGATGCTGCCGCTGGTGGCGCGCAGCGGCGTCGCGGGCTGGCGCCCGCGCAGCATCGGCGGCCAGTTCCTGCGCGGCGCGGTCCACACGGTCGGCCTGGGCCTGTGGTTCACCGCGATCGCGCATATCAGCATCGCGGATACGACCGCGATCGGCTTCACCGGCCCCATCTTCATCATGCTCGGCGCGGCGTGGGCATTCGGCGAGCGCATGCTGTGGGAGCGCTGGCTGGCCGCGCTCATCGGGTTCGCCGGCGTGCTGATCGTCGTGGCGCCGAAGCTCTCCGGCTCCGCGGGCGGCTATTCGCTGTTGATGCTGGCGTCTTCGCCGGTATTCGCCGCCTCCTTCCTGATCACCAAGGGCCTGACCCGGTACGAGCGGCCTGCCGTGATCGTGCTCTGGCAATCGATCAGCGTCACGGCATTCAGCCTGCCGCTCGCATTGACCTCCTGGCAGGCTCCCACGGCGTGGCAATGGTTCGGGTTCCTGGCCTGCGGCGTGCTCGGCAGCGCCGGCCATTACTGCCTCACGCGCTCGTACGGCGTGGCCGATATTTCGGCAACCCAGTCGGTCAAATTCCTGGATCTGGTGTGGGCGAGTCTGCTGGGCTGGCTGGTGTTTGCCGACACGCCGAGCCGTTCGACCCTCATCGGGGGCGTCGTGATCTGTGCCTCCACGCTGTGGATCGCGCGGCGCGAAGCCCGCGGGCGCGCCCAGGCCGCCGCCTAAGCGGCGCCTTCCCGCAACTGGTACGCGGCGGCGCGCACATCCGGGCCGCGCTGCAGTTCCCAGCGGCGCTGGTGGAACGCTTCGAGCGCGGGCCGGTGCGCGATCGACACCATCGCACCGCCCCGGCGCCGCACCAGGGCGACGAGCCTGCGATAAAGGGTGTGCTCCGTTTCCTCGTCCAGTGCGCTGGTGGCTTCGTCCGCCAACACCCATGCCGGCTGCTTCAGGAACACACGCGCCAGCGCCAGCCGTTGGCGCTCGCCGCCGGACAGCTTCTGGCTCCAGGCGTCCTGATCGTCCAGACGCAGCGCGAGCTGGGGCAACAATGCCTGCTCCAGTGCCTGCCGCAATGCGTCGTCCGTGTAATGGCTGGCAGGCTCCGGATACGCGAGCGCATCGCGCAGGCTGCCGTCGGGGAAATACGGATTTTGCGGAATGCACATCGTGTCGGCTGGAATCTCGACCTTGCCGCGCGCGAAGGGCCAGATGCCCGCGAACGCGCGGAACAGCGTCGATTTGCCGCTGCCCGAGGGCCCCTTGACCAGCACCGAGTCGCCCGGTGAAACCTGCAGCGAGAGGCCGGACAGCAGCACGTCCCCGTTCGGCAGCGAGAGTGTGAGGTCCTGGGCGACGAGTGAAGGCGCACCCGCCGCGACTTCGGGCCGCCGCGCCTGCGACTGCGTCGCGAAACTTTCCTCGAAACTCGTCAATCGGTCCGTGGTTGCGCGCCAGGCTGCGAGCGAACTGTAGTTGTCCACGAACCATGCGAGCGAATCCTGCACCTGCCCGAAGGCCGACGAGATCTGCATCAGCTCGCCCAATTGGATCGCGCCGCTGAAGAAGCGCGGCGCCGACACCAGGAAAGGGAACACGATCGCGGCCTGGCCGAAGAAGGTGGTGAACCAGATCAGGTTCTTCTGCGCCTTGATCAGGCGCAGGTAGTTGGCCAGCACCGAGAGGAAGCGCCGGTCCAGGTGCTCGCGTTCCACCTCCTCGCCCTTGTCGAGCGCAATCGCTTCGCTGTATTCGCGCACCCGAACCATGTGATGGCGGAAGTCGGCCTCGAAGCGCTGCTGCTGGAAATTCAGCCTGATCTGCGGGCGGCCAATGTAGTGCGTGATCAAGCTGCCGACGATGCAATACGCGATGGCGGCCCAGACCATGAAGCCGGCGATTTCGTACGTCCGGCCGCCGAGGGAAAATGAATAACCGCCGCTCAAGCCCCACAGGATGCCCACGAAGCTGGCCAGCGTCACGACCGCGTTCAGCAGGCCCATCGACAGGCTGATGCTGTAGGAAGTGAACAGGTTCAGGTCTTCCTGGATGCGCTGGTCCGGGTTGTCGGGCGTCGCGCCGGCGCTCGAAAAGCGCGCCAGCTCCATGCGGTAAAAGGCCTGGTCGCCGAGCCAGCGCTGCAGGTAATGGCTGGTCATCCAAGCGCGCCAGCGCATCTCCAGCAGTTGCGTGATGTAGAACTTGTACACCGCGATGATGATGTAGCCGAACGCGAGATACGTGAAGCGCAGCAGCTGCGCCCAGAACACGGGCTGGTCGTGCTTTTCCAGCGCGTCGTAGAACAGCCGGTTCCAGTCGTTGATCAGCACCAGCATGTACACCGCCGCCAGGTTCAGCACGACGATGGCCGCCAGCATGGCACGCGCCTTCCACTTGTGCTCGGAGGTGAAGAAAGGCGTGGTGAGCGCCCAGACCTTGCGGGTGGTCGCGTTCACGGCAGCCAGTTTGGCGAGCGTCTTCATGCCGGAGGGCCCCTTCAGGAAAAGAGGCCCATCGTAGCGCGCGCGCTCGCGCGGCAGGTCAGCTGCGCGGGTTCGCGATGCCGCTGGCGACGTGGCCCGACGGGACGTGCCGGGCCGCCAGATCGACATGCCCGGTCTGGTCGTCGAAGAAGAAGTCCGGTTCGAACTCGCACAGGAATTCGGCCTTGGGCAGGCCGCCGAGGAACATGGCTTCATCCACCCGGATATCCCAGTTCATCAGCGTGCGGATCGCCCTTTCGTGGGCCGGTGCGCTGCGTGCGGTGACCAGCGCCGTGCGGATGCGCATCGCCGCCGTGCCGGCCTGCTGCAACCGGTGCAGCGCGGCCAACAAGGGCTTGAACGGGCCGTCGGGCAACGGCTGCAGGGCCTTGCTCAACTCATGCTGCTGGAAGGCGTCGAGACCCTGCGCCTGGAAGACGCGTTCGGCTTCATCGGAGAACAGCACGGCATCGCCGTCAAACGCGATGCGCACCTCGTTCGGGTAATTGCTGCCGGCCAGCACCGATTCCGTCAAGACGCGGGCGGCAGGAAACCCGGCTGCGAGCGCCTCGCGCACGTCCTCCGCGTTCGCCGACAGGAACAGGTGGGCGCGCAACGGCCGCAGATAGCGGAACGGGGAGCGGCCCTGGGTGAACACGCCGCGCTCCAGCTTGATCTCGTTCGCATGGCCCGAGCGGAAAATGCGCATGCCCGATACCGGGTCGTTGCGCGACAGGATCACCACCTCCACCCGCTGCGCGGTGTCGTCGTTGAAGGCCAGCAGTTTCTTGATGAGCGAGAACGCGATGCCGGGGCGCGCGGGCAGGTCCAGCCGCTCCAGTTGCAGCTTCATGTACGCCCGCGGATCCCCGCTTTCGAACAACGCGTTCTCCTCCTCGAAATTGAACAGCGCGCGCGACGAGATCGCGACCACCAATTTGTTGTCGAGGGAGACGGCCACTCAATGCTCCGGCGTCACTTCACGAACTGGTTCAACTGGATGATCGGCAGCAGGACGGCCAGCACGATCAGCATGACCACCAGGCCCATCGCGACGATCAGGAGAGGCTCGAGAATGGTGGCGAGCTGCATCGCGCGCCGCTGCACCTCGGCACCCAGCTGGGTCGCCGCGCGCTGCAGCATCGCCGGCAATTGTCCGGTCTGTTCGCCCAGTCGCGCGAACATCGACAATAAGCCCGGGAAACGCTTTTTCTGGGCCATGGCCGAAGCCAGCGGGGCGCCCTCTCGCACCAGCACCAGCGCATCCATGGCATCGGCGCGCATGGCCCGATTGCCCAGGGTCTCGGCGGCAGCCTGCAGTGCCTTGAGGATCGGCACCCCGGCGCCCGCCAGCATGGCGAGCGTGCTGGCGAAACGGGCCGCGTTGTAACCGCGTGAAAGCCGGCCCAGCACCGGCAGCTTCAGCCACGCGGCGTCGAAGCGTTCGCGCGTCGCCGGGTTGCGCAAGGCCAGGCGGGCGATCACCGTGCCTGCGACGAGGAGCAGCGCCGCCAGCCAGCCCCAGCTGCGCACGAGCCCACTGACCGCGAGCATGGCCACTGTGAGGAAAGGCAGTGCCCGCTTGCTGCCGGCGAACACGTTGGCGACCTGCGGCACCACATAGGCCACCAGGAACAGCACGATGGCGATCGCCACGACGGTCACGATCGCCGGGTACAGGGCCGCGCCCATCAGTTTCGCTTGCAGGGCCTGGCGCTCTTCGAGGTCGTCGGCGAGCCGCTCGAGCACCAGCCCCAGGTTGCCGCTCTGCTCGCCGGCACCGACAACCGCGGTGTAGATATCCGGGAACTCGCGTGGAAACCTTGCCAGCGCCTTCGCGAACGGCGAGCCGGCATTGACTTCGGCACGCAGCGCGGCAGCCAGGTGCCGTTCGCGATCGTTCTCGGCTTCGTCGGTCAGCGCGGTGAGGGCGCGCTCCAGCGGAAGTCCGGAAGTGATCAGTCCGGCGAGCTGGCGAGTCCAGATCGCCAGCGAGGTGGCTGTGAAAACGCCGCGATTGAAGGCCCCGCCGCTCCACAGGAAAGTCTGTTCGTTCGCGGCCGTCCCGGAGCTCACGGGCACGACTTCCAGCGGCACCAGCGCCTGCGCCCGCAATTGGCTGCGCACGGCCTTGGCGGTGTCGGCCTCCATCACGCCGCGGCGTGTCTCGCCGGCGGCGTCGAGGGCCTCGAAGGAATAAGCTGGCATGGCGCAATTATGTGCGGGCGGGCGCCGCTTCGAAGCGCCTCGCGCGCAAAGGCCTCGCTTGCCTTAGAGCTGCCGCAGCTTGAAGCGCTGGAGCTTGCCGGTTTCGGTGCGCGGCAGGCTCGCCACGAACTCGATCTCGCGCGGGTACTTGAAGGGCGCGATGCTCGCCTTCACGTGGTCCTGCAAGATCTTTACCATGACGGCATCCCCGGTATGGCCGGGTTTGAGCACGCAGAACGCCTTCACGATCATGCCGCGTTCCTCGTCGGGCTTGCCGATCACGCCGCACTCCGCGATGGCGGGATGCCTCAGCAGCGCATCCTCGACGTCGGGACCGCCGACGTTGTAGCCCGACGTGATGATCATGTCGTCCGCACGGGCCTGGTAGAAGAAATAGCCGTCCTCGTCCTGCAGGAATGCATCGCCGGGAAAGTTCCAGCCGTCCTTCACGTAATTGGCTTGCCGCGGATCGTCGAGGTACTTGCAGCCCGTGGGGCCGATGACCGCCAGCTTGCCGATGGTGCCGCGCGGCACTTCGCGGCCGTCGTCATCGACCACTTTCGCCCGGTACCCCGGTACGACCCTGCCGATCGCGCCGGGCCGCACTTCGTTGCCGGCCGACGAGATGAAGATATGGAACATTTCGGTCGCGCCGATGCCGTCCAGCATTTCGATGCCGCTGGCCTGTTTCCACAATTGCCGGGTGGCGTCGGGCAGGCCCTCGCCGGCACTCACGCAGATGCGCAGGCGACCGACCCCGAGGTCGCGGGCGAACGGCGCCATCTGGCGGTAGAACGTCGGCGCGGTGTAGCAGATCGTCGCGCCGGTCTGCCCGATCATGCGCACCGCGGTCTCGGGCGTGTAGGGCGCGTCGTGGAAGTAGACCGACGCGCCGGCCCACATCGGGAAGATGAGCAGACCGCCCAAGCCGAACGTGAAAGCCAGCGGCGGCGAGCCCACCACGATGTCCTCCGGCGTGGCGCGCAGTATGTGGCGCGGCCAGGTCTCGCTCGAGGCGAGCACGTCGCGATGCGTGTGGACCGCGGCCTTAGGCTTGCCGGTAGTGCCCGAAGTGAAAGCCAGCATCGCGATGTCGTCGGCGGCGGTCGGGCAGGCTGTGAAAGCGCCTTGCTTGCGCCCGGCGAGCATGTCCAGCGAACCCGGCTCGTCCGGCCCATTGAACGGCACGACGGCGGCGAGCACGGGCCGGTCTTTGCGCGCCAGCTCGAGCTCCTCGAGCAGTTTCGCGTCGCACAGGGCGACGGTGGGCCGGGCCTTGTCGATGATGTCGCCGAGTTCCCGCGCGCGCAGCAGCGGCATGGTCGCGACAGCGATCATGCCGGCCTTGACGACCGCGAGCCACGCCAGCGCCAGCCCGATCGAATTGCCGCCGCGCAGCAGCACGCGATTGCCCGGCACCAGGCCGAGGTCTTCGACCAGCACGCGGCAGATGCCGTCCACGCGCTCGCGCGCCTGCGCATAGGTCAGCGTCAGTTGTGCGGAGCGTAGCATCGGCCGCGCACCGAAACCTTTCGCAGGCGCCTTGTCGAGCAGCTCCTTGGCGAGATTGAGCTGGGCCGGGAACTGCAACTCCGGACCATCGTAGAGCAGCTGAGGCCACTGCGATTTGGGCGGCAGGCGGTCATGGACGAATCGGTCTTGCTGGGCGGACATAGCTGGGCTCCTTTGGGTTGCCGCGTTCATGCCATCGCGCCGACGCGGGAGCGCGCGTGGTCCTTGACCTTGCCCAGCAACTTGTGCAGGGTGGCGATGTCCTTGTCGGAGAGGCCGGCAAACGCTTCCACGATCCAGCCCTCGTGCTGGTGCGCCATTTCGTGGAACGATTTGCGCCCTTTGGGCGTCAGGCGCACGCGGTAGGCCCGCCGGTCACCCGCGACGGCGACCCGGTCGACCAGCCCCTCCGCGACGAGTTGGTCCGTGATGCCGGTAACGTTGCCGCCGGTCACCATCATGCGGCGCGAGAGCTCGTTCATCTTCAAACCGTCGGGCGCGCGCTCCAGCTGGGCCATGAGGTCGAACCGCGGCAGCGTGGTGTCGAAGCGCTCGCGCAACCGGGTGCGCACCTGCTTCTCGACGATCTGGGTGCAGGTGAGCAGACGCAGCCACAGGCGCAAGGCTTCCGGATGTTCGCTGTGGGCGCGCGCTTCCATATCCATCGGCAGGTTCCTTTGCATCGTCTAAATAGTTTAAGCCTAAACAAATCAGTGTCAACCGCATCGGCCCGGCTGCCGCCCGCCCCCCCCCGCGCCCAGCGAAAACCTCCTACACTCATTGGGGTGACACGTGCGTCCTTAAACCCTGGTGAGAATTTGCCATTGACACTCTTATTCGCAAGATCGAATCGCAGCTGGCGGCCTTGCCGGTGCCGGTGGCCCTGCAGTTACCTGCAGGCGGGCGGGTCGGGCCACCGAGCGCCGCTGTCACCCTGTCGTTCAAGGACTGGTCCAGCCTGGCCACCATGGCGGCCGGCCAGATCGGCCGGCTGGCCGAGGACTTCGTCGAAAGCAGGGTGCAGCTCGAAGGCCGCATGCGCGACCTCATGGCCGTGGCGGCGCGCCTGCTGCCTGGCAACCCGGTGAACAGCGACAGCGGATGGTGGAACCAGATGCTGCGGCGCGCGAAGTCGGTCGCGCACCATTCGCCGCAGAAGGATGCGCAGCAGGTGCAATTCCACTACGACGTGTCCGACGATTTCTATGCCTTGTGGCTGGACCCGCGCCGCGTCTATTCGTGCGCCTATTACCGCGATACCGCCATGTCGCTGGCGCAGGCCCAGGAGGCCAAACTCGACCATATCTGCCGCAAACTGATGCTCAAGCCGGGAGAGCGCTTCCTCGACATCGGCGCCGGCTGGGGCGGGCTGCTGATGTGGGCGGCGGAGAACTATGGCGTGGACGCCACCGGCATCACGCTCTCGAAGAACCAGCATGCGCACGTGCAGCGGTTGATCGAGGACAAGCGCCTGCAGGGCCGGGTGCGCATGGAATTGCGCGACTACCGCGAACTCGACGAATCGCAGGGGTTCGACAAGATTGCGTCGGTGGGCATGTTCGAGCACGTGGGGCAGGCGAACATGCCGGCCTATTTCGGCAAGATCCATCGCTTGCTGAAGCCGGGCGGCGTGGTGATGAACCACGGCATCACCGCCGGCAGCATCCACCCCAGCCACATGGGCGCCGGCATGGGCGAATTCATCGAGAAGTACATCTTTCCCGGCGGCGAGGTGCTGCATATCAGCCACGTGCTCAAGGACCTGGCGCAGGCGGGACTGGAGATGGTCGATACCGAGAACCTGCGGCCGCATTACGCGCGCACCTTGTGGGCGTGGTCGGACGCGCTCGAGGCGAGGCTCGATGAGGCGCAGCGTGTGCTGGAGACCACCGGACACGTCGGCGATGCGCAGAAAGTGCTGCGTGCGTACCGCCTGTACCTGGCGGGCTGCGCGATGTGTTTCGAGCAGGGCTGGATCGGCCTGCACCAGATGCTCGCCACGCGCCCGGACGGTCAGTTGCAGACCGGCTCGCTGCGCGGCGCGCAATCGGCCTACCCGTTCAACCGCGACTACATGTACTCCCGGCAAGACCCCGGGGACGGGAACTGACGGATGCTTTTCAAGTTCAAGTCGAAAGCGGCCGGCGACGTGATCATGCTGGAGCCCAGTGGTCGCCGCGTGCTGCAGATCATCGGCAAGGATCCGCAGGCCAAGGGCATCATCCTGCCCGAGCAGATGCCCGCCGCCGCGGCGGCACTGGAAGCAGCGATCGCGAAGGAAGAGGCCGAGCAGCGGGCCATGGTCGAAGAGGCCAAGGCGAAGGGCGAGGCGCCGCCGCGTTTCGACGCCGTCACGTTGCGCCAGCGCGCCGTTCCTTTCCTGGACATGCTGCGCCGCTGCGAGAAAGCCGGCCAGGAAATCGTCTGGGGCGTGTGAAGCCGCACAGCGCGCGACAAGGCTAGTCGACCGTCGCGCCGGACGCCTTCACGACCTGCGCCCATTTCTTGTGTTCGGCCTCGATGTGGCGCGCGAATTCGGCCGGCGTGTTGCCGCTGGGGATCGCGCCCTGCGCCAGCAGTTTCTCCTTGATCGCGGGCGTGTTCAGCGACCTGGCCACTTCCTGCTGGATCCGGTTCACGATGTCCATCGGCGTGCCGGCGGGCGCGAGCAGGCCGAACCATGACGTCGCGTCGAATCCCTTCAGGCCGGCGGCTTCCTCGATGGTGGGCACGTCGGGCAGCGCGGCCGAGCGTTGCCGGCTGGTGACCGCGAGAGCCTTGAGCTTGCCGGCCTTGATCTGCTGCATCGAGGACGGCAGGTTGTCGAACATCACGTCCACGGTCCCGCCCACCAGGTCCATCAGCGCCGGCCCCGAACCACGGTACGGAAAGTGGACCATGTAAGTGCCGGTCATGCTCTTGAACAGTTCGCCCGCGAGATGGATCGACGTGCCATTGCCGCTGGAAGCCATGTTCAGTTTGCCCGGATGCGCCTTGGCGTACCTGATGAAGTCGGGCACGCTGTTGATGCCCATCGCGCGCGCCTTCTCGGTCTGCATCACCATGACGTTGGGCACGCCGGCGACCAGCGTGATCGGCGCGAAATCCTTGATCGGGTCATAGGCCAGTTTCTTGTACAGCGCCCGATTGATGCCATGGGTGCCGACGGTTCCCATCAGGAGCGTGTAGCCGTCCGCCGGCGACTTGGCGACGATGTCGGCGCCCACGTTGCCGCCGGCGCCGGCACGGTTATCCACGATGAACTGCTGGCCGAACGCCTTCGAGAGTTCGGGCGCGATCGCGCGCGCCAGGATGTCGGTGGTGCCGCCGGCCGGGAACGGCACCACGATGCGGACCGGCTTGGTGGGCCACGCGCCTTGTGCGAACGCGGGCACGGCGGCAACTGCGGCCGAGGCCGCGATCGCGCCGAGGACGAACCGCCTGCCTGGATTGGAAACTCTGCTCACGGGAACCTCCTTCATCGATGACCTGGGCTGCGGCCGCGCCGCGCCAAACCGGTCGATGATGCCACCGTTCCGCGGCCGCGGTACGTCGCCGGCGCGGGCGTGGCGCCGAAAACCCCGCGCGTGCCGCTGTGCGGAACTAAAGAGGCCGCCCGAGGGCGGGCGCGGAGCCGCAGCGGGTCGGAATCACTCGGCGTACACCCCGGCGGATCGAATGACCGCGCCCCATTTGGCGATCTCCGCCGCGACGAACTTCTTGTGTTCGGCCGGCTCGACCCGCTGGTCGGCCACGATTACCGCACCCAGGCCTTCTTCCTTCCTGATGAACTCGGGATCCTTCAGCGCGGCCTTGAGCGCGCTGTTGATTTTCTTCAGGACATCGGGCGGTGTTCCCTTCGGCGCGTACAGGCCATGCCAGATGGTGACTTCGAAACCCTTGAGGCCCGCTTCCTGCAACGTCGGCAGATCCTTCAGGCCGGGTGTGGTGAGTCGCGTCGCCGTGGTGACGCCATAAGCCTTCACCTTCCTGGACAGGATGTGGGTGGCGGTATTGGTGGTCTGGTCGCACAGCAGGTCGACCTGGCCGCCGATCAGGTCCGTGATTGCCGGGCCGGTGCCTTTGTAGGGCACCGTGATCATGTCCATCCCGATAGCCTGCATGAAGAGCAGGCCGCAAAGATGCGACGCGGCGCCGAGGCCTGCGTTGGCCAGGTTGAGCTTGCCTTTGTTGGCATTCAGCCAGGTGCGCAGCTCGGCGAAGTTGTTGGCGGGGATCGAAGGCCGGCCGATCAGCGTCATCGGCACCTCGTTGACCAGGCCGAGGTATTCGAAGTCCTCCAGCGTCCTGTAAGGCAGGTTCCGGTACAGCGCGGGCGAGGTGGCCATGCCGATGTGGTACAGCAATAGCGTGTGGCCATCGGCGATCGCCTTGGCCACCTTGTTGGCACCGATGGTGCCGCCCGCGCCGGCCGCATTGTCCACCACGATCCTCGCGCCTCCGAGCGGCTTGCGCATCGCTTCGGCCAGGTCGCGCGCGACGCTGTCGGTCGGGCCTCCGGCCGCAAACGGCACGACGATCGAGATGGGCTTGTCCTTCGCAGGGAACTCGGCGGCAGGGGCGCCGAATGCGGGTGCCAGCACCGCCGCGACGGCGAGGGTCTGGAACAGCTTGATCATGAAACTCCTTCGGGGGACCCGCAAATGTTAGGCCGCGCGCGATGCCCGTGGCATCACGGGAACTACGTAGCGGCGGCGCGAAAGAATCCCCGCAGGAGTGCGGGATGGCCGCGGCGGGTGACGGCCTGTAACCGGGCGCAAAAGCTCTCCGGTGCGGCGCGAACTCACTTGTAGCTGCGGGCGTCCTCGATGACCTTGCCGTCGTTGGGCAAGCTGCCTGGCCGCAGCAGCTGCACGTCGCCGCGCAATTTCGTGACATCGCGGATGGCATCGCCGATGCGCTCGTCCAGCCCTTTGGGAACGGACGCCGCTTCGACTTTCAGGGTCATGACATCGTTGGCCATCTCTCCGCTGACCACCAGCCGCGCCTTGAGGACTTCGGGAAAGCGGCGCGCGATGTCGGCCACCTGTCCCGGGTGCACGAACATCCCGCGGATCTTCGTGGTCTGGTCGGCGCGGCCCAGCCACCCCTTGATGCGGGTGTTGGTGCGGCCCGTGGGGCAGCGACCGGGCAGCAGCGCCGACAGGTCACCCGTCCCGAACCGGATCAGGGGATAGGCAGGGTTCAGCGTGGTGACGACCAGCTCGCCCACTTCGCCTTCGGCCACCGGATCGCCGGTGCCGGGCTGCACGATTTCGACGATCAGGCTCTCGTCGAGCACCAGGCCTTCGCGCGCCTGCGTCTCGTAGGCGATCAGCCCCAGGTCGGCGGTGGCGTAGCTTTGATAGACCGCCAGCCCATGCTCGGCGAACCAGTTGCGCAGGCTCGGCGGGAGCGCTTCGCCGCCGGTGAGCCCCTTGCACATGCTCGAGATGTCGACGTTCGTTTCGGCCGCCTTCTCGACCAGGATGCGCAGGAAACTCGGCGTGCCCATGTAGGCGTCAGGCCTGAGTTCGGCGATGGCCTGCAGTTGCTGCTCGGTCTGGCCCACGCCCGCCGGGAACACGGTGCAGCCCACCGCGTGCGCGCCCGACTCCATGATGAACGCGCCGGGCGTCATGTGGTAGCTGAACGAGTTGTGCACCAGGTCGCCGCGCCGGAATCCGGCTGCGAACATGGCCCGGGCGGCGCGCAAGTAGTCGGGCGCGGTGCCGTCGGGTTCGTAGATGGGGCCGGGCGACGCGAAGATGTGCGGCATGTGCGGGCCGCGCACGATGGCGGAAAAACCGCCGAACGGATCCCCGGGGCGCGTGGCCTGCTGCCGTCCCAGCAGCTCGGGCTTGCGCGTGACGGGCAGGCGCGCGAGCGCCGCGCGTGAATCGATCGAGCGGGCATCGACTCCCGCGAGGATCTGGGCGAACGCCGCAGCGCTGCGCTGCGCGTGCGCCACCTGCCCGGGCAGGGCGGCCATCAACCGGGCTTCACGCTCCCCGGGGTCGCGCACTTCCAGTGCGTCGAAATAGTCGTTCATCGTCGTTCCTCACGCCAGCCAGCGCTTGCGTCGCTTGTAGCTCTTCACGTCGCGGAAGCTCTTGCGCTCGCCGCCTCCCACACCAAGGTAGAACTCCTTTACGTCCTCGTTGTTCGCCAGTTCGGCGGCCGGTCCGTCCATGACGACCCGCCCGCTTTCCATGATGTAGCCGTAGTCGGAGTATTGCAGCGCCATGTTCGTGTTCTGCTCGGCGAGCAGGAACGTGACGCGTTCCTTGGTGTTGAGATCCTTCACGATGCCGAACACCTCGTCGACGATCTGCGGCGCCAGCCCCATGGAGGGTTCGTCGAGCAGCACGATGTTCGGGCTCGCCATCAGGGCGCGGCCGATCGCGCACATCTGCTGTTCGCCGCCGGAGGTGTAGGCCGCCTGGGAGCCGCGGCGCATCTTCAGCCGCGGAAAATACGTGTAGACCTTGTCCAGGTTGGCGGCGACCTCGGCCTTGCTTTTTCGCGTGTAGGCGCCGGTCAACAGGTTTTCCTCGATCGTCAGGTGGGCGAAGCAATGGCGACCCTCCATCACCTGCACGACGCCGCGCTCCACGAGGTCCGCGGGAGAGAGATTCTCGATGCGCTCGCCGCGCAGTTCGATCGAACCCTTGGTGACCGCGCCGCGCTCGCCTTTGAGCAGGTTCGACACGGCGCGCAGTGTGGTCGTCTTGCCGGCGCCATTGCCGCCCAGGATCGCCACGATCCTGCCGTCGGGCACCTGCAGCGACACACCCTTGAGCACGAGGATCACATGGTTGTAGATGACCTCGATGCCATTGACGTTGAGAACGATTTTTTTCGGTTCCATAGGTCTTTCACCTTCACCAATCGGCAGAGCTGGTGCAGCTCTCTCGATTGGCGGCTCGCGAGAGCCGCTTTCTCCCGCAACGCGGCTCCTGGGAGCCGCTGCCCCTCCCGTTTGGCGGGAGGGGTTGGGGAGGGTGCCGTCAGTACAGGCAGCTGCTGCCAGGCTGTTTCGCGCAGCGAATCAGGACTGGCAGTCCGCCGGGGTGCGCCGCTGAAGGTGCTTCTCGGCCGCGTACTTGTCAGCGGTCGCCTTGACCAGCGGCTTGAGCACCTGGTCGTCCGCCTGCAGCCAGTCGGACGTGAAGTTCCACTTCTTGCCGTCCCAGGTGTGGATTCGGGCCCAGTTCGCGCCCTGGTGGTCCATGCAGGAGGTGCTGATCGGACGCATCACGCCCTTGAAGCCCAGCGCGTCGAGCTTCGCCTGCGTCAGGTTCAGGTTTTCCAGGCCCCAGCGCGCCTGTTCGCCGCTCACCCACTTGCCCTTGCCGAAGCGCTCCTGGGCGGCGCGAACGCCCTCCACACCGAACATCGCGCTCAGCACGCCGCGCATGTAGAGCACCTGGCCGACTTCTTCCTTCGGGCCGGTGCCCTGTCCCTTGGCATGGACCTTTTCCAGGATTTCCTTGACGACGGCCGACTGCGGCTCGGCGCCGTGCTGGAACGTGATGCCGTTGTATCCCTTGGCACCTTCGCCGATGTCCTTGACGTCGGGCTCGGCGGACGACCACCACACGCCGTACATCTTTTCACGCGGGTAACCGGTTGCCTGGGCTTCCTTGACGGCCGTGGAATTCATCACGCCCCAGCCCCAGAGCAGCACGTAATCGGGGCGGTACTGGCGGATCTGCAGCCAGGTGGCCTTCTGCTCGATACCCGGCGAGGCCACGGGCAGCAGTTGCAGGTCGAAGCCGTGCATCTTGCTGCGCTCCTGCAGCAGCGGGATCGGCTCCTTGCCGTACGGGCTGTCGTGGTACACGAGCGTGATCTTCTTGCCCTTGAGCTTGTCGAGGCCGCCTTCCTTCTTGCCCAGGTACTGGATCAGCACGTCGGCGGCCATCCAGTACGTGCCGGCAATAGGGAAGTTCCACTTGAACACACCGCCGTCGGCACTTTCGCTGCGGCCATAGCCTGCCGTGACCAGGGGAATCTTGTCGGCGGGCGCCTTCTCGGTGAGCGCGAACGTGATGCCGGTGGAAAGCGGCTGGAACAGTGTCGCACCGCCGTTCTTGCCCTTGAGCCGTTCATAGCATTCGACACCGCGGGCCGTGTCGTAGGCCGTTTCGCATTCCTCGAAGATGATCTTCACGCCATTGATCCCGCCCCGCGCATTGGTCAGCTTGAGGTAGTCCAGGTAGCCATTCGCCCATGGCACGCCGTTGGGGGCGAAAGCCCCGGTGCGATATGGCAAAGCCGGAAAAAATTGCTCCTTGGGCTGGGCGAATGCCGTGATTCCCACGACCGCCAGGCAGGAGGCCAGTGCAAGATTGCGCAGTTTCATGAATAACGTCTCCTCTTAGTTAAAAAGGCACTTGCGGTGCCGGGTTGCCTGAAAACAGGTCTCTTCCATCAATGGGGGAACGGCCACAGGCGAAGCTTCTGCTTGCCGGTGGACCACAGTTTGGCCAGGCCGTGGGGCTCCACGATCAGGAACCA
>JAGRPN010000291.1 GCA_019449555.1 Ramlibacter sp.
CGCACCAGATCGTCGGCATGGGCGAAGCCTTCCGCCTCGCCAAGGCCGAAATGGTCCAGGACAACGCGAAGGCGCGCGCCCTCCAGCAGAAGCTGCTCAGCGGGTTGACGGCCATCGACCAGACGTTCATCAATGGCAACCTGGAAAAGCGGGTGCCGCAGAACCTGAACATCAGCTTCAACTTCGTCGAAGGCGAATCGCTGATCATGGGCATCAAGGGCCTGGCCGTTTCGTCCGGTTCGGCCTGCACGTCGGCGTCGCTGGAGCCCAGTTATGTCCTGCGCGCCCTGGGCCGCAGCGACGAACTCGCGCACAGCAGCTTGCGCATGACCATCGGCCGGTTCACGACCGAGGAAGAAATCGATTACGCCGTCTCCAGCATCAAGCAGAACGTCGCGCGGCTGCGCGAGCTGAGCCCGCTGTGGGAGATGTACCAGGACGGCATCGACATCTCGACCATCCAGTGGTCGGCTCATTGAGACATGACAGAGATAAAGAGGTACGAAGATGGCCTATTCCGAAAAAGTCGTTGACCACTACGAGAATCCGCGCAACGTCGGCTCCTTCGACAAGGGCGACGAGTCCGTCGGCACCGGCATGGTGGGCGCGCCGGCTTGCGGCGACGTGATGAAGCTGCAGATCAAGGTGAATGCGTCCACCGGCGTGATCGAGGACGCGCGCTTCAAGACCTACGGCTGCGGCTCGGCCATCGCGTCCAGCTCGCTCGTTACCGAATGGGTGAAGGGCAAGACGCTGGACCAGGCTGCGGCGCTGAAGAACAGCCAGATCGCCGAGGAACTGGCGCTGCCGCCGGTGAAGATCCATTGTTCGATCCTCGCAGAGGATGCCATCAAGGCGGCCGTCGAGGACTACAAGAAGAAGCACACGCATTAACCAGCCCACCCCCACCAGCGGACCGGGTTCCGCGGTGACCTGGGATGGGCCCGTTCCGTTTAAAACTTATGGCAATTTCCTTGACTGAAGCAGCTGCCCGCCATATCTCACGCTATATCGACAAGCGCGGCAAGGGTGTGGGAGTGCGGCTGGGCGTGAAGACGACCGGGTGCTCGGGCCTCGCCTACAAGCTCGAGTACGTCGATGAGATCGCGCCCGAAGACATCGTGTTCCAGGAGCATGGCGTCAAAGTCCTGATCGATCCCAAGAGCCTGGCCTACATCGACGGGACGCAACTGGATTTCGTGCGCGAGGGACTCAACGAGGGCTTCAAGTTCATCAACCCGAACGAGCGCGACCGCTGCGGTTGCGGCGAAAGTTTCCGGGTCTGACCTTGTGGCGCGAGAGCAAGCTGCCCGCCTCGTGCGAGCCTGAATCGAGAAACACCGGCCCTGCTTCCAGGGCCGGCGCTTTTCTGAGCTGACCGGATGAACATCAACCTGCAATCCAGCGACTTCGAGCTGTTCGGCCTGCCCGAGCGGTTCGAGCAGGACCGCGCCGCGGTGGACGCCCGCTGGAAGGAGTTGCAGCGGGAGGCCCATCCGGACCGGTTCGCCGCGCAGGGCGCGGCCGCCCAGCGCATCGCGATGCAATGGTCGGTGCGGATCAACGAGGCATACCAGCGCCTGAAGGAGCCGATCAGGCGCGCCGCCTACCTGTGCGAGCTGCGGGGCGCGCCGATCGCCGCCGAAAGCAACACCGCGATGCCGGCGCAGTTCCTGATCGAGCAGATGCAATGGCGCGAGGAGCTGGACGATGCGCAGGGCGAAGCCGATCTGGACGTCCTCGAAAGCCAGTTGAACGCGGCCCGAAGCGAGGCCCTGGAGCGCATCCGCAAACTGCTCGATGCAGAGAACGACCCGACGGGTGCCGCGCGGCAGGTGCGGGCGTTGATGTTCATCGAACGGTTCGGCCGCGACGTCGAAGCCCGCATGGAACAGCTGGGACAATAACGTCTTCCCTATGGCACTGCTTCAGATTTCAGAACCCGGCCAGTCGCCCGACCCGCACCAGCGCCGCGTCGCGGTCGGCATCGATCTCGGAACGACGCATTCGCTCGTGGCGTCAGTGCGCAGCGCTGTCGCCGAATGCCTGCCGGACGGCGAGGGCAGGGTGATCCTGCCTTCGGTGGTGCGCTACCTGGAAAACGGCGGCCGCCAGATCGGCTATGACGCCCAAGCCGCGCAGGCCGACGATCCCGAGAACACGATCGCTTCGGTCAAGCGCTTCATGGGCCGGGGGCTGGCGGACATCGGCAATCGCGACAAGCTGCCTTACCGCTTCGTCGACAAGCCCGGCATGGTGGCGCTGCAGACGCGCGCCGGAGAAAAGTCGCCGGTCGAGATCAGCGCCGAAATCCTGGTGACGCTGCGCTACCGCGCCGAGGACACCTTCAATGCCGACCTCTACGGCGCCGTCATCACGGTCCCGGCTTACTTCGACGATGCGCAACGCCAGGCCACCAAGGATGCGGCGCACCTGGCCGGCATCAACGTCCTGCGGCTGATCAACGAGCCCACGGCCGCCGCCATCGCCTACGGGCTGGACAACGCGAGCGAAGGCATCTATGCCGTCTACGACCTGGGCGGCGGCACGTTCGACATCTCGATCCTGCGGCTGACCAAGGGCGTGTTCGAAGTGATCGCCACTGGCGGCGATTCCGCCCTGGGCGGCGACGACTACGACCGCGCGCTCGCGGACTGGATGCTGGCCAAGGCCGGCCTCGAGGCTGCCGGGGCGAGCGCGAAGGCATCGATCAAGATGGTCGCGCGCGCCGCCAAGGAAAAGCTCTCCGCGACGCAATCGGTCACCGCGCGAATCGCGGTCGACGGTGCCGCCGCGGATGTCCAGGTCGCTCGCGCCGACTTCGAGGGTGTCACCGCGGATTTGACCGCCCGCACCATGTCGGCGGTTCGCAAGGCGTTGCGCGATGCGAAGCTGGCTCGCGACGAAATCAAAGGCGTCGTGCTCGTGGGCGGCTCCACGCGCATGCCGCAGGTCCGGCGCGCGGTGGCGGAGTTCTTCGGCCGCGAGCCGCTCACCAACCTCAATCCGGACGAAGTGGTGGCGATCGGGGCCGCGATCCAGGCGAACCAGCTGGCCGGCAACAATGCTGCCGGCGACCTGCTGCTGCTGGACGTCATTCCCCTTTCGCTGGGCATCGAAACCATGGGCGGGCTGGTCGAGCGCATCGTGCCTCGCAACGAGACCATCCCCACGGCCAAGGCGCAGGATTTCACGACCTACCAGGATGGGCAGACCGCCCTGGCCTTGCACGTCGTGCAGGGCGAGCGCGATCTCGTGCAGGACTGCCGCAGCCTGGCGCGGTTCGAGCTGCGCGGCATCCCGCCGATGGTCGCGGGCGCGGCGCGCATCCGCGTCACCTTCACGATCGACGCGGATGGCCTGCTCAGCGTCAGCGCCAAAGAGCAGACCAGTGGCGTGGAGGCGCGCATCGACGTGAAGCCGTCGTACGGGCTTTCGGACGAGCAGATCGCCAGGATGCTGCAGGAGAGTTTCACGACGGCCGAACAGGACATGAAGGCCCGCGCACTGGCGGAGGCGCGCGTGGACGCGCAACGGATGCTGCTCGCGACGCAAAGCGCGCTGGACGCGGACGGCGCCATCCTCGGCGCCGACGAACGCGCCCACATCGATTCGCTGATGGAGCAGTTGCGCCAGATCGCCGCGGCCAGTGGCGACGCCGGCGCCATCGAAGCCGCCACGCAGGCGCTGGCCAAGGGCACCGAGTCGTTCGCGGCCGAGCGCATGAACCACAGCATCCAGCAGGCGCTGTCCGGCAAGAACGTCGAAACTCTCTAACAATGCCCAAGATAAAGATCCTCCCGCATCCCGAGTACTGCCCCGAAGGCGCGGAGGTGACGGCGCCCGCCGGCACGTCCATCTGCGAGGCTCTGCTCGACAACCACATCGAGATCGAGCACGCGTGCGAGATGAGCTGCGCATGCACTACGTGCCACGTGATCGTGCGCGAAGGTTTCAGCTCGCTCAATGAGATGGACGAGAGCGAGGAGGACCTGCTCGATCGTGCGTGGGGGCTGGAACCGAACTCACGCCTGTCCTGCCAGGCGATCCTCGCGCAGAAGGACCTGACCGTGGAAATCCCGAAGTACTCGATCAATTACGCGAAAGAAAAGCACTAGCGGGCTCGGGTGGCAACGAGTTGCCCACCCTGCGAGACTGACCCACGAAGCTTTCAAGCTACGGAATATCCCCCATCCACCGGGATTGCGGTGCCGGTGATGAAATCCGACGCGCTGCTGGCCAGGAACACGGCGATGCCGGCCAGGTCGGCCGGTACGCCCCAACGGCCCGCGGGCGTGCGGCCCAGCACCCGCTCGTGCAACCCCGCCACCTGCTCGCGCGCCTTGCGGGTGAGATCGGTGTCGATCCAGCCCGGCAGCACCGCGTTGGCCTGGATGTTGTCGGCGGCCCACGCGGTCGCGATCGATCGGGTCAGTTGCACCACGCCGCCTTTGCTCGCGCCGTAAGCCGGCGCGTACGGCGCGCCGAAGATCGACAGCATCGACCCGATGTTGATGATCTTGCCGCCGCCGGCTTCCTGCATCAGCGCGCGTGCGGCGCGGCAGCACAGGAACGTGCTGGTCAGGTTGGTGTCCATCACGTTGTTCCACTCGGCCAGGCTCATGTCGTGCGCCGCCTTGCGGATGTTGGTGCCGGCATTGTTCACGAGGATGTCCAGCCGGCCGTGGCGCAGCATCAGCTCCTGGAACATCTGCGCCACCTCGCCCTCGTTCGTCACGTTGGCTTCGATGGAATCGGCTTTCAGGCCATCGCCGGTCAAGGCCTGGATCGCCGCGGCCGATTTGACCGCGTCGCGCGCCGCCAACACCACGGTGGCGCCCGCCTGCGCCAGGCCGCGAGCCATCCCGAGTCCGATCCCGCCGTTTCCTCCGGTGACCAGGGCGACTTTTCCGGCGAGATCGAACATGACGTGCTCCTTGCTGCGGCAGGGCTCAAGCATAATGCCGGCCATGCGCCAGATCGTGCTCGACACCGAAACAACAGGCCTGTCCGCGGAAGGCGGCGACCGCATCATCGAGATCGGCTGCGTCGAACTCATGGCGCGCAAGCTGACCGGCAACAACAAGCATTTTTACCTCAATCCGGAACGCGAGAGCCACGAGGACGCGCTCAAGGTGCACGGCATCAGCAACGAATTCCTGCGCGACAAGCCCAAGTTCGCGGGCGTCGCGGACGAGCTGCTGGAATACCTCGCCGGCGCCGAGATCATCATCCACAACGCGGCGTTCGACGTGAGCTTCCTCAATCGCGAACTGGAGTTGCTGGGCCGGCCGGCCTTCACCAGCTACGTCGGCCAGATCACCGACACGCTCGCGATGGCCAAGGACGTGTACCCGGGCAAGCGCAACAGCCTGGACGCGCTGTGCGACCGGTTGGGCGTCGACAACTCGAGCCGCACCTTGCACGGCGCCTTGCTGGACGCCGAGCTGCTTGCGGACGTCTACATCAATCTCACGCGCGGCCAGGACGCGCTGCTGATCGACCTGGGTGCATCCGATACGGTCGGCGGCATCGTGACGCGCGTCGACCTCACGGCTTTCACCTTGCCGGTGCTGCTGGCAAGCGACCAGGAAGCGGCGGCCCACGAAGAGGTGCTCAAGCAGCTCGATAAAGCCAGCGGCGGCAAGACGCTCTGGCGGATGGAGCCCTTCAGCCGTATGGCATAATCCAGCGCTTTCCCGCAGCGGGAAGACGGGCGGTTAGCTCAGCGGTAGAGCACTCCCCTCACACGGGAGGGGTCGCAGGTTCAATCCCTGCACCGCCCACCATCGGATCGAAAGAAACGGCGCCTTCGGGTGCCGTTTGCTTTTGCACAGTGGGATGGCTGGTGCACGGTCGAGCGGCCGAGACAGAGGCTCGAGCCAGCGCCGGCCTGCCCCGAAAAACATGCGCTTGAGCCACAATCGTTGCATGAGTTTTGCCGTGCGCACCATCGCGGGCCGCAGCCCGCTCGTGCTCGACTCGCCACACAGCGGCGTCGATTATCCCGACGACTTCCGCCACGCATGCGATCGCGCAGTGCTGCGCCAGGCCGAGGACACGCATGTCGAAAAGCTGTACGACTTCGCGCCGGAAGTGGGCGCCGCCTGGATCGAGGCGCTCTTTCCGCGCAGCTACCTGGACGTGAATCGCAACACCACCGAGATCGACGTCAGCCTGTTCGAGAAAGCGTGGCCGGACCCGGTGGAAACCGACCCCCAGGCGCTGGCGAAAGTCCGGCTGGGCAAGGGGCTGGTGTGGCGCATGACGGACGACGGCGTGCCCATCTACCAGCGGCGCCTGTCGGTGCAGGAGGTGCGTTCCCGCATCGAGCGTTGCTGGCAGCCCTACCACGAGGCGGTGCGCCGCGCCATCGACACAGCGCATGCGCGGCATGGCTACAGCATCCACCTGAATTGCCATTCCATGCCCGCGATCGCGTCGTCGTACTCGACCGATTTCCCGGGCCTGGTGCATGCCGATTTCGTCGTGGGCGATCGCGAAGGCATGACCGCGGCGCCAGCGCTGTCGCGCAAGGTTTGCGAGTTTCTCCAGTCCCTGGGCTACAGCGTGTCGTACAACCACCCGTACAAGGGCGTTGAACTCGTGCGCCGCTACGGCGACCCGGCGCAGCACCGCCACAGCATGCAGGTGGAAATCAACCGCAAGCTATACCTGGACGAGCGCACGCTCGAACTGAATGACGGCTTCGAAGGGCTCAGGCGGCACCTGCGCCAGTTGGTGGAGATGCTGCTGCGCACGGACCCGCGGGGAGGGCTCTGATGGACCGGGTCGATGCGATCGTGATCGGTGCGGGCGCGGTGGGTCTCGCGGTCGGGCGCGCGCTGGCAAGGACCGGGCGCGAAACCATCGTCGCCGAGGCGCAGACGGCGATCGGCCAGGGCGTGAGTTCGCGCAACAGCGAAGTCATCCACGCCGGCCTGTACTACGCACCGGGTTCGCTCAAGGCGCGTTTGTGCGTGCGGGGCAAGCAATTGCTGTACGAGCTTTGCGCGAGCCATGGCGTCGCGCACCGCAATTGCGGCAAATTGGTGGTTGCGACCACGACGGCCGAAGAAGGCGCGCTGCGCACCCTGCAGGACCGCGCGGTGGCCAACGGCGTGCCGGTGCAATGGCTGCGGGCGCGCGAGGCGCAGGCACTGGAGCCGGGCTTGCACTGCGTCGCGGCGCTGCTCTCGCCCTCCACCGGGATCGTCGACAGCCACGGCTTCATGCTGGCCCTGCAAGGCGACCTCGAGCAGGCGGGCGGCATGGTCGCGGTCGACTCGCCGGTCGATTCGGCGCTGCTGGGCCGGGGCGGGCAGGCCCATGTGGTTCGGCTCGCGGACGGCAGCGAGGTGGCGGCGCCGATCATCGTCAACTCGGCGTCCCTGCACGCCTGCGACCTGGCGCGGCGGTTCGAAGGCCTGGAGGCCCGGTTCGTGCCGCGCGAGTATTTCGCCAAAGGCAGCTACTACGCGCTGCCGGGCAAGGCGCCATTCTCGCGGCTGATCTATCCCGCGCCGGACGATTCCTGGCTCGGTGTGCACCTCACGCTGGATCTCGGGGGGCAGGCGAAGTTCGGCCCCGATTTCGAGTGGCTCGATGCCGAGCGGTCCGAACAGATCGACTACAGCGTGGACCTGCACCGCGCCGACGGCTTCTATGCCGAGGTGAGGCGGTACTGGCCGGGCTTGCCGGACGGCGCCCTGCAGCCGAGCTACAGCGGCGTGCGGCCGAAGATCCATGGGCCAGGCGAACGCGCACCTGACTTTCGCATCGACGGGCCGTGGCTGCATGGCGTGCCCGGCCTCGTGAACCTGTTCGGGATCGAATCCCCCGGCCTCACGAGCGCGCTGGCGATTGCCGAACACGTCACGGCCCTGCTGCAAGAGGCGTAGCCATGAGAGGCACCGCATTGATCGCATTCGCGCTGGGCATGGCCGCCGGCGCCGCCGCGCAGACGCTGCCGCAGGTGACCGTCAGCGCGACCCGCAGCGAAGCCGCGCCGTTCGACGTCCCGGCCGCGGTGGACGTGATCGACGGCGAGCGGCTGCGCGCGGCCGCGCGGCCGGAGATCAACCTGTCGGAGAGCATGGCGCTCGTGCCCGGCGTCATCGCGCGCGACCGGCAGAACTATGCGCAGGACCTGCAACTCTCGATCCGGGGGTTCGGCGCGCGCTCGAGTTTCGGCGTGCGCGGCGTGCGGCTGTACGTGGACGGCATCCCGGCCACCATGCCCGACGGGCAGGGGCAACTCTCGCATTTCGACCTGGCGTCGGCCGGACGCGTCGAAGTCCTGCGCGGGCCGTTTTCCGTGCTGTACGGCAACTCCTCGGGCGGCGTGCTGCAAGTCTTCACCGAAACCGGCGAGGGGCCGCCCACGGTCACGCCCAGCCTCGCCGTCGGCAGCAACGGATTGGTGCGCCCTGGCGTGCGGGCCAGCGGATCGACGCAGGGATTGGGTTATGCGCTCAGCGCCAATCACCTCGAAACAGAGGGCTGGCGCGAGCACAGCAGCGCGTCGCGCAACCTGGCCAACGCGCGGCTGGATATCAAGCGCGGCGAAGGCAGCGATTGGACGATCGTCGCCAACGCGCTGGACCTGCGCGCGGATGACCCGCTGGGGCTGACCCGCAGCCAATTCGATCTCGCGCCACGCAGCGTCGATGCTTCGGCAACGCTGTTCGACACGCGCAAGACCGTGCGACAAAGCCAGCTCGGCGTGATCCACGAGCACCGGCTCGCCGGCGGCAGCGCCGTGCGCCTGATGGTGTACGGCGGGCAGCGCGACACGCAGCAATTCCAGGCCATTCCCACCGGCGCGCAAGCCAGCCCGCTGCATCCGGGCGGTGTGATCGGGCTGCAGCGCGAGTACGCCGGCACCGATTTGAGGTGGACGTCGCACACCACCTTGGCGCAGGGGCCGCTGGAAGTCGTGGCCGGACTGTCGTACGACCGGATGCAGGAGCACCGCCTCGGCTGGCAGAACTTCTCGGGTGCCACGCTCGGCGTGCAGGGCGCGCTGCGGCGGGACGAGGACAACCGCGTCTCGAACGTGGACCCGTACCTGCAGGGCGTGTGGAAGTTCGCGCCGCAATGGAGCCTGACGGCGGGCGTGCGGCGCAGCACCGTGCGCTTCGCTTCCAACGATCATTTCATCGCCGGCCCGAACGGCAACGACAGCGGCGACGTGCGCTACGGCGCGACGCTGCCGGTGGCCGCGCTGATGTATGCATGGTCGCCCGAGCTGCATGTTTACACGGCGATGGGGCGTGGGTTCGAAACGCCCACCTTCAACGAGCTGGCGTACCGTCCGGACGGCACGGCGGGCCTGAACTTCGCGCTGCGGCCTTCGCGCAGCGACAACTTCGAACTCGGCGTGAAAGGGCGCTCGCCCCGTGGAAATGCGCTTCGGACCGAGTGGAGCGCCGCACTGTTCCAGACCTCCACGCACGACGAGATCGTGACTCAGACCAACACGGGAGGACGCAGCACGTTCCAGAATGCCGGCGCCACACGGCGGCGCGGGCTTGAATTCGCCTGGAACGCCATGCTGGCCCCGGCGTGGCAATTCGGCGTGTCGCAGACGTGGCTGGATGCGCGCTACCGGGATGCGTTCGCCACGTGCACAGCGACGCCCTGCACCATACCGACGCGGCTGCTCGTTCCCGCCGGCAACCGCATTCCGGGCATCGCGCGATCGGTCACCGCGGCGGAAGTCGCCTGGCAGCCGGCACGCGGCTGGCGCGCCGGCGCGGAGGTGCGCCGCTCGAGCCGTGTGTACGTGAACGACACCAACAGCGAAGCCGCGCCGTCGTTCACGACGCTCGCGCTGCATGCCGGGTATGTGTTCGGCCTGCGCGGTTGGGCCTTGTCGGCGGCTGCGCGCGTCGACAACGTGCTGGACCGACGCTACGCCGGGTCGGTGATTGTCAACGAGGGGAACGGCCGATTCTATGAGGCAGCGCCGGGGCGCAGCTACGTGCTCAAGCTCTCAGGCACGTACGCGTTCTGAGTGCGCACTACGCGTGCTTGCGCATCCGCTTGATCGCGAGCGCGGCGTCCTTCACCAGCTGCGGGCCGCGGTAGATCAGACCCGTGTAGATCTGCACCAGGTCCGCGCCCGCGTCGATCTTGGTCACGGCGTCTTCCGCGCTCATGATCCCGCCGACGCCGATGATGGGGAAGCCCTTGCCGAGGGAAGCCCGCAGCCGCGTGATCACGCGATTGCTGGCCTGGAGCAGCGGCGCCCCGCTCAATCCGCCGGTTTCCTGCGCATGCGGCAGGCCTTCGACGGCTTCGCGGCTGGTCGTCGTATTGGTTGCGATGACACCGTCCATCCCTTGGCGCTTCAGCGCGGAGGCGATCGCATCGATCTGGTCGGCTTCGAGGTCGGGCGCGATCTTGACGAACACGGGCACGCGCCGGCCGTGCCGGCGCGCCAGTGCCTCGCGCTGCTGGCCGACGGCGTCGAGCAGTGCGCCCAGTGCGTCGTCGCCCTGCAGTGAGCGCAAGTCCTTCGTGTTCGGGCTCGAGATGTTGATGGCAACGTAATCGGCGTGGGGGTACACGCCCTCCAGGCAGACCAGGTAGTCGCTGGTCGCCTTCTCGATGGGCGTCGCGGCGTTCTTGCCGATGTTCAACCCGAGAATGCGGCCCTTCTGGCGGAAGGTCGAGCGCTTCACGTTCGCGATGAAGGCCTCCAGCCCGTCGTTGTTGAACCCGAGCCGGTTGATCAGCGCATGGGCTTGCGGCAGCCGGAACATGCGCGGCTTGGGATTGCCCGGCTGGGCGATTGGCGTCACGGTGCCGACTTCGACGAATCCGAAGCCCATGGCTCCCAGCCCATCGATGCAGCGCGCGTTCTTGTCCAGGCCCGCGGCGAGGCCCACCCGGTTCGGGAACGTGAGGCCGGCGAGCACGACCGGATCGTCCACCATCGCATTGCCGTAAGCCCACCGCAGCGGCGTGCCCTGCAGGCGCGCCAGGGAAAGCATCGTCAGTTCGTGCGCCCGTTCGGGGTCGAGTCCGAACAGGAAGGGGCGCGCGAGCGAGTAGGGCAGCAAGGACATGGATAATTCCGCCAATTGAACGAAACCCCAGGATTGTCGCGTGACCCAGGACGAACTGAAAACGCTGGTCGGCCAGGCCGCCCTGCACTATGTGGTGCCGGGCGAGATCGTCGGCGTCGGGACGGGCTCCACGGTGAACAAATTCATCGACGCGCTCGCAACGATGAAGGACCGGATCGCCGGTGCGGTGTCGAGCTCGGATGCTTCAACGCAGCGGCTGCGCGGGCTGGGCATCAGCGTCTTCGATGCGAACGAAGTCGGTGATCTCCCGGTCTACATCGACGGCGCGGACGAAATCGACGGCGCGGGTTGCATGATCAAGGGCGGGGGCGCCGCGCTTACGCGCGAGAAGATCGTCGCCGCGCAGTCCAGGCGCTTCGTGTGCATCGTCGACGAATCCAAGCAGGTGCAGGTGCTCGGCCGCTTTCCGGTGCCGGTGGAAGTCATTCCGATGGCCTCGCAGCGGCTGGCGCGCCAGTTTGCGGCGATGGGCGGGATAGCCAGGCTGCGCGTGAAGGATGGGCAGCCGCTCGTGACCGACAACGGTCAGCACATCCTGGATGTCGCCGGGTTGGCCATTTCAGATCCGCTGCGCTTCGAATCCGAAGTCAACCAGTGGCCGGGGGTGGTGACGGTGGGCGTGTTCGCGCACCAGAAAGCCGCCGTGTGCCTGCTGGGCACAGCGGCCGGCGTCAAGACGCTGCTGTTTTGATCAGAACCGGATGCCGGCGGGATTGTCGCCCGATGTCGCAGCGGGCGCTGGCAACGGAGGCGGAGCGGCGCGAGGTGCCGCCTGCGAGGGGGCCGGGCGCGTGGGCGCCTGAGCAGCGACCAGCGGCGTGGCCGGCGGCGGGCTGTAGCTCGTGGGCAGTTGCGAAGTCTTCGGATAACCCGCAGCATCCAGGAACTGGGTCCATTCGATTTCGGAGAAACCCTTCAGCTGTTGCCCGCCCACGGTGAGGAATGGCACCGATGCGGCACCCGAGAGGCGCTTCAATGCTTCGATGTCCTCGTTGCTCGCCACTGTCTTCTCGTTGAACGGAATGCCGCGCGCCGACAGCATCGCGCGCCCGTTGGCGCAAGGGGCGCAGCCTGCGCTCGTGTACAGCGTCACCGGATAGCGGTCCGCGACCTGCCGCACCTGGAACGGCAACGTGCCGTTGTCCGTCGCGGTCCCCGGCATCGGCAGGGGCACCGCCTTGGCCGTCGCGGTGGCGCGTGGGTTCGGCTCGAGCGGCGCCTTGTCCGAAAAAGTGAGCTTGCCGTCGGATCCCTCGATCCGGTAAATCTGTTGCGCGTTTGCATCGCTGGTGCCGAAACCGGCCGCAACCAACAGGCCGGCGAGGGCGAACACGGGTCGAACGAAAGACATCTGTACGAGCTCCAACAGTGCGTATCGGTTCAAGCCATGCCCTGGTGGCGAAGCAAGGCGTCCAGAGAGGGATCGCGCCCCCGGAAGGCCCTGAACGACTCGATCGCCGGCCGGCTGCCGCCGGCTTCGAGGATGGCTTGGCGGTATTTTCTCCCGGTTTCGACGCTGGGCAAGCCGTCTTTACCCATCGTCTCCTCGAATGCCGCATAGGCATCGGCACTGAGAACCTCCGCCCACTTGTAGCTGTAATAGCCTGCGGCATAGCCGCCCGCGAAAATGTGACTGAATGTATGGGCGGTGCGGCTGAACGCGGGCGGCTGCACCACGGCGACCTCGTCGCGCACCTTCGCGAGCAGGGGCATGAAATCCTGCGCGGGATCGTGCTCGGTGTGCAGCAGCATGTCGAACAGGGCGAACTCGATTTGCCGCAGCGTCTGCAGGCCGCTCTGGAAATTCTTCGCGGCCAGCATCTTGTCGAACAGCTCGCGCGGCAATGCGGCGCCGGTGTCGACATGGGCGGTCATGTGCCGCAGCACGTTCCATTCCCAGCAGAAGTTTTCCATGAACTGGCTGGGAAGTTCGACCGCGTCCCATTCGACACCGCTGATGCCCGAGACGTCGTGCTCGTTCACCTGCGTCAGCATGTGATGCAGGCCATGGCCGGATTCGTGAAACAGCGTGATGACGTCGTCGTGCGTGAGCAGCGGCGGTTTGCCATCCACGCCTTCCGCGAAATTGCACACCAGCTGCGCGACGGGCGTCTGCAGCCGGCCCGTGTCCGGGCGCAGCCAGCGCGCTCGCACGTCGTTCATCCAGGCGCCGCCGCGCTTGCCGGAGCGCGCCGACGGGTCGAGGTAGAACTGGCCCACCAGTTCGGTAGACACGCGTTCGCCGCGAGGCCGCTCGCGCTCGCCCGCACGCTCCGGGTGCGACCTCTCTATTCTGTAGAACTCCACCTGCGGATTCCACACCGGCGCCACGTCGCGCCGGATCGCCACCTCGAACAGCGTCTCGACGATCTTGAACAGGCCGGCGAGCACTTTGGGCGCCGTGAAGTACTGCTTGACCTCCTGTTCGCTAAAGGCGTAGCGCTCCTCCTTGAGTTTTTCGGCGATGTACGACCAGTCCCAGGCCTGCGGATCGGCGATGCCCAGTTTTTCGGCGGCAAAGGCGCGCATATCGGCCACGTCCTTCTCGGCGTAAGGCCGCGCACGGCGTGCGAGGTCGCGCAGGAAGTCGATCACCTGCTGCGGGGAACTGGCCATCTTTGGCACCAGCGACACCTCGCCGAAGTTGCGATAGCCCAGCAGGCGCGCCTCTTCCTCGCGCAACGCGAGAATCTCGCGGATCAACTGCGTGTTGTCGAACTGCGGGTCGCCCTGGTCGCTGGCGCGCGTGACGTACGCGCGGTACAGGCGCTCGCGCAGCGCGCCGCTGCGCGCGAACTGCATGACCGGCAAGTAGCTGGGCATCTTCAGCGTGAGCTTGTAGCCTTCCTTGCCGTCGGCCTGCGCGGCGGCGCGCGCGGCGGTCACCACGTCCTGCGGCAGGCCCTCGAGTTCGTTTTCGCCCGCGTAATACGCGAAAGCGTCGGTCGCATCCAGCGCGTGCTCGCTGAACTTCTGGGCCAGCTCGGCCTGCCGTTCCTGGATGGCGGCGAAGCGATCGCGCGCGGCGCCGGTGAGTTCCGCGCCGCCCAGCACGAAATTGCGGATCGCGTTCTTGTGCGCCTGCCGTTGCTCGGCGTTCAGCGTGGCCGGGTCGATCGCCTTGTACTTGGCGTAGAGGCGCTCGTCCGAGCCGAGCCGGGTCCAGAAGTCGGTGATCCTCGGCAGGGCCTCGTTGTATGCCGCTCGCAGTTCGGGCGTGTCGGCAACACTGTTGAGATGGCTGACCGCGCCCCAGGCGCGGCCGAGCCGCTCGGTCGAGGTGTCGAGCACCTTGGAGATCTCCGGCCACTGGCTGGGGAAGTCGGGTTGGGTGACGGTCTCGAGGGCCTGGTCGGCCTCGGCCAGGAGCGCGTCGACCGCGGGCGCGACATGCTGGGGCTCGATGCGGTCGAACAGCGGAAGATCGGTGAAGTCGAGGAGTGGATTGGTCATCCGACTTATTTTGCGTCAGCACCGCGAGTTTCAACGGTGCACCGGGATTGAACCCCTCAATCCCGATGATTTGGCGCGACTTCAGCGCGCCGTGCGTTCGGCCGCTTGCAGCGTATTGACCAGCAGCATTGCGCGGGTCATCGGTCCCACGCCACCGGGTACGGGCGTGATCCAGCCCGCTACCTCGCTAACGCCCGCGAAATCGACGTCGCCGCAGAGCTTGCCTTGGTCGTTGCGGTTCATGCCCACATCGATCACCACGGCGCCGGGTTTCACCATGTCGGCCGTGAGCACGTTGCGCTTGCCCACCGCCGCGACCACGAGGTCGGCCTGCAGCGTGTGCGCCTTGAGGTCCCGGGTCGCGCTGTGGCAGATCGTCACGGTGGCGTTCTTCTGCAGCAGCATCAGGGCCATCGGTTTGCCGACGATATTGCTGCGTCCGATCACCACCGCGTTCTTGCCGCGCAATTCATAGTCGATGGACTCCAGCATCTTCATGCAGCCATAAGGCGTGCAGGGCCAGAAGCCCGGCTGCCCGATCAGCAGCGCGCCGGCGCTCGCCACGTGGAAGCCATCGACGTCCTTGGCGGGCGAGATCGTCTCGATGACCTTGTTGGCGTCCATGTGCTTCGGCAAGGGCAATTGCACCAGGATGCCGTGGATGGACGGGTCGGCGTTCAGCGCGCGGATACGCGCCAGCAATTGGCCTTCGTCGAACGTCGCCGGGTAGCGCTCCAGCACCGAATTCAGGCCCGCTTCCCGGCTGTCGTTGACCTTGTGCTTCACGTAGACCTGGCTGGCCGGGTCTTCGCCGACGAGGATCACGGCCAGTCCAGGCGTGATGCCTTTTTGCTTGAGGGCTGCGGTCCGTTGCGCCACCTCGGCGCGGATATTCTTGGCAAGCGCATTGCCGTCAATGAGTTTGGCTGTTGTCATCAATCACAAGGACGCGTCCCGCGCCAGCGGGCGCGTTCTCGTCCGTTACCCGTTCAGGATTTCGGGGCGTTTTGCCCCAGCGCGATCTTCAGCAGGTCGGCCACCGTGTTCGCGTTGAGCTTTTCCATGATGTTGGCGCGATGCGCCTCCACCGTCTTGATGCTGATGCCCAGGTCGTCGGCGATCTGCTTGTTCAGGCGCCCCGCGACGATGCGCTCCAGCACCTGTGCCTCGCGCGACGTCAATTTGGAAAGCAAGGCGTCCCGGCTCGCGGCGCTCTGGTACTCGGCGAACGCGCCCTTGGCATGTTCGAGCATGCGCTCGACCAGGCTCACCAGCTCGTCTTCCTTGAACGGCTTCTGGATGAAATCCATGGCGCCCTTCTTCATCGTGTTCACCGCCATCGGCACGTCGCCGTGGCCGGTGATGAAGACGATGGGCAGCGGCGATTTGCGCTCGATCAGCCGGTCCTGCAGTTCCAGCCCCGTCATGCCGCCCATGCGGATGTCCACGATCAGGCAGGCGACTTCGCGCGGGTCGTAGCGCGAGAGGAACGACTCGGCCGAGTCGAAGCAGCGCACCCGGTAGTCCTTGCCTTCGAGCAGCCATTGCAGCGAGTCGCGCACGGCCTCGTCGTCGTCGACGACGTAAACGGTGCCCTTCTTCGGAATCAAACTCATGCGTCAATCTCCGTGCCGCGCAAGGCGCTCATGCTGTCACACCGGCGTTCTTGCCCACTATCGAATTTGTAGCGCCGGAGACAGGAATCCAGAAGGAAAAGCGGCAGCCGGCGACTTCCGCGCCATTGTAGATGTTCTCGGCCTGCATCCGGCCCTGGTGCGATTCCACTATGGTGCGGCACAGGTTCAGGCCGATGCCCATGCCTTCCACCTTGGTGGAAAAGAACGCTTCGTACAGGCGGTCCATGACTTCCGGCGCCAGCCCCTGGCCCGAATCGAGCACCGAAAATTCGATCACCGGCTGCTCGTCCACCTGCTTGGGAATCACGCGCAGCTCCACGCTGCGGCGTGATGGCGCCCGCCCGGCGTGCTCGATCGATTCGGCCGCGTTCTTCAGCAGATTGACCAGCACCTGCTCGATCAGGATCGGATCCACCATCAATTTGGGCAGGCGCGCGGCCACGTAATGCGACAAGCGCACGTTGCGCCGCCGCAATTCGATCTCGGCCAGCTCCACGGCCTCGCCGACGATCAGCGTCACGTCCGACAGCGCGCGGTTCGGCTCGCTGCGTTTCACGAACGAGCGGATGCGCTGGATGATCTGGCCGGCCCGCTGGGCCTGGCGCGCCGTCTTGTCCAGCGCCGCCAGCAGGTCTTCTTCGCTGATCTGCTTGCCCTTGATGCGCGAGACGAGGCCGTTGCAGTAGTTGTTGATGGCCGTGAGCGGCTGGTTCAATTCGTGCGCCACGCTGGAGGCCATTTCCCCCATCGTGATCAGGCGGCTGGCGGACTGCGCGCGTTCGGCCTGCGCCGACGACTGCTCCTCGGCGTGCCGGCGCGGGGTGATGTCGGTGGCGATCACCATCTGCGCCAGCCGGCCGTCCACCCAGTTCAGGTAGCGCGAGCGCACTTCCAGCCACTTGCCCAGTTCCGGCACGAAGATTTCCGCGTTCTCGGATTGCGCCGTGGTCAGCCCGCCGGTCGGCAGCCCCACGAACGAATCGACCTCGTCCAGGGATTCGTCGGTGCGCGGATGCTCCGGCACGCCGGCCTGCGCCACCATCTGCAGGTGTCCGGCCGTCTGCACGCCGAACCACAGGCGGTACAGCTTGTTGGCGAACAGCAATTCCTCGCTGCCCAGCGGCGCGACCGACACGGATGCGTCCAGCGCCTCCAGCACCGTGGTGAAACGCTCGTACGAAGCCGACAGCTGCTCGCGGATGCGGTTCGGCTCGGTGATGTCGGTCATCGATGTCATCCAGCCGGTCTGGTGGCCGCGCGCATCGATCAGCGGCGACACGTACAGGCGCGCATCGAACAGGCTGCCGTCCTTGCGCTTGACGCGCACCTGGAAGCCGCCCGACACCGTGCGCCCGTTCAGTTCGTCGTCCAGGCGGGCCGCGAGCTGCTCGCGATCCGCCTCCGGCCAATAGGGGAACGGCGGGGTGCGCCCGACCAGCTCCTTCTCGCTCCAGCCCGTCATCTGGCAGAACGCGGCGTTCACGTACGTGATGCGGCCCTGCATGTCCAGGGCGCGCATCCCGGTCAGCATCGAGTTCTCCATCGCGCGCCGGAAATTCGTTTCGGCCACCAGCGCCTGTTGCGCCTGCATGCGCCGGCGCGTGTGGCGCCAGTTGCCAATCAGCATCCACGCGGTCATCACGCTCAGCGCGCCGACCAGCCAGAACAAGCCGCTGCCGATCACGCCGAGTGAAGTGCGGTAGGCCTGGGCCCGGATCAAGAGGCCATTGCCCACCGGCGAGACCGGCACCTCGTATTCATTGGCCTGCGCCGCCCACGGCAACAGCCGCGCGGCCGGATTGCGCCCGGGCACGGTGACGCCCGCCAGCACGCGTCCCTTGCCGTCGAGCAGCGCCACCGCGTACTTGGCGGAGACTTCCGCGGGCACGCCGTAGCGCAGCAGCCCGTCGATCGAGTACTCGCCCAGGATCACGCCGGCGAAGCGCCCCTGCTCGGCGAGCGGAATGTGCAATTGCAGCAGCCCGGTGGAGTCGGTGCCCGCGACCGGCTGCGAATACACGGGCTGCAGCAGGTCGCGCGCGAGCGCGTAGATGTTTTCGGTTTCGCCGGTCCGCAGCACTTCGCCGGCGGTCCGGATCTGGCCGCTCGCCAGGCTCGGGGCGGCATAGCTCGCCTTGATCCGGCGGCGCTCGTCGATCCAGGTGACGGCCTGCAGTTCCGGGTACTGGCTGACCAGCGACTCGCCCCGGCCGACGAACTCCTCCGGATCCACTTCCTTGTTGGAAATGTCGCGGGCGATGCGCATCAGCTGCTCCTGGCGCTCCAGCAGCCGCAGGCGGATTCTTTGCTGCGCATATTCGACGTCGCGCTTCACCGCCTCCTGCTCGCGGTCCATTTCCTCCAGCCGCAGGTAGCCGAAAGCGGAAATGATGGCGGCGAGGAACAGCAGCACGGCGGCCAGCGGCGCCAGCATCGCGAAGCGGTCCTGGTGCACCGGGGTCTGGCGGCGCCACCAGCGGCGCCACCAGGCCACGATGGCCGGGCTTTCGTGCGGCGGCTCGGAGACGGTAACTGGGTCTTGCATCTGACTGCGAGTGTAGAGCGCCGGGCGCGAATGCCCGTTTCGTGCCGTACTGTTCCCGGTGGCAAGGACGGTTATGTCGAGGTCGGTGTCGCTTCTTCTTGCCACATTATGAAACAGCTGAGCACCATTTGAAATGAAATAAAAACTATGGGACAATCTCCGTACGGTACGGGACCACCGTACTAAATTTACGTGCGACCTTCCTGCAAGCCGCCCGCGCGGGCGAGCGCCCCGGCTTGCGGGGCGCACCCATCCCGCGCCACGGCTTGCCTGGGCAAAGCCCCGGTCGCACGAGTGTCATCAAGAGTTAGGAGACGCTATGTCAGCACAGCCCGAAAACATGTTCAGTGCCGCCAACGATGAGGACGCGCAGGAGACGAGTGAATGGCTCGACGCGCTTTCCGCCGTCATCGAGTCGGAGGGCCGGGAACGTGGCCATTTCCTGCTGGAGAAACTGCTGGAACAGGCCCGGCAGAAGGGCATCGACATGCCGTTCTCCGCCACGACGGCTTACGTCAACACCATCGAGCCCGAGGACGAGGAACACTGCCCCGGCAACCTCGACGTGGAGGAGCGCTTGCGCGCCTATATGCGCTGGAACGCGATGGCGATGGTGGTCAAGGCCAACCGCCTGCACCCCGCCGACGGTGGCGACCTGGGAGGCCACATCAGTTCATTCGCCTCGCTGGCCACCATGCACGGCGCCGGCTTCAATCACTTCTGGCACGCCGAGAGCGAGAACCATGGCGGCGATTGCCTCTATCTCCAGGGCCACAGCTCGCCCGGCATCTATGCCCGGGCCTACCTGGAAGGGCGCCTCACCGAGGAGCAGTTGCTGAACTTCCGCCAGGAGGTCGACGGCAAAGGCCTGTCGAGCTATCCGCATCCGAAGCTGATGCCCGAGTTCTGGCAATTTCCAACCGTGTCCATGGGCCTGGGCCCGCTGATGGGGATCTACCAGGCGCGCTTCCTGAAATACCTGCATGCCCGCGGCATTGCCAACACCGAGAACCGCAAGGTCTGGGTGTTTTGCGGCGACGGCGAAATGGACGAAGTGGAAAGCCTGGGCGCCATCGGCGTGGCCGCGCGCGAAAAACTGGACAACCTGATCTTCGTCGTCAACTGCAACCTGCAACGGCTGGACGGCCCAGTGCGCGGCAACGGCAAGATCATTCAGGAACTGGAAGGCGAATTCCGCGGCGCCGGCTGGAACGTCATCAAGCTGATCTGGGGCAGCTACTGGGACCCGCTGCTGGCGCGCGACAAGGACGGCATCCTGCGCAAGATCATGATGGAAACCCTGGACGGCGACTATCAGGCGATGAAGGCCAATGACGGCGCCTGGGTGCGCAAGCACTTCTTCGGGCGGCACCCCCAGGCGCTGGAAATGGTGGCCAAGATGAGCGACGAGGAGGTCTGGCGCCTGCAGCGCGGCGGCCACGATCCGCAGAAGGTCTACGCCGCCTTTCACCGGGCGGTCAACCACCAGGGCCAGCCCTCCGTGCTGTTGATCAAGACCGTGAAGGGCTTCGGCATGGGCCGGGCCGGCGAGGGCAGGAACATCGCCCACCAGGCCAAGAAGATGAACGACGAGGACATCCGGGCTTTCCGCGACCGGTTCAACATCCCCATCCCCGACGAGAAGCTGGCCGAGATTCCGTTCTACAAGCCCGAAGAGCACACGCCCGAGATGCAGTACCTGCATGAACGGCGCAATGCGCTGGGCGGCTACCTGCCCAAGCGCCGGGTGAGAGCCGATGAGCAGCTGAAGGTGCCGCCGCTGGAGAATTTCAAGGCCGTGCTGGACGCGACCGCCGAAGGCCGCGAGATCAGCACCACGCAGGCCTTCGTGCGGTTCTTGAGCGCGCTGCTGCGCGACAAGGAACTCGGGCCACGCGCCGTGCCCATCCTGGTGGACGAGGCCCGCACCTTCGGCATGGAAGGCCTGTTCCGCCAGATCGGCATCTACAACCACGAAGGCCAGCTGTACACGCCCCAGGACAAGGACCAGGTGTCCTATTACAGGGAAGACAAGGCGGGCCAGATCCTGCAGGAAGGCATCAACGAGGCCGGCGGCATGGCCAGCTGGATCGCGGCCGCGACGTCCTACAGCACCAGCAACCGCATCATGATCCCGTTCTACGTCTATTACTCGATGTTCGGCTTCCATCGCTTCGGTGACCTGGCCTGGGCGGCCGGCGACATGCAGGCGCGGGGCTTCCTGTTGGGCGGCACGTCCGGGCGCACAACCCTGAACGGCGAAGGCCTGCAGCACGAAGACGGGCACAGCCACATCACGGCCAGCACCATCCCCAACTGCGTGAGCTACGACCCGACCTTCGCGCACGAAGTCGGCGTGATCCTGCATCACGGCCTGAAGCGCATGGTCGAGAAGCAGGACAACGTCTACTACTACATCACGCTGCTCAATGAAAACTACCCGATGCCCGGTCTTATCCCGGGCACGGAAGAACAGATCGTCAAGGGCATGTACCTGTGCAAGGAAGCGGCCAAAGCCGGCCCGGGGCCGCGCGTGCAGCTGCTGGGCAGCGGCACCATCCTGCGCGAGGCGATCGCGGCGCAGGAACTGCTCCAGAAGGACTGGGGCGTCGCGGCGGACGTGTGGAGCTGCCCGAGCTTCAACGAACTCGCCCGCGAAGGGCAGGACGCCGAGCGGTACAACCTGTTGCACCCGAGCGCGCAGCCGCGGCTATCGTTCGTCGCACAACAACTCGACAAGCACAGCGGCCCGGTCGTGGCCTCCACCGATTACATGAAAGCCTACGCCGAGCAGATCCGCGCTTTCATCCCCAAGGGCCGCTCCTACAAGGTGCTTGGCACCGACGGTTTCGGCCGCAGCGACTTCCGCAGCAAATTGCGCGAGCATTTCGAAGTCAATCGCCACTACATCGCACTGGCCGCCCTCAAGGCTTTGAGTGAGGAAGGCACGGTGCCGGTCGCCAAGGTTTCAGAAGCGATCAGCAAGTACGGCATCAAGACGGACAAGATCAATCCGCTGTACGCTTGAAACCAGGACGACCGGAGAAGAAGAACATGGCATCCATTGAAGTGAAGGTCCCCGACATAGGGGACTTCGACGAGGTCGCGGTCATCGAAGTGCTGGTCAAGCCCGGTGACACCGTGAAGGCCGAGCAATCGCTGGTCACGGTGGAGTCGGACAAAGCCTCGATGGAAATCCCGTCCTCGACGGCGGGTGTCGTGAAGGAGGTCAAGGTCAAGCTGGGCGACAAGGTGAAGGAGGGATCGCCGCTCGTGGTGCTTGAGAGCAGTGGCGACACTGCATCGACTCCTCGCGCGGCGCCCGCTCAGGGCGGCGCCGGGGCAGGGGCTCCCTCCGCCCCGGCCGCCCCGGCGGAGCAGCCTTCGGCCAGCCCAGGGCAAACGGAGTCCGCCTCACCGGCTGCGGATTCGGGGCCAGCGCAATTGGCGCCGGTTCCCGCGCCGACACCTACCCCGGCGGTCGGTGAAGCGGCGGAACGCAGATCGCCGACCGCGGCGCTGCCGCCGCACGAGCCTGCTGCGCCGACCGGGCACCTGCCTCACG
>JAGRPN010000292.1 GCA_019449555.1 Ramlibacter sp.
TGGGCCTACTGCTTCGGCGTGCAGGCAATCGAAGGCCTGGCCGTCACCGGCCTCACCAACCAGGTCAGCGACGGCTTGTACCTGGGCAATGTCATGTTCCTCGTGGGCGTTGCGGCCGCAGCGGTCACCGTCGTCTTTCCTGCTTACTGCTATCACCACAAGGCGCTGCACGAGGTGACGGTGCTGGGTGAGATGGTGGCGGTCGCCGCCGTCACGATGTGCAACCTGTTCGTGCTCTCGCACATGGGCCGGCCCGACCGGCTGTGGCACATGCTGCCGGGTATCGGCATCTTCAACATCCCCAATTCGATGATCGCCTTCGACGTATTGGTGTTGAACGTGTATCTGCTTCTCAACCTGGGGTGCGGGTTTTATTTTCTCTACACGAAGTACACCGGCAGCCGCGTAAACCAGGCCTGGTACCTGCCGTTCATCTATCTCTCCATCGTCTGGGCCTTGAGCATTCATACGGTGACCGCGTTCTTCCTCAATACGATGCCGGCGCGCCCGCACTGGAACCAGGCCATCATGCCGATTCAATTCATCACTACGGCATTTGCGGCCGGACCGGGACTGATCATCCTGATGTTCCTCGCCATCCGCAGGAACACGAAGCTGTGGATCGCGAACGAGGCGATCGACATGCTGTCGACCATCATCACCTACTGCCTTGGAATCGCACTGTTCCTGCTCATGTCGGAAATCGTGACCGAGCTGTACCTGCCGACGGAGCATGCCCAGGGCTTCGAGTACCTGATGTTCGGCGTGCACGGCCTCAATGCAATGGTCCCCTGGTTCTGGGCTTCGCTCGCCGCGAACGTCGCCGCGTTCGTGATGCTCCTCATCCCCCGCGTGCGCAAGGATTACCGCCTGCTTCCGGTGGCGTGCGTGCTTGCTTTCGCCGGGATCTGGGTGCAAAAAGGCGTGGGGCTGCTGGTGCCGGGATTCGTTCCCACGCCCATCGGCGAGTTCACGACTTATTCGCCGACGGCGCTCGAAATATTCGTCACTTTGGGGACCTGGGCGATCGGCCTGTTCATGCTCACCATCCTGGTGAAGGGCGCCGTCGGCATTCTGCTCGGCGAAGTGAAGTACGCAGGCGCGGCATGGGAAGCCGATCGCAATATTGCGCCCCCGTATTACCAACCCAGCCTGGAACTGCCAAAAATGCAACCGTGGGCGCCTTCGAGCAACCCGGTTGCACGCCTGGACGCGAAACAGGGATGGAAGGGCGGGAGGCCGCACGCCGCGAGGCCGCCCCGCGCTCGCATAACGCCAACGTAGGCACTCATGAAGCGCTATCCATTCAATGAGTTGATCCTGCTGCTGTTCTGCCTGGCGGCTCCAGCCGTCTTCGCGGCGGACTGCTTCGAAAGCCGGCAAGGCGCATCGGAGCTGACCCCGCACCGGATGCGAAACGGTCTGCCGAGCGAGAAGTGCTCGCCCAAGACCGGCGCGGTGCTGTGGTGGGGCGATCCCTACGACGGCACGACCGCCATGGGTGAGATGCCGGCGCCGGGCGATTATTCCCGCGGCCAGGCCGTGGTCAGGCCGCGTGAGGAGCAACTCAGCCTCATCGAGGGGTGCGGCGTGGCCTGCCACAACGGTACCTTCCCGCCGCCGCCGAAGGACAAGAACCCGCGGCCGCTCGCGATGCACCAGGACATCGTGCCCGACTCACTCAACCTCCAGCATGGCCGCGGTGCGATCTGGTGCCTGGACTGCCATCATCCGACGGTGCGCAACAAGCTGATGGACAACTTCGGCAATCCGATCAGCTTCAACGAGCCGCAGAAGCTGTGCGGAAAATGCCACGGCCCGATTCTGCGGGACTGGCGCGATGGCATCCACGGCAAGCGCACCGGCGAATGGGCGAGCAACGGCAAGAAGCGCTGGTTCGTGTGCACCGAATGCCACGATCCGCACGACGTTCAGCAGGGCGCGAGGGGGAGCGGCTTTGCCCAGATCGAACCCGAGCCGGCGCCCGCGCTGCCCAAGGGCTTGACGAGCGCCGATCACGAGCGCCATGGTCACCTGGATGCGGCCCCTTCCACCGCTGCCCCATTACTCGAGCGATTGACGCAGTGGCTGCAGCGCTTGCGAGGCCATGGCGCGGTCCCCCCCGGTTCAACTCGTGCGCCAGACGCACTCTCGCGATGAACCCCAAGACCGGCATCTTCTTCGGTCCGCCGCTCGCTGTTCTCACCGCGGCCCAGACCAATACGCTGCAGATCAGCGGCAAGATCAACCGCACGGCGGAACGCTACCTCGCGGTGATGCGCCATCACGGCCTCGATCTGTCGCAGGCCGAGCGCGCCTGCCTGGCGCATGTCTGCAACATCGGCTTCATGGCTCCGCAGGAAATCGGCGAACTGGCCTTCGAGGTGAGGAACACCGACTTCGAATGCGAAGGGCTGGACAGGCAGGCTTTGGCGCTGAAGCTCGAAGCCGCCAGCTTTGCGGATCTGGTTGCGGTGGTCGAGGAGCTGGGATTCTGAAAACGTAGAGACTGAAGGAGAAAGTCATGGGCATTCATCCGGTAACGATCGTTGTGTTTTTTCTCATCGCGGCTGCAGGCGTGGTTTCAGGCTTCGCGCTGGATAGCGCGGCTATCGCAGCCGCGGGCATCGTCATCGCGGTCTTGTTCGTTGTCGCCTTCCGCGTGGCGCGTCAGTGGCAAAAGGCGGTGGTTCTGCGGCTCGGGAAATATATGGATTTGAAGGGCCCGGGCTTCTTTTTCATTCTTCCTGTTATCGACACCGTCCCTTACTGGATAGATCTGAGAACGATCACGACGCCCTTCAATGCCGAAGAAACCCTGACCAAGGACAGCGTTCCCGTGGACGTGGATGCCGTCCTCTTCTGGCGGGTGGTCGATCCCAAAAAGGCGGCTTTGGAAGTCGAGAATTACCGGCACGCCATTGCCTGGGCGAGCCAGACCGCCCTGCGGGACGTGATTGGCAGAACCGACCTCGCCGAGATGCTGAGGGGCAGGGAAAAGACCGACAAGGATCTGTGCCTCATGATCGACCAGAGGACTGAAGAATGGGGCATCAAGGCGCTGTCGGTGGAAATCCGCGACGTGAAGATACCGGAGGGCCTTCAAAATGCGATGTCCCAACAGGCTCAAGCGGAGCGGGAACGCCAGGCACGGGTGATTCTGGCCGACTCGGAACGGCAAGTTTCCAAGGTTTTTGAAGAATCCGCCAAAGCCTACGTCGGCAGCCCCGTCGCGCTTCACCTGCGGGCGATGAACATCCTGCTGGAGGGAATGCGGCAGAATTCCACCGTCGTTATCGTGCCTTCCAGCGCCGTCGAAACGATGGGCCTGGGCGCAATGGCCGGCGTCACTGCCCTGGCCAAGGAGTTTTCGCACGCCGACGGTGCCAAGTCCATTTCAGCCCAACCTCGGGTTGCGGCAGTGGCGGAAACTGCCTAGGAGTTCCGGAGCTCGGCAATCCCCTGTTACCAGCCCATGTCGAGAACGGCCATCGCCCTTCGTCGTATGGTTGTGGGCTGCACTTTGCCGGCCCTCTTCGAAGGAGATTTCGCATGAACTACGTCGATGGATTCGTGGTTGCCGTACCGACGGCCAATCGAGAGAAGTACCTGCGCTACGCGCAAGCCGGTGCCGCAATTTTCAAGGAGTACGGCGCGCTGCAGGTTGTGGAATGCTGGGGCAACGACGTGCCGGAGGGCAAGGTCACGTCGTTTCCCATGGCTGTGCAGCGCAAGGACGACGAGACGGTGGTGTTCTCGTGGATCACCTGGCCGTCCAAGGCCGTCCGCGACGAAGGGATGAAGAAGGTGATGGCCGATCCGCGGCTGAACCCCGAAACGAACCCGTTCCCTTTCGACGGAAAACGGATGATCTATGGCGGCTTCGAGATGATCGTCAGCGCGTAGGCGATCGGAGGATCATCATGCTGCAAGACTCCCCCATGTACGCGTACATCCCGGCCAAGGACCTGGCCCGGGCGCGGCAGTTCTATGAAGGCAAGCTGGGCTTCAAGCCCAAACAGGAGATCAACGGGGGCGTGGCCTACGAGTTCGGCGGCGGCACGGCGTGCTTTCTGTACCCGACGCCCAACGCGGGAACGTCACGAGCCAGCCAGGCGTTCTGGTCGGTGGCTGACGTGGATCGCGAGATCCAGGCTCTCAAGGCGCGGGGCGTGGTTTTCGAGGACTACGACATGCCGGGAGAAAAGAGCGCGTCCGGGGCCATCTCCGCAGGCGGTGCCAAGGCCGCCTGGTTCAAGGACAGCGAAGGCAACATCATGGCGCTGATCCAGACCCTTTAGCTTTACCTACGCGAAACACGCCGCGCTTCTTTCGTTCAGGCTTCATTCATGGGCCCGGTCGCACCATTCGCTCATCCCAACCAAGGAGCGAACCATGAAACGCCTCTTCTCTGCCAAGACCCTCGCTGTTGCCGCCGTCGCGCTTGGCGCGGTGGGGCTGGCATCCGCAGCCCACGCCCGCAGTGACGTGACGCTGTCCATCGGCGTGAACGCGCCCTACGGCTACGTGCAGCCGGTGTACGGCTACGCCCAGCCGGCGCCCGTGTACGTCGATCCGCAGCCGGTGTACGTGCAGCCGCAGGCGGTGTACTACGGCCATGACCGCCGCTGGGAGCGCAACCGCGCCTACGGCGACTGGGACCATGACGGCATCCCGAACCGTTTCGACCGCGATCCGCGCCACTATGACCAGCGCGTCACCTACCGCCGTGGCCCCTGGGCCGATGCGGACCACGACGGCGTGCCGAACCGCTACGACCGCGCGCCGTACAACGCGTACCGCCGCTGATCGGGCGTGTCGTTATGGGGCTTGATCCTTAATTCATTTTTCAGCAATGGATGGCCTCTCGCGGCATGACGCCGGATCGAATCCGGCATGACATTTCTTCTTCATGGATGCCGGATCAAGCCTGTCGAAAGCCTACCGACGGGTCCGGCATCCATATTTTCTGTTCGATCAGCTCCTGTGTTCGAGCTGAAGGCGCTGACGCCTCGTCTCACTTCACCGCGAAGCAATACAGCAGCCCGTCGCCGCCCGTCGGGCGGACGCGGTCCATGCTGCACCCGATGGTCGGGTGGCTGGAATTCCATGACGTGGCCCACGGCTGGTTGATGGGGCCTCCCCGGTCGAAGTGCCCGACCATGGCCGCGCCGTCCGGCGTGCTCTTGGTCCAGTTGCCGCACGTCATGTCCGGGAAGGGCACGCCGCCGACGGGGCCACCCGGGAAGGCGGTGCCGTCCGGGCGCGAGCCGGTGAGGATGTCGTGCTTGTTCGGCTGCTTTGAGCGATCGTTGACGGGCCGGCCCATCTCGTCGAGCGCCGTGTCTTTGCTGATGTTGTTGTTGGCGGAATGCAGGTCCTCGACGCTGCGCGCGACGACGACGCCCTTCGCGTTCTGCCAGGGACCGGTTCCGATGCGGTCGCGCGCGTTCACGAAGGCCGGGCTGTCCAGCGCGGGGGCCTGCGTGCTCAGGTAGGCGTGCCACGTGCGGTTGCCGGCGCCGGCTGCGCTCGCAAGGGTCTGGCAGTGCCTGTCCGCCCCCTCGAGCCCGCCCAGGTCGCCGCCCTTGCCGGGATTGACGCTGGTCACGAAGAAACTCATGCCGGGCGGGCCGGACTGCATGCTCGTGCAGCCGACGACGGCAACGACGCCGGCCAGGGCCAAAGAGCCAAACAAGACAGTGCTTCGCATCGCAACTCCTTCTTGGGGTGAGTGGGGTGGGATGCCATCGTACGGGTTGTCGGCCGCCGGCGCGATGCTGGAACGGCCCGCATCGCCCGAAACCGGCTAGACGAATGACCCCTCGACGCGCGGCGACTAACCCGAATGGTCGCTGATCAGGCTCGAATGGGCTCGCTTTCGGTCTTAAATGGCCCCGGGTTGACCCTTCCGTGGGACAGGCGCCCCATACCTGTCACAGTCGGGCATTCAACCAAAGGGACTCCATGACCGACGCAGACAGCACCCCCAACACCGAAGTCCAATCCTCGACCCAGAGCAAGCTGGAGCAGGAGGTCTACTCCCTCATGCGCGCCACCGGGCGCAGCCGCGTGCAGGTGCTCAACGCCATCAAGGTGCGCGGGCCCGCGCGCGATGACGTGCTGCGGGCGCTCGCCAAATAGCGGGGCAGCTGCGCATGTCGCGTCCCATCCTCGACGAATCTTCCATTCACCCGGCGATCCGCGCCAATGTCGCAAGCTGGAATCACGCGATCGTCGACGAGGTGAAGGCGGCCGTGCAGGCCAACGACGTGGTCGTGGTCGGCATGGCGCAGAACCCGTTCCCGGCCAAGGCGCGCAAGGCGCTCGACGCGATCGGGCGGCCGTACAAGTACCTCGAGTACGGCAACTATTTCAGCATGTGGCGGCGACGCACCGCATTGAAAATGTGGACCGGCTGGCCCTCGTTTCCGATGGTGTTCGTCAAGGGCATGCTGGTGGGCGGTTACAGCGACCTCAAGGCGCTGATCGACAGCGGCGAGCTCAAGGCAATGCTGGGCTGACATCTGGTCAGGCTTCGGTCAGGGGAACCGCGACCGCAATTGCGCGCTCAAAGCCTCTCCTTGGCAGAACTGAGGGGCTTGCCCATGTTGGATGAATTCGAAGACGACTCCGAAGTCGAACACCTGCCCATCGGCGCTGCGCGCGGGCCGGCCAATGGCGCGGCCCGACCGCGCGTGGCTCGATTGGTCTCCCGCCTGTATGGCGCCGCCAGCGCGCCTTTGCGTTCCAGGATGCTGGCATGCCTTTTGCGGCCGCTGGGGTCGCTGGGCCTGGTCGCCGTCGCCTCGGGGGCCTTTGCGCGTTTGGTGTATCGGGGCGGTGAAGCCGGTGCCGGCATGTCGATCGGGGATCTGGCAAGCTATTCGAGCGACCAGGTCTTCGAACTCGCGCGTTTCGTCGAACAGGTCAGCCCGGACGCGATCCAGCAAGTCGCCGGGCTCCTGGCAGACAACGCGGCGGGCGCCAGCGCGTTTACCGCGGCGGTCGCCATGCTGCTGGTGCGTGCCGTGAGGGGTATTCCACCCAGCAAAACCAGCTCCGGCCATGGGTCGGCGACGGCCCTGGAGGAACTGGTGCGCCGCCGGGCCGAAAAGCCCGCGCCCGATCCGATCCCGGCAAGCTCGCCGGATTGAGGTTTCTGCGATCCGTTCAGGCTTCGTTCATGGTCGCGGTCGCACCATAAGCTCCATCAACCAAGGAGCGAACCATGAAACGCCTCTTCTCCGCCAAGACCCTCGCTGTTGCCGCCGTCGCGCTGGGCGCAGTCGGGCTCGCTTCCGCGGCCCACGCCCGCAGTGACGTAACCTTTTCCATCGGCGTGAACGCGCCCTACGGCTACGTCCAGCCGGCGTACGGCTACGCCCAGCCGGCGTACGGCTACGTCGAGCCAGCGCCCGTGTACATCGATCCGCAGCCGGTCTATGTCCAGCCGCAGCCGGTGTACGTGCAGCCCCAGACCGTGTACTACGGCCATGACCGCCGCTGGGAGCACCGCGGCCGCTGGGAGCGCCGCGGCCCCTGGGGCGACGCGGACCACGACGGCGTGCCGAACCGCTACGACCGCGCGCCGCTCAACCCGTACCGCCGCTGATACGGTCGGGTAGCCGGGCACGGCCTTGGCCTCATGGCCCCGGCCGTTTGCCGTTGTGAGAGACTAGGCCGATGGCAACGGCCACCATCACCACCGACACCTACAAGCTCTTCCCTTCGCCGCGCAACCAGCACCGCGTGGTGTTCGAGCATGAGGTGTTCGTGTCTTACCCGTACGCGCTGATCGACCTGGCCAGCTTCAACCTGAAGGGGCGGTGCAGCCTGTTCGCCGCGCATCGGCTTTCGGATGCCAGGAACGGGCAGCTCGTGACTTTCGAGCTGGAAGCGGACGTTGCCACGTTCAACGCGAAGTTCACGCCCGACTGACCGCCTCGCGCCATGGACCCCAACGAGCTGCAGCTGCTCGTCACGCGCGAGATGCCGTACGGCAAGTACAAGGGCCGCGTCATCGCGGACCTGCCGGGCAATTACCTGGCCTGGTTCGCGCGTGAAGGTTTTCCGAAAGGCGAGCTGGGGCGGCTATTGGCGCTGATGCTGGAGATCGACCACAACGGGCTGAGGCACCTGTTGGACCCGCTGCGCCGGCCGCGCTAGCATTTCAGCTGTCCCGTCAACGTTGACGCGGATCGAGGAGGGCGCCATGAGACACCAGCGCGTCATCGTCACTCACTACGGCGGGCCCGACGCACTTCGGGTGGTCGAAGAGGAGTGCCCCGAGCCGAAAGATGGAGAAGTGCGGGTGAAGGTCCTGGCCGCGGGCGTGGCCATGCCCGACGTGATGGCGCGCAAGGGCGTCCATCCCGAAACGCCACCCGTGCCCTACACGCCGGGGTGGGACCTGGTTGGCGTGGTGGATCGGCTCGGCAACGGCGTCTCCGGCATCGAACCCGGCCGGGTCGTTGCCGCCATGCCCATACACGGCGCGTACGCTCAATTCGTGTGCCTGCCGCAGCGCGAGCTGGTTCCGGTGCCGCCCGGCCTGGACGCCGCCGAGGCTGTCAGCCTCGTGCTGAACTACATCACGGCGTACCAGATGCTGCATCGCTCCGCCAGGGTCAAACCCGGCCAGCGCGTGTTGTTTCACGGCGCATCGGGCGGGGTCGGTACGGCACTCCTGCAGCTGGGGCGCCTTGCCGAACTGGAGATGTACGGGACCTGTTCATCGCGAGGGGCGCCGGCCGTTTCCGACCTGGGCGGCATCCCGATCGATTACCGGCACCAGGATTTCGTGGCGGAGATTCGCCGGCTCACGGGCGAGGGCGTCGACGCGGTGTTCGATCCCTTCGGTGGCGCGCACCTCTGGCATTCGCGCGAGGCGCTGCGTCCCGGGGGCAAGGTGGTGGGCTATGGCAATACAACGTCGCTGCGCGGCGAGGGATTGGGCTCGGGCCGCACAGGCCGCCGCAACCGCCTTCATGGCATCCCGATCTACGCGCTGTACATCGCGGGCGGCTGGCTTCTGCCTGGCCGCAAACGGATCGTCCCCTACAGCATCCAGACGCTCAAACGCTTGAAGCCGGCCTTGTTCCGGCACGATCTGGCCGCGCTGCTCGAGCTCCTTCAACAGCGGAAGATCAAGCCGCTGATCGCACGGCGCTTTCCGCTGGTCGAGGCAAGACATGCGCAGGAGCTGCTCGCGCAGGGAGGCATCATCGGCAAGATCGTGCTCGTGTGCGAAGGGTCATCGGCCGCAGCTGCAAAGTTCAGCGCGTGCGCCGCGCCGCAGCCGCCTGCGCAATCTCCGGCGGCAGGAACTTGAGCAGCCAGCGGATCGCCAGCGGCACCAGCACCAGGTCGTCCACCCAGCCGATCACCGGCAGCACGTCGGGGATGAGGTCGATGGGCGAGATCACGTAGAGCGCGATCAGCGCGGTGCCCAGTTTCAGCCAGCCCGGCGCGAGCGGGTGGCGCAGTGCAAACCAAAGCTGCCGCGCGTCGCCGCGCAACACGGTCCAGAGCAGGGTCAGGCGTTTCAGCATTGCAGGTTCCTTTTTGGCCTTTCGCGCGAGGCGCGTATGCGGGCCAGATGGCGCCTGCATTCTCCGCTGCAAGAGTGGGGTACCGGCCGTTACAACCCGCTAAAGATGCATCTTGACGCTCTGGATTTCGATCACCAGGGCGCCGCGAGCCCATGGGAACGCGGCCTTCGCGCGCTGGGCCGCCTCGCCTTCGCTCTGGACGGAGCCGGTTCCGCTCAGGACGCCGCCTTGACCGGGGGCACGACTGCCCTTCACCGCGCGGGACGCGACCATCACCTGGACGCGGTTGTCGCGCTGCAGGTTCTTCTCGGTCTCGTTGTAATGGCCCGCGGGCAGGACGATGCGGTCCCCCTCCACGCCGAGCCGGCGCAGGTAGTCGCCCCAGTTACCCACGACGTGCGGGCCGTCCGGGCCCTGGGTCACGATCGTCACAAATTCGGTCTTCTCCAGCAGCTCCCGCGTGGTGGCGTCGATCGTGTTCATCGTTCATTTCCTTTCTTAGGGCTTTCGGGGAGGACTGAATGTGCAGCCATTTCAGCGCTGGGGATTTGATTTCGCTCAATGTCGAAGTCGTGCTTCGTTCAGCCCCGGGCTGCGTTCGACACGCTGCGATAGAAGCGCCGGGTCGCCTGCACGCCGGCGGCCATTGCAAGGGCGGCGGCCAACGCGACGCAGAACGCGATCGCGGGATGCATGCCGCCGAGCCCCCAGTAGAGCGCGAGAAAGAAAGCCGTGAAGCCATGCAGGCCCTGCAGGAAGCCCGTCATCAGCGAGGCGGTCGCGGCCGCGCCATAACGCTGCAAGGTGAAGCACGGCAGGATGGTGCCCGTGATCGGGACCGCGAGCAGGATGCCGCTGATCGCGCTCGGGAGCGTGCCGGCGCCCAGGATGATCGCGGCCGCCATCGCGACGGCGGCTGCGACGCGGAGTACCAGCTCGACCTGTGGCACGTGCACCGGCATCGGTGCGGGCGTCTGGTGCGCGGCGATCCACAGCCCGGCGACGGGCGCGGCGAACGCCAGCGCGGAAATGGCGACGGGGCCGAATGGCGTGTGGGTGAGCAGCGAGCCGGCGACTGCATACGCGAGCAATGCCGCCGAAACGCAGACCGGCCAGGTCGATCTGCGCGCCGCTGCCGCGAAGGTCACGATGTGCAGGATGGTCGCCGGCACGCATGCCAGTGTTGCCAGCGCGATGGCCCGAACCTCGAGGGCGCTGTGATCGAACAGCAGGATGGCCATGATCGGGGCGGCGATCATGGGCATGCCGGCCACCGCCCCGCCGACCGCATGGCCGAAGCGGCGCGCCGCCAGCGTCGAGAGCAGCACGGACGTTGCGACCAGCAGCAGCTTGAGGAGCAACACGGAGGTTCCAATTCGAGAAATACGCGACTAACCGGAACCCCGAAGATACCAGCGCCCTGACGGGCGCCTGCTGGTCAGCGCCTGTACCCAGACGTCGAGCCGCGCTGGCCATGCCCGACGAGACGGCGCGCGAGCGCGTCTATTCCGAAACGCCGCCCGCGTTCATCCCAGTCTAGTGCTTGCCGCCGGGTTTCGCGTATTGCGCCACGCCGGTGAAGTCGAAGAGAACACAACGCTTGTTTCCGACGACCCATGCATCGTGCCCGGGCGGCATGAAAAAGACGTCGCCGGGCCCGTATTCCACCTCGGCCCCGCCATCCGCCATCTTCACCACCATCTTGCCTTCGATCACGATGCCGGTGTGCGTGGCCTGGCACGAATCGGTCCCCGCGAGAGGCTTCACATGTTCGCTCCAACGCCAGCCGGGCTCGAACTCGCCACGGCCCATGGTCTGGCTGCCGAACGTATAGACAGCCATCTTGCCCTTTCCATCCTTGAACGGCCGTACTTCGTCTGGCCGATCCGCGGACTTCTTCTGTAGCGCCTTCTTTTCAATCGTCGCAGTCATGGCATCAACCTCCAAAGAAATTGCGGGGCGAGGATGGTATGGACGAACCAGGCGATTTGGTTCCTCTCCAGTCGACCTTGCAGGTAATTCATTGTTAATGGATGCCGACTATTCGCGAGGATCGCAAACGCGCTGCAACTCGGGAGCCAATCTGTTTGCTCATGCGGATGCGTCAACCGGCGATTTAGCGTTTAGGAGCGGAGGCCGGCCTCTTGCCGACACGATGGGGATTCTTGTCCCGCCGCCGCGCACAAAGCGGCCTGCCGCGAATCTTGATCCAGCGCAAACAACGACCCGCTGTCGGGTTAACCCCGTTTGCCGCACTTTCATCCGCGAGAACAATTCTTTTCATGTCTGAAAAGGTGCTGGCACGGGCGCTGGGGGTTCTCGAAGCTTTCGCCGGGCATTCCCGGCCGATGTCGATGAGCGAGATCGCGCAGCTGACCGCGACGCCAGCGGCGAGCTGCGCGCGGCTGCTGCGCTCGCTGGTGCAGGTCGGCCTGCTGCGCGAGTTGGCCCAGGGGCGGCGCTACTGCCCCACGGGCCGCCTCGCTTCAGTGGCCGAGGCGCTGGCCGGCTACAACCCGTGGCCCGATTTGCTCGCCGAGGAACTGCAGCGCCTCGGCGAGGCCAGCGGCGAGACCGTGGTGCTCGGCGTGCGCCAGCAACTGAGCGTGCGCACGTTGGCGGTGGTGGAGTCGCTGCAGTCGATCCGCTACTGCGTGGAGGTCGGCACGCCGCGGCCGCTGCACGCGAGTTCGATGGGCAAGGCGCTGCTCGCCGCACTGCCTGACGCGCAGCGCGACGCATTGCTGGCGCAGATCGTGTACACGCGCTACACGCCCGCCACGCTGGCCTCGCGCGCCGCGCTCGAGGCCGATCTGGCGGCGGGGCGGCAGCGCGGCTGGTACACCAATCTGGCGGAAACCCAGACCGGCGTGGGCGCGCTGGCGGCGCCGCTACGCGCGCAGCGCGAGGGGGATGAACCGCTCGGCGTCGCGCTGGTCGGCCCCGTGTCACGGGTCGCGCCGGCGCTCGATGCGCTGGGCAAGCAACTGCGCCTGGCCTGCCGGCGCATGGAAAAGCTTCTGCGTGAAGCTTGAACCTCATCAGGCAGCACCACTGGAGACAAACATGAAGATCAATTCCTTGCGGCGTCTGGCGCTGCACGCTGTCCTGGCAGCACTTGCATTCGCACCGCAGGTGCAGGCGCAGCAGGCCGCATGGCCCGACAAGCCGATCAAGCTGGTCGTGCCTTATCCCCCAGGCGGGCTCACCGACACGCTGGCGCGTGCCGTGGCCGACCCGCTGGGCAAGGCCCTGGGCCAGGTGGTGATCATCGACAACAAACCCGGTGCCGGCACGCTGCTCGGCGCGCAGGCCGTGGCGCGCAGCCCGGCCGATGGCTACACGCTCTTGATGGCTACCAGCACGACGCTCGGCGTCAGTCCGGCGCTGTACCGCAACAACATGATCGACCCGGTGCGCGACTTCACGCCGGTGAGCCTGGTGGCAAGCGTGCCGTTCTTCCTCGTCGTTTCGGCCGACAGCGGCTGGAACTCGGTGCAGGACGTGGTCGATGCCGCTCGCAAGGCCAGCGAGCCGCTGCAGTACGGCTCGGCCGGCAACGGCAGCCCGCACCACCTCGCGATGGAAATGATGCAAAAGGCGAGCGGGGCGAAGTTCGACCACATCCCGTACAAAGGCAGCCAGCTCGCGATCCCCGACCTGCTGAGCGGGCGCTTCAAATTGATGGTCACCGACCTGACACCGGCGCTGGGCCACATCCGTGCCGGCAAATTGAAAGTGCTGGCCACGACCGCGCCCAAGCGCTCGGGGATGATGCCCGACGCGCCCACGTTCGCCGAGGCCGGCTTGCCCGGAGTGGAAGCGGTGGCCTGGCAGGGGATCGTGGCACCGGCCGGAACGCCCAAGGCGGTGGTCGACCGCCTCGCCGCCGAGATCGCCCGCATCGTCACGAGCGACACCCTCAAGGCCCGCTGCGCAGCGATGGGCTGCGACGCCCAGACCCCCACCAGCCCCGCCGAGTTCGCCGACATGGTGAAGAACGACCTCGCGCGCTGGACCAAGGTCGTCAACGACTCCGGCGCCAAGGTCAACTGACGCCATCCCCCTCCAATACCAACCCCTGCCCAAAGGACTGCCCATGGCCCCCGCGATCGACGTGCATACCCACATGCTGAACAACGACTACCTCGCGCTGCTCGAAAAGCACGCTGGACCGAAAATCACGTTGAAGGAGGTCGTCGGCGGGCTGCGCGCGATCCACCTCGACAACGCGCCCTTCATGACGCCGGTGCCCGAGATGTTCGACTACCCAGCTCGCATCAAGATGATGGACGAAGTCGGCATCGACGTCTCGGTGATTTCGCTGACCTGTCCCAACGTGTACTGGGGCACGCCCGAGATCAGCCTGCAGGCCGCGCGCATCATGAACGACGACATGGCCGAGGCGCGCAAACGTTATGGCGGTCGCATCGAGTATTTCTGTTCGCTGCCCTGGCAGCACGCCGAGCTCGCGTGCGCCGAGCTCAAACGCGCGAAGGGCCGCGGTGCGTCCGGTGTGATGGTGCTGGCCAACATCGCCGGCCGGCCGCTCACCGCCCCGGAGTTCGTCCCCGTCTGGAAGGCGATCGACGATCTGGGCCTGCCGGTGCTGATCCACCCGACGGCCCCCCCCGGCGTGGCCGAGATGCAGATGAACGAGTTCCAGCTCGCCGCATCGATCGGGTTCACTTTCGACACCACGCTGGCGGTGTCGCGCATGCTTTACGACGGTTTCTTCGACCGGTACACGAAGCTCAAGATCATCGCTTCGCACGGGGGCGGCGCGTTGCCGTACCTGATGGGACGCCTGGACCAGTGCTTCCGCCACATACCCGCCTGCCGCACCAAGACCCAGAACGCGCCGTCGAGCTACATGGGCCGGCTCTATGCCGACTCGGTGGTCTTCACGACGCAGGATCTGGACCATTGCCTGGAAGTGTTCGGCGACGACAACGTGTTGTTCGGCACCGACTACCCGCACACCATCGGCGACCCGCGCGGTTGCATGACACGCGTGAACGACCTGCTTGGCGCGCGGCGCGAGAAGGTGCGTGGCGCCAACGCCCAGCGGATCTTCGGGTTTTGATACGGGTCCGGGGGGCTGGCTAATTAGGTGGGTATGGAGCGCCGCAGGGCGTGCTCGGTGATCTCGCGCAACGTGGCACGAGTGGAGATCACTTCTGGAGAAAGCCTGATCTCCAGCAGTGTCCCGTTGTCTCTGGCCAGTGCGTCGCGCAGGGCGGCCTCGAACCCGGACGCATTCTTCACACGTTCGGCATGCATGCCGAATGCCCGGGCAAACATGCAGAAATCGGGATTGACCAGTGTCGTGCCGCTGACCCGCTGCGGATACTCGCGCTCCTGGTGCATGCGAATCGTCCCGTACATGCCGTTGTTCAGGAGCAGCACGATCAACTTGCACCCGTACTGAGCCGCCGTGGCGAGTTCCTGCCCATTCATGAGGAAGTCGCCGTCACCGGTGATCGTGAACGCGACCCTTCCAGTGGTCAGGTTCGCTGCGATCGCGGCCGGGATGCCGTATCCCATCGCGCCGTTGGTTGGCGCAAGCTGGGTCTTGAAGCCCTTCGCAAGCCCGTGATAGCGAAAGTAGCGATGCACCCAGCTCGCGAA
>JAGRPN010000293.1 GCA_019449555.1 Ramlibacter sp.
CCGCACTGAGGAAACGCCAAATGGAACGCCGGATCACCGCTCTTCGCGGCCACTACATCGTGTGCGGCATCGGCCGTGTGGGCAGCAACGTGGCCGACGAGCTGGCCAAGACGCGGCGGCCCTTCGTCGTGGTGGAACATGACCAGGGCGCGCTCGACCGCTGGCTGGAACGCTATCCGCAGACGCTGTACCTGCACGACGACGCCGCGGAAGACGACACGCTGCGGCGGGCCGGCGTGCTCGCGGCCGCCGGCGTGTTCGCGGTCACCGGCGACGACAGCCAGAACCTCATGATCTCGCTGTCGGTGAAGTTGCTCGAAGCGAAGGTGCGCGTGGTCGCCCGGCTGCACGACATTCGCAACGCCGACAAGGCGCGGCGAGCCGGCGCCGACGAGATCGTTTCCCCTGACTTCACCGGGGGCATGCGGATCGCCTCCGCGATGGTGCGGCCGCACGCCGTCAACTTCATGGACCAGATGCTGCGCACCGACGAAGGCTTGCGGGTCGAGGAAGTCGTGTTGCCGCAGGGCGCCGCCGCCAGGGCGGTCTCGGCGCTGCTGCCGCGTTCGCGCGACTACATGCTGGTGGCGACGCACGAGGACGGGCGCTGGGTGTTCAACCCGCCGGACGATCACGTGGTGAGCGCGGGCACCGCACTCGTGCTGATGACCAGCCCGCAGGGGCGCATCCAGGTCGAACGCTTGCTCAGCGCCTGAGGCGCGCCGGCCGTTGCCGCTTCAGGGCTTCAGCCGGCAGGGCACCGGCGAGCGCTGCGGCACCGTCCACAGCCCTGCGTTCCCGCTGCTGCGGAAATCGTAGTTGCGGTCGCCAAACCTGTTGCCGGGCCCGTACGGCTGCTGCGCCAGGCGCAGCTCCAGCCCGCTGTTCAGCGTCGCCACGGCGGCATGTTCCCACGGCCGGATCACGATGGTGGTCAGGTCTTCACAGACATAGCTCACCTCCGGCCCGCCGCCGGGGCCGAGGAACGTGCCGGTGCCGACGCGAGGCGGAGCCGTGCCGGTCGGAGGGTAAACGGCACAGCCCGCCACCAGGGCGGCGGACAGCGCGATCGCGGTGAGTCGGCGCATCGTGTTCTTTCAGTGCTGGACGGCAAGCCATTGTGCTCCGGGCAGCCAGCGCTTGCGGCCGCGACACTTCACGGCACCGATGCGCCGCGCGGGTTCAGCTCTTGCGCGCAGCGTTGCGCTTGCGGGTCGCGGCGGCTTTCTTGGCGGAGGCGGACCGCTCCGCCGGGGAGCGCGCTGCCGAGGCGCGGCCACCGGCTTGCCCGCCCTTCCTGGACGGGCTGGTGTCCGTCGCCTTGCCGCGGCCCGAGCCGCTCTTCTTGCCGCCGCCGGTTTCCTTGTTGACGGTGGCCCAGGCCCGGCGCTCGGCTTCGCCCTCGGCGAGGCCGCGTTTCTCGTAGCCCTCCTCGATGTGCTCGGCCTGGCGTTTCTGCTTGTCGGTATAGGAAGATTTGTCGCCACGTGGCATGTCGGCCTCCTGCATGGAAGTGGATGGATCGTTGAAATCTAGTGCCGCCACCGCGTCTCGCGCGGTAGGAGAACGGCCGCGATCCGTGTGGGAACCGCCGCGCACCGGCGGCGGCGCCCGCCGGTCGCGAGCGTCGACGCTCGAGCGCGAATAGGAAGCCGCCTACAGGCCGGTTGCCGACCGGAGGGCGAACTGTCGGCGTGCTTTCGCACGAGTGCGCCGGTGTGCGCCATCCAAAGTGTATCGTGCGCCATTGACCCACGCGACGCCGTGACACTGACGACCTTCGCCGAATTCATGCTGCTCTGCACTGCGCTGGGTGCAGCCTTCGCGCTGCGGCCGTGGCGGATGCTGGGCGCACGCGCACCGAAGGGCGGCTTGGCGACGCCGCTATTGGCTTCGGTCACGCTGATCGCGTGGCTGTGGGCCTGGCCCGCCGGCGCGGCCATGCCGATTCCCCTGCAATGGTCCGGCGCGCCGCTCGCCGTGCTGATCCTGGGTTGGCCGCTGGCGATCCCGGTGCTGGCGGCCGCGGGCGCGAGCATGGTGTTCACGACCGGCGCGCCGGCGTCCGAGGCGATCTCGGCAACGCTGTGGTGGGGATTCCTGCCGGCCACGGCGACGCTTGTGCTCGGCCATGCCGCGCGCCGTGGCCTCGGCACGCATCCAGCCGCGTACCTGTTGGTGCGGGCGTTCGCGGTGCCGCTGCTGGCCTTTGTTCGCGTGCGCGCTCGCCGCGCCCATCGACGCCCGCGGCATGGCGGGCACCGACGGCGACACGCGGGTCCTGGTCGCGTTCCTGATGGCCATGGGCGAGGCCACCTGGACCGGCGCGGTCGCGTCCGTCCTGGTCGCGTGCCGACCGCAATGGCTCGCCACCTGGTCGGATCGCCTGTACCTCGGATCGCCGGCTCGACCGCGTCAGCGCTGACCCGTGTCCGGCGGGGCGGCTGTGCGAAGATTCGGGCTCGTCAAGGAAGAGGCCCGCCATGCCCAATCCCATTCCCGCCACCCTGATCCCCGGCGACGGCATCGGCCCGGAAATCGTCGATGCGACGCTCACGGCACTGGAGGCCCTGGGCGCGCCGTTCGTGTGGGACCGCCATGTGGCCGGACTCGCGGGCGTGAGAAGCGCGGGCGATCCGCTGCCGGGCCCCGCGCTGGATAGCATCAGGCGCACCCGGCTCGCGCTCAAGGGGCCGCTGGAGACGCCCTCGGGCGGCGGCTACCGCTCCTCCAACGTGCGGCTGCGCGAAGAGTTCCAGCTCTATGCCAACCTGCGCCCCGCGCGCACGATCATCCCGGGCGGCCGCTACGACAACATCGACCTCGTGGTCGTGCGCGAGAACCTCGAGGGCCTCTACATCGGCCACGAGCACTACGTGCGCATCGACGGCGACCCGCATGCGGTCGCGATGGCCACCGGCATCAACACGCGCCAGGGCAGCCTGCGCCTGCTGGAGTTCGCCTTCCAGCACGCGATCGCGACCGGCCGCCGCAAGGTGACGATCGTGCACAAGGCCAATATCCTGAAGGCGCTCACCGGCATGTTCCTCGACACCGGCGTCGATCTGTACGAGCGCAAATACAAGGGCCGGTTCGAACTCGAGACCATGATCGTGGACGCGTGCGCGATGAAGCTCGTGCTCAATCCGTGGCAGTTCGACATGGTGGTCACCACGAACCTGTTCGGCGACGTGCTGTCGGACCTGGTGGCGGGCCTCGTGGGCGGCTTGGGCATGGCGCCGGGCGGCAATATCGGCGAGGACGCGGCGATCTTCGAGGCGGTGCACGGCTCGGCGCCGGACATCGCGGGCAAGGGCATCGCCAATCCGGTCGCACTGATGCTGGCGGCGGCGATGATGCTCGATCACTGCAAGCTGCCGGAGCTCGCAGCGCGCTTGCGCAAGGCGATCGACGACACCTTGAACCTCGACAAGGTACGCACCGCCGACCTCGGCGGATCGGCCGGCACGGACGCGTTCGCGAAGGCACTGGTGAGCCGCATCCGCAACGGCTGAAACATCGTCTTGCAAGGCCGGCGCGGCGGCGCGCACGCCTTTGCGCCCTCCCCGTACGGGTGCGCGGCGCAGGTTCCTACAGCCGTGCTCATGCGGCTGCCGAACAATGGATGCACATTCCTTCCCGCGGCGCCTGCGGCGCATGCCGGGCCTGGAATGCCCTCAACCATCGATGAAGGGAGAACCCCATGAGAACCACCGCCATTGCCCTGATGATTGCCGGCCTGGGCGCCGCCGGGCTGTACGGCTGCGACGTCAAGAAGACGCAGGAAGGCAACGTGACCCTGCCCAAATACGACGTGGAGAAGAAACAGTCGGGCGACGTGACGCTGCCCAAGTACGACGTGAAAACGCCGGACGTGCAGGTCTCCAAGACCGAGAAGGAAGTGAAGGTGCCGAAGGTCACGACCGAAGAGAAGACGATCGAAGTGCCCAAGGTGACGGTGACGCCGGCCGACGAGAAGCCCGCGCAGAACCAGAACAAGCAATAAACCCGTGGCGGGGGGCGCCGCCGGACGCGGGAGATCAAGCCGCACACAGCGGCAGGATGGTTTCCTACAGCGCCGCGGCGCCGGCTGCAAAAGAATGGGAGCGAAGCACAAGTCCTACTGGTCCGCCTCGTGCAAGATCCTCCTTTTGGCACCCTGCTGTACCGCTATTTTTTCTTCGACTGGCTGTTCAAGGACGCGAGTCGCGGCAATGTGTTCGAGCGCGCGGCCGCCTGGCGGCACAACTGCGAACAGGCGCACTGGCTGCTGACTTACATGCGGCGCTGGCTGTGGTGCGGCCTGGTGCTGTACGCGTGCGGCGGCTATTTCGAACTGTTGCTCGGCCTGCAGCAACTCTCGGCCTTCTTCTACATCCCCGCTTCGCTCACGCTGCCGGTGAACGCGGTGATCGGCGCGGCATGGCTGGGCTTCAAGGCGCTGCCGCGCCCGATCGGCAAGTAGCGCGCCTGAATCGCCCTATTGGTTGAGGATCAGGTTGGCGATCAGCCCGGTGGCCATGGCCACCAACAGGTAGTCGCCGCTGTCGTCCGCCTGCACCCATTGGTAGCCCTGTGGTGGCGCATAGAGGCGGCGAGCGTTCCAGTCGTTCACGTAGTACTGACGCTGCCGGAACTGATGCGGCAGGTATTCCCCGCGCCGGTAATGCGGCACGCGGGCGGCCCCTTGGCCTGGGTAGCCGGACTGATACCCGCCGTGGTTGTATTGCGGCTGGGAGTGGCGCGGCTCGTATTGCCGCTGCTCGTAAAGCCGCCGGTCGTACTGTTGCGGCTGGTTCTGCAGCTGCTGCTGGTAGAACCAGTTCTCCTGGTACTGGCGGTGCTGCGCCTGGCGCCAGTCGCGGTAGTCGCCGCGGCCGTCGTCATGGGCGTACGCCAGCGAGCCGAGGCTCAGCGCTGCCGTGGCAAGGGCAAGGACGATGGCGCGTGATTTCATGATGGATGACCTCTTCAATGGTGAGCCTCCATGCTCCCCCTTGAACATGTACGACGTGCAAAGCCCGGGTGAGGTCCTTGCAAAGGACGGTTGCAGGCTGTGCCCCCGCGGCCACGGGCTCCCGCCGTGTACGCTAGCGGGATGGCCGAAGCTTCTCCACCTGCCGCCCCGGCACCCGCCCGTGCGGCCGCGCTCACTGCCGGCCAACCGCTCTGGCGGGTTTTCCTGCTTTTCCTAGGGCCGATGATCCTGGCCAACATCCTGCAATCGCTTTCGGGCACGCTCAACAGCGTGTTCGTCGGGCAGATGCTGGGCACGCGCGCCTTGGCTGCAGTGGCCGGCGTGTTTCCGATCGTGTTCTTCTTCATCGCGCTGATGATCGGGATCGGCGCCGGCGCCTCGGTGCTCATCGGCCAGGCCTGGGGCGCACATGAGCCGCACAAGGTCAAGGCAATCGCCGGCACGGCGTTGTCGCTGGGGCTGTTGCTGGGCCTGGCGGTCGCGCTGTTCGGCGGCACCTTCACGCGGGCCATGCTCGGCGCGCTCGGAACGCCTGCAGACGTGCTCCCGATGGCGCTCGGCTACGCCCGCATGATGATGCTCGCGATGCCCGGCCTGCTGGTCTTCATCCTGTTCACGCAGTTGCTGCGCGGCGTCGGCGATACGGTGACCCCGCTGTACGCGCTGCTGCTTTCAACGGCTATCTCCTGCGTGCTCACGCCGGCGTTCATCCGCGGCTGGTGGGGCCTGCCGCAATTGGGCGTAACCAGCGCCGCGGCGGCCGCGATCATTTCCTTCGTGTGCGCGCTCGCTTTCCTGGCCTGGTTCCTGCGGCGGCGCGATCACGCGCTGGCGCCGGACCTGGAGCTGCTGAAGGCGCTGCGCATCCAGCCGCGTCTATTGCGGCTGGTGGTGCGCATCGGCCTGCCCACCGGCGTGCAGATGATCGTCGTCTCGCTGGCCGAGATCGTGCTGCTGGGCATGGTCAACGGCTTCGGCTCCGATGCCACCGCCGCTTACGGCGCGGTGAACCAGGTCGTGAACTACGTGCAGTTTCCGGCGCTCTCCATCGCGATCACCGCGTCCATCCTCGGGGCGCAGTCGATCGGCGGCGGGCGCGCCCACCTGCTCGGCGCGATCACCCGCACCGGGCTCAAGCTGAACGTCGCGATCACCGGCAGCCTGGTGCTGGCGGGCTACCTGTTCTCGCGCCACCTGGTCGGCGCGTTCGTCACCAGCGCGCCGGTCCTCGAGATCGCGCAGACGCTGCTCCACATCATGCTGTGGAGCAGCGTCGTGTTCGGCTTTTCGTCGGTGCTCAGCGGCGTGATGCGCTCCAGCGGCGCGGTGCTGGTGCCCACGGCGATTTCGGTCCTGTGCATCATGTTGATCGAAGTCCCGTCGGCGTGGCTGCTGAGCCGCCACTTCGGCCTGAACGGCGTGTGGATGGCGTACCCGATCACGTTCGCGTCGATGCTGGCCCTGCAGGCCAGCTATTACCGCCTGGTCTGGCGCGGCAAGAAGATCGAGCGGCTGGTCTGAATGGCGGCCGCGCAAGACAATCGACCCATGCCCGCTGCGTTCGCCAACCTGAGGTTCGAGGCGCCGTTCGTGCTGCAGCAGGACGGCACGAAATCGCTGCACTTCACGATCGGGGAGGTCCAGAGCAGCATGCGCGTGGATCGGCCCGATGAACTGCAGATCGACTACACGCGCACGATGATGGGCTTCCTGATCCTCGAGCCGCGGCCGCGCCGGATCGCGATGATCGGCCTGGGCGGAGGTTCGCTGGTGAAGTTCTGCCACCGGCATCTCGCTTGCGCCCACATGACCGTGGTGGACAACAACCCCGGCGTGATCGCGCTGCGCGAGCAGTTCGACGTCCCCGGCGACGACGAGCGCCTGTGTGTGCTGGAGGGCGATGGCGCGCTGTTCGTGCAGAGCTTGGACGCGGGCGTCGACGTGCTGCTGGTCGATGGCTTCGACCATGAAGGCCAACCGGCCCAGCTGTGCACGCAGGGCTTCTACGACCAGTGCTTCCGGGCACTCGCCCCCGGCGGCGTGATGGTGGCGAACCTGCACGCCGACCATCCGGACCACCCGCTGTTCACGGCGCGCATCGCGAGCAGCTTCTATGGCAACGGCATGCAGGTGCTGGCCGGCGAGAAAGCCAACTGCATCGTGTTCGCGGGACGCCGCCGCCCGGTCACGTTGGAGGCGCTGCGCAGCCGCGCCTGGGCCGCCGCGCTGCAGCCGCAGGCGCACCGGCAATTGCGCGGCGAATTCGCGCGCATCGGCTGGAACGCCTGCACCTTGTCTTGACCGCGTGGCATCAGGCGGTGGGCTTCGTAGGGAGCGGTCGCGTGAGGTACACCGCCTCGCGCCCGACGATGGCCGCGCGTGCCGGCATGAAGACCATGCAGTCGTCGCACGGCGCGCGAATCTCCTCGGCGTCATCGGTCGCGACCAGATCGCCTTTCGCGAACGTCTCGAGCCCGGCCAGCGGGCGCACGAAGCGGAACCGCTCGGTCCTGATCAGCGGGGTCGCGAGCAGCTCGAAGCGCCGCTGGGGCTCGGCCGGCCGCGCCGGCTGCTTGCGTTCGACCAGCCCGAAGTGCGCCAGGAAATCCAGCGTCACAGCGATCGCCGTGTCGGCGGTGGCCCGCAGGAAATGCTGGCCGCATTCGACGACGAGCGCGACGCCGCTCCCTTCTTCCTGGCCATGCCGGCCATGCTGGATCAGCGGGGTGCCCGTGTTCATGCCCTTGGGCATCAACAGGTGCAGCGGCGGCCGGCCGATCGCCAGCGCGGCGGCCGCATTGCGCTCGTACCCCGGATAAACCCAGAACGCGGGCACCGGCTGGCTGGTCGAATGGATGTCCAGGATGTGGTCGGCCGCCGCGACCACCGGCCGCATGGCGCGCGCGCGGCGCAGTTCCGGGCTGTCCTCGCCGCCCTCGAGCCATTGCGGCGACCAGATGCGGTTGAAGTTGTGCACGAGCAACCGGCTGTCGTGAGGCTTGTCGCGATTGAAGGTCTCGTAGGCCTGGACGTTGGCGAAGCTCACCGTCAGAGTGCCGATCTTCGGCCGCACGCCGCTGTCCAACAGACGCGTGGCAGCGACCATGCCGCACACTTCGTTGCCGTGCGTGAGGGCGTTCACCAGGACATGCGGGCCGGGGCGCCCCGATTCGAAGCGGTGCACGTAATCGACGCCGGTGTTGCCCTTGCGGTACGCGGACAGGTCGCGTGGCAGGACCTCGAAATGGCTTTGCGGTTCGGTCATGGGATTTCCTGTTGGACGCGGATATTAACCGTCCGCGTGCAAATGGGCAGGCGCTCCCCTGCCGGCCGGCACGGCTTTTCCGGCAGTGGAGGCATGGCACCCGCAGCGTTAACATGTCAACTCGTCAATCCATTTCAAACCCAACGGAGGCTTCCATGGCCAAAGGCGACCAGCGCAGCAACAAGATGGCGAAGAAGCCCAAGAAGGACACGGCGCC
>JAGRPN010000294.1 GCA_019449555.1 Ramlibacter sp.
CGGGCCGTACCTGTCGCTCACGACGCTCGCTTTCGCGGAAATCGCGCGCGTGGCCATTGGCAATTCCCACGAATTCACGCGCGGCGACCAGGGCATGCACGTGGCCACGCTGACCGGCAGCCGGCTCGGCTACTACTATATTTTCCTGTTCGCGCTGCTGGCCGTGCTGGCTTGCAGCTACTGGATGCTCAAGGGCCGGCTGGGGCGCTTCATGATGGCGGTGCGCGACGATCCGGTGGGCGCCCAGAGCCGCGGCATCGACGTGGTGCGCACCAAGATGATCGTGTTCTGCGTCTCGTGCGCGATCTGCGGCCTGGCCGGTTCGCTGTACGGCACGTTCAGCCAGTTGGTCAGCCCCGAACTGGGCCTGCTGCAGCAGACCGGGCTGATCCTGTCGATGGTGGTGATCGGCGGCATCGGCTCGCTGAGCGGAGCCATCCTGGGCGGCGTGCTGATCTACCTCGGCTCGGAGTGGCTGCGCGGTTTCGGCGACATCCAGCTGATCGTCTTCGCCTCGCTGGTGATCCTGTTCGCCCGCTACATTCCCGGCGGGCTCTGGGGCCTGCTGACGGCGCGCCTGCAGGGGCGCAAGCCATGAGCCTGCTGGACATCCAGGGACTGTTCGTGCATTTCGGTGGCGTGGCAGCCGTCGACAACGTGAGCTTCGACTTGCGCGAGGGCGAGATCCTGGGCCTGATCGGCCCGAACGGTTCGGGCAAGACCACGGTGCTGAACCTGCTCTCCGGATTCCTGCCGCCGCATGCGGGGCACGTGCGCATGCGCGGCGAGGACATCACCGGCATGCCGCCCGACCGGCTGGCCCAGCGCGGCGTGTTGCGCATGTTCCAGATGACGCGGGTCTTCGCGCGCATGTCGGCCTTCGACAACCTGCTCACGGCCGGCATGGCGCGCGGCCTGGCGGAAAGCGAGGCCGGCAAGCGAGCGCAGGCGCTGGTCGAGGAGCTCACGCTCGGTCCGGTGCAGTACCTCGATGCGGGCCAGTTGTCGGGCGGGCAGCGCAAATTGCTGGAGTTCGGCATGTGCTTCATCGAGCCGCCGCTCGTCGCGATGCTGGACGAGCCGTTTGCCGCCGTCCATCCCGTGATGCGCGAGGTGATGGCCAATTTCATCCGCTCGCGGCATGCGCAAGGCCACACGTTCCTGCTCGTCAGCCACGACATGCCCATCATCGTGGACCTGTGCCAGCGCGCGGTGTGCATGAACGCGGGCCGGGTGATCGCCGCCGGCGACATCCATTCGGTGCTGCAAAGCCACGACGTGATCGAAGCCTACCTCGGCAACAGCGACACGGGCCCCGGCCACGAGCCTCCGTCCAGCCTGGAGGTCCACCCGAAGTGAGCGCGCAACCGCCCCAGGCCTTGTTGCAGGTGCACGGCGTCACCGCCGGCTACGCGCAGGACATCGACGTGCTGCGCGATATCGACCTGCGCGTGGACGCGGGCCGGATCACGGGCCTCATTGGCCTGAACGGCGCGGGCAAGTCCACCGTGATCAAGACGATCTGCGGCTTCCTGCCGCCCAAGTCGGGCCGCATCGCCTACGAGGGCCGTGATATTTCCGGCATCGAGCCGCACCGCCTGATCGACCTCGGGATCTGCTGCATCCCCCAGGAGTCAAGCCTGTTTCCGTACCTTTCGGTGCAGGACAACCTGTTGCTGCCGCTGCTCGGCCGGCCCCGACGGTTCGCGCAGCAGATGCGCCCGCGCCTGCAGGAAGTGTTCGAGCTGTTCCCGGCGCTGCACGAAAAGCGCATGCAGCCGGCCGGCAGCCTGTCGGGCGGCCAGCAAAAGCAGGTCGAGTTCGCCAAGGCCTGGCTGCAGCAACCCAGGTTGTGCCTGATCGACGAACCGAGCATCGGCTTGTCGCCCAAGATCTCGGAAGAGGTGTTCGTCTGGATCGAGAAGTTCGCGCAGGCCCGCATGGGCATCCTGCTGATCGACCACAACGTGCGCCGCGTCGTGCGGATGTCCGACCGGATCTGCGTGCTGAGCCTCGGCAGGATCACGGCCGAAGGCACTCCGGCCGATTTCCAGGGCGACCTGCACCAGCAGGTGCAGCAATGGCTCGGCCTGAGCTTCTAGGGACCGTTAACAGGCCCTCGGCGCGCGCGGAATCAGATCACCAGCGCTACCAGGATCGCGATCAGCACGATCAGGATCAGGTCGCTGTTGCTCAGGGCGCCGCCGGCCGGCAACGTGTCGATGCGCTGCGCGAGCGCGTGTACTTCTTCCTCGGTCAGCGAGCCGACGCGGTCGCCCGCGACGATGCCGCTCACGCCCATCGCCTGCATGCGTTCCTTGACGTTGGCGCGGTCCAGGAACGCCTGCACCTTCGCGCGGTCCTGTTCGGCCTGGCTGGGCGCCGGCACGGCCGCTTCCGGCCCGATCATGTCGGCACGAGCCACCGAAGCCTGGGCCAGCATCCCGGCGGCAAACAGCGCGATCAGCCCGCGCGTGACGAAGACACTCTGTTTCATCGCAGTCCCTCGAGCAGCAGGAATGCCAATACTAGTGCCGGTTCCCGAGGCAGAACGTGCGGGACGCGCAACACGACGTGTAAGACATCGTTGCTCGGCTGCAGGCGCGCAGCGACGCTCAGTGACCTTCGTGCAGCTTCGTTGGCGCGGCCTCGGTCGGCCCCTCATCCGCGGACAGGTTCCATGGCGGCTCCGGGCCGACACTGTTGCCGCTGCACCCGGCCATGCCGCCCAGCGCCGACAGCATCGCGACAGCGCAAGAGATGCGCACGAGTCCCGCCAGCCTGTTGTTCGAAATCATTGTCTCCACCTCAAGCTCAGCAATGTGAGCGCGATTGTGGGACGCAATGCCGGGGCGCAAACGTCACGATCTGCAAAGCATGGCGCGAAGTGCGTCCACAGCCGCGCGCCGCGTTGATGCGCAGGGGCGCGCCTCACCACTTGTTGCGCAGCGCGCGCAACCTGGTGAACACCGTCTTGGCGTCGGGCTGCGGCGGCAACTCGGGAAAATCCCCGCGCAAGCCGTCGATGACGCCGCGGCTGTCGAGTCGCATGAAGGTGTTGATCCGCTTCTCGTCGGCGAGCGTGGTCACTGCCGAGGTGGCGGGATCGTGGCCGGCCACTTGCGGCAGCATCGCCTTCGCGTCGGCGTTGCCCGGTTCGCGTGCCAGCGTGAAGCGCAGGTTGTTCTCGATGTAGTCGTGGCCGGGATACACGCGCGTGTTGTCGGGCAGCTTCGCGAGCTGGTCGACGAACGTGGCGAAGAGCGCGTCCACGTTGCCGCCGTTATGCACATTGCCGGCGCCCGCGTTGAACAGCGTGTCGCCGGAGAACAGCGCCGGCTCGTCGGTGTGGGAGCGCAGGCAGATGTGGCACATCGTGTGGCCCGGCGTGTCCATGCATTCCAGCTCGACCGTTTTGCCCACCTTGATCACGTCGCCCGCCTGCACGCCCCGGTCCACGCCGGGGATCAGCCGCGCGGCCCGATGGTGCGCGATCACCTTGGCGCCGGTGGCCGCCACCACGGCCGCGTTGCCGCCGATGTGGTCGTGGTGCTCATGGGTGTTCAGGATCTGCGTGATCTGCCAGCCCTTCACGCGCGCGGTGGCCAGCGTCTTCTCGTGGTCCAGCGGATCGATCGCGAGTGCTTCCCCGGTTTCGGGGCAGGCGACCAGGTAGTTGAAATTGCGCAGCGCGTTGCCGGTCCAGATTCTCTCGACGATCATGGGCGCTCCTTTGCACGTGGGGTGACTGCGGGCCATTCTAGGGGCTGGGCCGGGTGCGCGCCGGGCGAAAGCGATCTAGACTCGCGCTCTTCGCGCCACCCCCCAAGGAGACATGCCATGAAGCTCTACTACCATCCCGCGTCCACCACCAGCCGCATTGTCCAGATGTTCGCCGTGGACCAGGGCATCGACCTGGATTACCAGATCGTGGACCTGTTCACCGGCGAGCACCTGAAGCCGGAATTCGCCGGCATCAATCCCAACTGCCTGGTGCCGGTGCTCGAGGACGGCGACTTCCGGTTGACCGAATCCTCGGCGATCATCAAGTACCTGGCCGACAAGACCGATTCGCCCGCCTATCCGAAGGACCTGAAGCAGCGGGCGCGCGTGCATGAAATGATGGACTGGTTCAACTCCAACATGTACAAGGATTTCGCGTACGGCGTGGTCTACCCGCAGACGTTCCCGCATCACAAGCGGCCGAGCGATGCCGTGCAGGCCGGCACACTCGAGTGGGGCAAGCAAAGGACGCAGGCGTGGCTGAAGATCCTCGACGAGAAATTGATCGGCCCGGACAGGAAATTCCTCTGCGGCGAGCAGATCACGCTGGCCGACTACATGGGCGCCGAGATGGTCGCGCTGGGGGGCGTGGTCGGCTGCAACTACGCCCCGTATCCGAACATCCAGCGCTGGCTGGGCAACATGAAGGCGCTCAAGCACTGGTCCAGGGTGCACGAGGCGATCGACGGATTCGCCGCATCGCTCAAGGACAAGTCGTTCGTCGCCGTCTGAGCTGCCCGCATCCACGAGGGGA
>JAGRPN010000295.1 GCA_019449555.1 Ramlibacter sp.
ACGGCTCGGTCAAGGGCGTGGCCACCGGCAACATGGGCATCGGCAAGAACGGCGAGCCGACCGAGAACTTCCAGCTGGGCATGGAGTTGCATGCCAAGTACACGATCTTCGCCGAAGGCTCGCGCGGCCACCTGGGCCGGCAGCTGATTTCGCGCTTCAAGCTCGACGAGGGCAAGGACCCGCAGGGCTACGCCCTCGGCATCAAGGAGCTGTGGGAAGTGGACCCCAAGCGCCACCAGCCGGGCTTCGTCATGCACACGGCGGGCTGGCCGCTGGACAACGACACGTATGGCGGCTCTTTCATGTACCACATGGAAGACAACCAGGTGGCGCTGGGCTTTATTACCGGCCTGAACTATTCCAATCCCTACCTGAGCCCCTTCGAAGAGTTCCAGCGCTGGAAGACGCACCCCAACGTCCGCTGGTACCTCGAGGGCGACGAGAGCAAGGGCATCAAGCCCGGCAAGCGCGTGTCGTACGGCGCGCGCGCCATCACGGCGGGCGGGCTGCTCAGCCTGCCCAGGACGGCGTTCCCGGGCGGTGCGCTGGTGGGCTGCGAGGCCGGCTTCCTCAACGCCTCGCGCATCAAGGGCAGCCATGCCGCCATCAAGACCGGCATGCTGGCCGCCGACGCGGCCTATGACGCGATCAAGCACGGCCGCCAGCACGACGTGCTGGACGCTTACCCGGAAGCCTTCCAGCATTCCTGGCTGTACGAAGAATTGAACAAGGCGCGCAACTTCAAGTCCTGGTTCAAGTGGGGACTGATGCCGGCCACGCTGATGAACGGCTTCGAGCAGTTCGTGCTGCGCGGCCGCATGCCCTGGACCGTGCATCGCGACAAGCCGGACCACGCCTACCTGAAGCCGGCCGCCAAATGCAAGCCGATCGTTTATCCGAAGCCGGACGGCAAGCTGACGTTCGACCGGCTCTCCTCCGTATTCGTCTCCAATACCAACCATTCCGAAGACCAGCCGCCGCACCTGACCCTCAAGGACGCCTCGGTTCCGGTGCAGGTCAACCTGGCGCAGTACGCCGGGCCGGAGGGGCGCTACTGCCCCGCGGGCGTGTACGAATTCGTCAAGGGCGAAGACGGCAGCGACCGCCTGCAGATCAACGCATCGAACTGCGTGCACTGCAAGACCTGCGACATCAAGGACCCGACGCAGAACATCGTCTGGGTCACCCCCGAAGGCGGCGGCGGCCCGAACTACGGGAGCATGTGAAAGGTATTCCGACCGCGGGGTTGCCTAGGATGAAAGTTGTATGACGACTTTCAAAGTTCTGGCAGAATCCCGGCACCTCATCTTTGAACGGAGACTGACAGTGAAACTATCGCATTTGGTCGTCGGCCTCACCCTCGCCTTCGGCTTCGTGGCCGGCGCCGCGGCGCAGACCACCATGAAGATCAACATCTCGACGGCCCAGAATTCCCATCAGGGCGTGGCGATCGACGTATTCGCCAAGGAAGTCGAGAAGCGCACCAACGGCCGCTACAAGATCCAGACGTTCTACCAGGGCTCCCTGGGCGCCGAGCGCGAGTCGATCGAGGCCGTGCAGCTGGGCACGCAGGAACTGACCTTCACGTCCACCGGCCCGGTGCCGAACTTCGTGCCCGAAACGAAGATCCTCGACGTGCCGTTCCTGTTTCGCGACAAGGCGCACGCCCGCGCCGTGCTGGACGGCCCGATCGGCCAGGAAATGCTGACGAAGTTCGACTCCAAGGGCATCAAGGCGCTCGCCTGGGCCGAGAACGGCTTCCGCCACATGACCAACAGCAAGCGTGACGTGAAGGTGCCAGAGGACCTCAAGGGCCTGAAGATGCGCACCATGGAGAACCCGGTGCACATCGCCGCCTACAAGGGTTTCGGCATCGTTCCCACGCCGATGGCTTTCACCGAAGTGTTCACGGCACTGCAGCAAGGCACGGTGGACGGCCAGGAGAACCCCCTGTCGGTGATCATCTCGGCCAAGCTGGACCAGGTGCAAAAGCACCTCACGCTCACCGGGCACGTCTACTCGCCCTGCCTGTTCCTGATGAACAAGGCGGCGTTCGACAAGCTCAGCCCGGCCGACAAGCAGGCATTCGTGGCGGCCGCGAAGGAAGGCACCAAGGCGAACCGCGCCCGCGTGGACGAGGACGATGCCAAGGGCGTGGCCGACCTGCGCGCCAAGGGCATGACCGTGATCGACAATATCGACAAGGCAAAGTTCGTCGCCGCACTCGCCCCGGTGAACGCCGAGTTCGAGAAGCAGTTCGGCAAGGCGAATCTCGAGAAGATCCGCAACTACAAATGATCGCTATCGCGCGATAGCGAGAAGCGCCCGCGAGTCGTTCGGCTTGCGGGCGCTTCTGTTTGGCTTTTCGCCCCCCCGCGGGGCTGAGTGAAAAATGAAACAGGGCTTCCTCAGATTCGAGCGCTGGACCACCGGCTTCGCGATGGCCGTCGCGTGCATCATGATGGTGATCGCCGCCACATTGGGCGTGTTCCAGATCATCACCCGCTTCGTGCTCGAGCAGCCGGCCGAATGGTCGGAGATCCTGATCCGCTTCAGCCTGATCTGGATGGTGTTCCTGGGCATCCCCGCGGCGTTCCGGCAAGGCGCGATGGTGAGCGTCGATGTCCTCTATCGCTGGAGCCCGCCGAGGTACAAGCGTGTCCTCGACTGGGTGGTGGCGCTCGCCGCGTTGGCACTGATCGCCATCATCATCTGGTGGGGCTGGGATTACGCAAAACGGGGCAGCGTGCAGTCCATGGCCGGCCTCGAAAGCATCTCGATGTTCTGGGCTTACCTGGCCATGCCCGTGGGCGGCCTGTTCTGCGTGATCGGCATCATCGGCAACCTGCTGAACCCGGTGCGCATGGAACTGGAGACGGCGCAATGACAGCGGTGATGATCAGCACGATGGTGCTGTGCTTCGCGCTCACCATCTCGGTCGCCGTCTCGATTGGCCTGGCGGCGATCCTGGGCATCCAGGCCTCGAACGCCAACATGTTGATCTCCGTCAAGGAGATGTTCAACTCGATCAACAAGTTCCCGCTGGCGGCGATCCCCTTCTTCATCCTGGCGGGCAACCTGATGGAAACCGGCGGCATCTCGCGCCGCCTCGTGGAATTCGCCAAGAGCATCGTGGGCGGCGTGCAGGGCGGCCTGCCGATGACCTGCGTGCTGACTTGCATGATCTTCGCGGCCGTTTCGGGCTCGTCGGTCGCGACCACGTTCGCGATCGGCGCGATCCTGATTCCCGCGCTGATCAAGCATGGCTACCCGGTGACGTACGCGGCCGCGCTGCAGGCCACCAGCGCGGAGCTGGGCGTGATCATTCCGCCGTCGATCCCCATGATCCTGTACGGCGTGAGCGCCGAAGTGTCGATCGGCGAGATGTTCATCGCCGGCTTCGGGCCCGGCATCCTGATCGGCGGCGCGCTGATGCTGTTCGCCTACCTGTATTGCAAATGGAAGGGCTGGGGCAAGAACGACGGCGACGGCCGGCTGCCTTTCGGCAAGGCGACGCTGCAGGCCGGCTGGGCGCTGGCCATGCCGGTGATCATCCTCGGCGGCATCTATGGCGGCATCTTCACACCCACGGAGGCATCCGCCGTGGCGGTGTTCTATGCGCTGGTGGTCGGCGTGTTCATCTACCGGGAAATCAGCTTGTGGAATCTTTACGTCATCGTGCGCAAGTCGGTGATTTCGTCGGCGGTGATCATGTTCATCATCGCGAATGCCGGCCTTTTCGCGTTCCTGATCACGCGCGCCGGCGTGCCCGAAGCGATCGGCCACTGGCTCGAGGCCGTGCTGCGCAGCCCCGCGTATTTCCTGCTCGGCGTCAACGCGGCGCTCTTCGTGATCGGCATGTTCATCGAGACCAGCGCGGCGATCATTGTGCTGGCCCCCATCCTCGCGCCGGTTGCCCAGCATTTCGGCATCGACCCGGTGCACTTCGGGCTGGTGATGGTGGTGAACCTCGCGCTCGGAATGATCACGCCGCCGTTCGGGGTGAACCTGTTCGCGGCGTGCACCGTCGCGCGCATCTCGCTGGATCGCATCATCAAGCAACTGATCCCGTTCGTGCTGGTGGTGCTGGCGTGCCTGATGGTCGTCACTTACGTGCCGTCTTTGTCGTTGACGTTGCGCGACTTGGCCTACGCCAAATGAACCAGAGCGCCGCGCCGGCGCGCGAGGCGCAAGGTACAATTCCGCCGTCAGGAGAGAGTTCCCCCGTGGAACCGCCGAAGGCGCAGGGCACCCCCGAACGCTCAGGCAACAAGGACTGACGACGCGCCCCGATCGTGGGGCGCTACCTTGCTGGAGAGAGGCCGCGCGCGCGAAGCGGACGCGGCCCACCGAAGGAGCAAACCCCGTAACGGGGTGAATCTCTCAGGTAAAGCGGACAGCAGGGGCCGCCCATGGTGTGTACCATGGTTCCCGGCCCGTTCAGGCGGGCCTTGCCGCCCCTGGAGAGCCACTTGTCCGCCCCGCAAGAACAACATCTTCTCCACACCCCGCTGCACGGGCTGCACCTGGAACTGGGTGCCCGCATGGTGCCTTTCGCCGGCTATTCGATGCCGGTCCAGTATCCCGAAGGGCTTATGGCCGAGCATCGCCAGACCCGCGCCTCGGCGGGCCTGTTCGACGTGTCGCACATGGGCCAGCTGCGCCTGGCCGGACCCGCGGCGGCCAATGCCTTCGAGACGCTGATACCCATGGACGTGATCGACCTGCCGGTGGGCAAGCAGCGGTATGGCCTGCTGCTGACCCACGAGGGCACGATCATCGACGACCTGATGTTCGTGAACCGCGGCAGCGACCTGTTCGTGATCGTCAACGGCGCGTGCAAGGCGGGCGATATCGCCCACATCGAGCAGCACATCGGTTCACGCTGCGATGTCATCCCCCTGCCGGAACGGGCGCTGCTCGCGTTGCAGGGTCCGGCAGCCGTGGATGCGATGGCACGCCTGGTGCCCGGATCGGAACAGCTCGTGTTCATGACCGGCCGCCAGTTCGATTGGCGCGGGGGCGACCTGTTTGTCACGCGCAGCGGCTACACGGGCGAGGATGGATTCGAGATTTCAGTGCACGAATCGCAGGCGGACGCGCTGGCGCGCGCGCTGCTCGCGCAGCCCGAGGTCAAGCCCATCGGTCTGGGCGCGCGCAACTCGCTGCGGCTCGAAGCCGGCTTGTGCCTCTACGGCAACGACATCGACACCACGACCACGCCGGTCGAAGCGGCGCTGACCTGGGCGATCCAGAAGGTCCGGCGCAGCGGCGGCGCTCGCGAAGGCGGCTTTCCCGGTGCGCCCAGGGTGCTGGGGCAGTTGCAGGGCACGGTGGCTGTGGAGCGCAAACGCGTCGGGCTGCTCGCCCTGGAGCGCATCCCCGTGCGCGAACACACCGAATTGCAGGACCCGCAAGGCCAGCGCATCGGCGAAGTCACCAGCGGCCTGCTCGGCCCCACCATCGACCAGCCGGTGGCGATGGGCTATGTGCAATCGCGCTTTGCCTCTCCCGGCACGCCCGTGAACGCCATCGTGCGCGGCAAGTCCGTGCCCATGGAAGTCACGTCGATGCCGTTCGTCCCGAATCGCTATTACCGTGGTTGACCGCAACGCCTATCGAAGGAGAAACGCATGACCGTGAAATACACCGAAGAGCACGAGTGGATCCAGCTCGAGGACCACGAAGCCGCCGTCGTCGGCATCACCCTGCACGCGCAGGACGCGTTGGGCGACGTGGTCTTCGTGGACCTGCCGGAGGTGGGCCGCTCCTACGCCAAGGGCGAGGTGGCGGGCGTGGTCGAATCGGTGAAGGCGGCGGCGGACGTGTACATGCCGGTTTCCGGCGAGGTGATCGAGGTGAACGAGGAGTTGCGGGCGGACCCGTCGCTCGCCAACCGCGACCCGATGGGCAACGGCTGGTTCTTCAAGATCCTCATCAAGGACATGGCCGAGTTCGACGTGCTGATGGATGAGCCGGAGTACGCGCGGCTGGTCAAGAACGCCTGACCTGTCGCGTCGTTGCGGGATGGCCCGCAAACCATGGATCGCGGCGCGAGTCCGGCCCTTCGAGAGGCTCAGGACAGTCGGTGCCCTTCGACAGGCTCAGGGCAAACGGTTAATGAAAGACAGCTTCATGTTGATGCAATCCGCCCGCCCGCTCGGCGAGCTCGAGAACCCCTTCGAATTCATCGCCCGCCACATCGGCGTCGGCCCCGCCGACGAGCGCCACATGCTGGCCGCGATCGGCGAATCGTCGCGGCAGGCGCTCATCGAGAGCATCGTGCCGCGCGCGATCGTGCGTCGCGCGCCGATGAAGCTTCCGCCGGCCGCGACGGAAGCCGCCGCCCTGGCCGAACTCAAGGCGATCGCCGCGCGCAACCAGGTGTTCAAGAGCTTCATCGGCCAGGGGTACCACGGCACCCACACGCCGGGCGTCATCCTGCGCAACGTGCTCGAGAACCCCGCCTGGTACACCGCTTACACCCCCTACCAGGCCGAGATCAGCCAGGGCCGGCTGGAAGCGCTGGTGAATTTCCAGACGATGGTGTGCGACCTCACCGCTATGGCCATCGCGAACGCTTCGATGCTCGACGAGGCGACTGCCGCGGCCGAAGCGATGACCCTGGCCAAGCGCAGCGTCAAGAGCAAGAGCAACGTGTTCATCGTCGCCGCCGACTGCCACCCGCAGACGATCGAGGTGATCCAGACGCGCGCGAAGCCGCTGGGCATCGAAGTGCGCGTCGGCGCGCCGGCTCAGCTGATGGCGCAGCACGATTATTTCGCCGTGCTGGCGCAGTACCCGGCCACCGGCGGCGCCATCCATGACCTGCGCGCGCTGGTCGGCCAGGCGCACGCGAAACAGGCGGCCTTCTGCGTCGCGGCCGATCTGCTGGCGTTGACGCTGCTCGTGCCGCCCGGCGAGTGGGACGCCGATATCGCCCTGGGCACGACGCAGCGCTTCGGCATGCCCATGGGCGCGGGCGGCCCGCACGCGGCTTACCTCGCATGCCGCGACGAGTTCAAGCGTTCGCTGCCGGGCCGGCTGGTCGGCGCCAGCATCGACACGCACGGCCGCCCGGCGTACCGGCTCGCGCTGCAAACCCGCGAACAGCACATCCGGCGCGAAAAAGCCACCTCGAACATCTGCACGGCGCAGGTGCTGCCTGCCGTGGTCGCCAGCATGTACGCGGTCTATCACGGGCCGCAGGGCCTCAAGCGCATCGCCGGGCGGGTGGCCGCGTACACGGCGGTCCTCGCGAAAGGGCTGCGGGAGATGGGCTACGCGCTCACGGCGCCGACCGCGTTCGACACGGTGACCGTGCAGACCGGTGATGCCGGCGAGCTGATCGCCGGCCGCGCGCATAGCGCGCGCGCGAACCTGCGCATGGGCCTGCCGCGCTGCCTGGGCATCTCGCTGGACGAAACGACGACGCGCGAAGACATCCGCCTGCTCTGGTCCTTTTTCGCGAAGCCCGGGCAGGCGCTGCCCGATCTCGCGAAATTCGAGCGCGGGATCGAGCCGCTGATTCCCACCGAGCTGCGCCGCACCAGCGAGTTCCTCACGCACCCGGTGTTCAACACGCACCATTCCGAGACCGGCATGCTGCGCTACCTCAGGGCGCTGGCCGACAAGGACCTCGCGCTGGACCGCAGCATGATTCCGCTGGGCAGTTGCACCATGAAGCTCAATGCGACCAGCGAGATGATCCCGATCACCTGGCCGGAATTCGCCGACGTGCATCCGTTCGCGCCGCGCGACCAGCTGCAGGGCTACGCCGAACTCGACGAGCAGCTGCGCGCGTGGCTGTGCGAAGCCACCGGCTACGCGGGCATCAGCCTGCAGCCGAACGCGGGCTCGCAGGGCGAGTATTCCGGGCTGCTCGCGATCCGCGCGTTTCACGAGAGCAAGGGGCAGGGCCACCGCAACGTGTGCCTGATCCCGTCCTCGGCGCACGGCACGAATCCGGCGAGCGCGCACATGGCCGGCATGCAGGTGGTCGTGGTCGCCTGCGACGACAACGGCAATGTCGACCTGGCCGACCTGCAGGCCAAGTGCGAGCAGCATGGCGCCAACCTCGCAGCCGCCATGATCACGTACCCCAGCACGCATGGCGTGTTCGAGGTGCAGGTCAAGGAGCTGTGCGCATTGGTGCACCGGTACGGCGGGCGGGTGTATGTCGACGGCGCGAACATGAATGCACTGGTCGGTGTGGCGGCGCCGGGCGAATTCGGCGGCGACGTGAGCCACCTGAACCTGCACAAGACTTTCTGCATCCCGCACGGTGGCGGCGGCCCGGGCGTGGGCCCGGTGTGCGTGGTCGAGGACCTGGTGCCGTTCCTGCCGGGACACGCCGCATTCGAGGCGGCGCAAACCGTCCGGGCCGAACCGGTCGAAACGGTGGAACGGGCGCAGCGGCAATCCTTCCACGTCGGCGCGGTGTCCGCGGCGCCGCTCGGCAACGCCGCCGTGCTGCCGATCAGCTGGATGTACTGCCGCATGATGGGCGCGGCCGGCCTGACGCACGCGACCGAGATCGCCATCCTCAGCGCCAACTACATCAGCGCGAGGCTGAAGGACC
>JAGRPN010000296.1 GCA_019449555.1 Ramlibacter sp.
ATCGCCAGGGCGCCCAGCAGCGTGACGGGGACCGGCGCGGCGGTGAACGCCGCCGCCCGCAGCCCGGCGACTACGATCGCGGCGGCCCCGGTGCCCGGGGCGACCGCGGCGAGCACCGCGGCGATGAGCGTCGGGACGGCCGTGCCGAGCGGTACTACTACGGCGCGCGCGGTCCCGAATGGCGTCGCGGCGGCCACGTTCCTCCGGAATATCGCGGCAGGCAGTACGTGGTGACCGACTGGCGCGCCCATCGGCTGCACGCGCCGCCGCGTGGCTACCAATGGGTGCAGGTCGGCGCCGATTACGTGCTGGTCGCCATCGCGACCGGCATCATCCTGCAGATATTGATCAACCAGTAGCCCGCGCCAGGCAGGCGGCGGGCCCGCCCCTGGCCGCAGCGGACGCGCGGCTACTTCTTGAGGATCGCCTTGCGCTCGTCGAATTCGCGCTGGTCGATTTCGCCGCGCGCAAAGCGCTCGCGCAGGATGGTGAGCGCGGTGTCCCCGCCCCCGCGATTGCGGTCGCGCATGCCGCCGGACACGAAACGGAAGATCAGGACGACGAGCACCACCGCGAGCACCCACCAGAGCAGGTGCATCGCCCAGAACCAGCCCCCGCCGCCCCAGCCGCCGCCCCAGCCCCAACTCCCCATGTGATCACCCCACCACATCGCCGTCGCCGCTTACGGCGCCCTGAACTCGAAATTCGCCACGACCGGGCTCGCCTGGCCGGGGCGCTTGATTTCGGTCGTGATGTTGTAGGCGTTGCCGCTGGAGAACTGGAAGAAGTTGCCGTAGCTCACGGCATTGTTGGCCGCCACCGGGCCAAGGGCCTTGGTCTGGACCGTCATGCCGTCGGAGACCTGCATGGTCACCTGCGCGTCGCTCACCGGCAGGTGCGACTTGTTGTCCGCCAGCGAGATGTTGAGGTGGTAATAGCCCTTGCCCGACGGGATGTCCATCCTCTTCTGCGCGTCGGCCTGCGACGCCCGCATCGCTTCGGCCCCGATCATCCCCAGGTAGATGTCCATCCCGGACACCAATTTGTGATGCGGATCGGCCGCCGCAGCCGGCGGCGGGGGTTGGACCGGCGGCAAGCCATGGTTGAACATGTAGAGGATGGCGCCGCGGATTTCCTCCCGGCTCAAGTCGGGCATCGCGCCGCGCGAGGGCATCGGCCCATGGCCGTGGACGGCGGAGGCGACCAGGTGGTCCAGGCCCTTCGACATGCGCGCCGTCCACGCGGTGCGGTCGCCGATCTTCGGCGCGCCGTCCTTGCCCGTCTGGTGGCACCTGGCGCATTGGGCCTGCACGATCGTCTCGCTGGTGCGCGCGGCAGCCGGAGCCGGGCCCAGCGGTTCCACCCAGTTGCCGCCGGAGTTGTTGACCATGTACACGATGGCGCGCTGCAGTTCGACGTCGCTCACGCCCGGGCTGCCGCCATGGGCCGGCATCTTGCGGATGCCCGTGATGGCGTGGGCGGTCAGCGCCGTGAGGCCCTGCGCGGCACGGCCGGACCAGGCGGCGGCATCACCGATCCGGGGCGCGCCTTCCTTGCCCGATGCGTGGCACGCGGCGCAAACGGCATCCACCACTTCCTTGCCCGCGCGGTCCTTGCGCTGGGCAGCGGCAGGTCCACTGAACGCCGATAACGCGGCGAACAACACGATTGCAGGCACCAACGCCCATGCAGGGACGGAACCAGCTTGCCTATGCATGACCTCTCCTCTACCACCTGTGGAACGGATCTGCGCGCACTCCCGCTCATGAAGGCATCGGTCGCCACTTTGGGGTTCGCTGGCGATCGGCGCGCACCTTGAAGGAAGGCTACTCACCCTTCGTTTCCCGCCCTTGATCTGCGTCAACGATGTGCGCGCGGCGTACGGCAGCCCGTCGTCGCACGAGCTGAGCCGCGGCGGAATCGGGAGGTGCCGCTGCCGGCCTAAGACCCGCCTCCATGCGGCCCCAGCCGTGGAGCGGGGTCGCCCCGCACCGCGACGGCCGTCGCGGGTTTGACGCAAGGCAACACGAAGCAGATCTTCACGCGCATCCCGTCCGCCGGCTCGGACCAGATGCTGCCGCCGTGGGCCTCGATGATCGAGCGGCAGATCGACAGCCCGAGCCCGGCCCCGCGGCGGTCCTCGTGCCCGGCCTGCCAGAAGGGCTGGAACAGGCGCTCCATCTCCTCCGGTCGCAGCGCCGGGCCGCTGTTGGCGACGCTGAACTGCACGACGCCATGCTCCGATTGCGCCCGCACCACGATGCGCCCCGCGCGTTCGGTGAACTTCATCGCGTTATCGATCAGGTTGGCGAACACGCGCAGGATGCGATCCAGGTCGATGTGGATCGACGGCAGTTCATCCATCGGCTCCACCACGAGTTGCAGCCCCGCATGCGCGAGCAGCGGCTGGGCAGCCTCCGCCGCTTTGGACACCACCACGGCCGGCTGGACCGGCACGAATTTCAGCATCGAGCGCCCGGAACGGGCCGCCGAGATGGCGAGCAGGTCGTCCACCAGGCCGGACATCGATCGCGCGACTTCGCCGATGGCCGCGGCGCCGCTGCCAAGGTCCTGCGCCCCCGGCAACTTGCGCGCCTTCTGCTCGGCCAAGGCCGCCCGCAACATGATCGCGTTCAACGGGTTCCTCAGGTCGTGCGCCACCACCGCGAGGATGTGTTCGCGGTCGCGCACGGCGGCGCGCAACTGCTCTTGCGTCTGGTGCAGCGCCGTCACGTCCTCGTTCACCACGATGGCGCCGGCGATGCCGCCCTCCTCGTCGCGCAGGGGCGCGGCTGAATTGATGATGGTCTTGAACGAGCCGTCGAAGCACTGGATGCGAACCAGTTCGCCGAGCGATGTCTCGCCTTGGGTGAGCGCCCGCGCCAGCGCCCATTCCTCGGCGGCGATGGGCTTGCCGCTGTCAACCCACCAGCCTTTGTATTCGCCGAATTGCGCGACGGGCACGTAGCGCGCGCCGCGCCAGACGCTTTCCCCTGCGGGGTTGTTCCTGGTGATGCGGCCGAAGCGGTCCGCGATCCACACGCCCACCGGCAGGAGATCGAACACCGCCTTGAGCAATCGCTCGTTCTCGCGTACGGCCCGCTCCAGGCCCATGCGCTCGCTGATGTCCTGGAACACGCCGACCGCGCCCAGGACGCGCCCGTCGCCATCGACGATCGGCCCGCCGCTGCCGAGAACGGTCACCTCCGTTCCATCCGGGCGCCGGATGGTGTATTCGGCGCCGAGCACCGTTTCACCGCGAAGCAGGCGCGTCGACGGGAACTCCGCTTGCGGAACAGGCCGTCCGTCCGGGTAGAAAACCCGGCCCACGTATTGCTCGGCCCCGCCGCCGGCCGAGAGCTTCATGCCCAGGAGTTGTTCGGCGCGCTGGTTGAAGAAGATTTTCCCATCGGCGTCGAACAGCATGGCGCCCAGCGGCATCTTGTCCATCACGGCGTCCAGCCAGCGCCGGTCGCGCTCGACTTGCTCGAAGAGGGCCTCGCGCTCGGCCTGCTGCGCCTTGCGCGATGAGATGTCGCGCGCGAACCCCAGCCACTGGCCGTCGGCCAGGATGTTCGCGTTGACTTCGACCGTGACCCAGGTGCCGTCCTTGCGTCGCAGCATCCACTCGCCGGCATCCGTTCGCCCGGTAAGCATCGCGGCCTTGGAGCGCAGCAGGCGATCGGCGTCTTCGTGGCTAATGAAATCGAAGATGGTCCGGCCGATGATTTCATGCCGCGCGTAGCCGAGCATGCGCAGTCCCGCCGTGTTGACATAGGTGTATCGGCCCTCGATGTCGGCCACGAAAATGGCATCCGGTGCAAGCTCGAGGAGCGCCCGCATGCTGGCCTGGTTGAAGGAAAGCGCTTCTTCGGAGGGGGGTGCGGTATCGAGCATGTCGGCTGCCTGATCGAAAACGACCGAGGTCACATTGATCTTGGGCGCAGCCTTCGGTTTATCTTTGATGCAAGTCAACACGGCACCGGCCAAGGCGGCGCATGCCGTCTTCTGCCTTGCCAGCTCGACCATGCGAGCGCGTCACCGCTTGGCGCAGATCATGGACAAGCGCGCACAAGCAACCTAAGTTTCGATATGCGCAGCAATCTGCACGCCGGCGTTCCGGTGTCGGACAAGCCACGGCACCCCGCTGCCGATACGTCCGCTTACTGGAACCGCAGCGCCGAAGTACTGATGCGCGAGCTCAACGTGCACGAGGGCGGCCTCACGCCGCGGCAAGCGGCGGGCCGGCTGCGGCGCCACGGCGCGAACCAGCTGGAAGAGCGCGACGAGCCCGGGGCGCTGCGCCTGTTGCTGCGCCAGTTCGCCAGCCCGCTGGTGCTGATCCTGGTGTTCGGCGCCGCGATCTCGCTGGGCATGCGGGAGTGGACCGAGGCCGCGATCATCGTCGCCGTCGTCGTGAGCAGCGCGGTGCTGGCCACCGTGCAGGAATATCGCGCGAGCGTTTCGATGGCGGCGCTGCGCAGCCACCTGGCGCTGAACGCGAAGGTATGGCGAGGCGGCGCGCTGACGACACTGCCGGCCAGCCGGCTGGTCCCCGGCGACCTGATCGAATTGAGCGCCGGCAACCTGGTGCCCGCCGACGGGCTGCTGCTGCACGCCACCGACTTCCTCGTGAGCGAGGCCAGCCTGACGGGCGAGCCCTTCCCCGTCGAGAAGCGCCCGGGCACCGCGCCGCCGGATGCGTCGCTGGCGCAGCGGCGCAATTGCGTGTTTCTCGGCACTTCCGTGCGCAGCGGCACGTCGCGTGTGCTGGTGGTGCACACCGGCCGCGCCACGGCCATGGGCAGCGTGGCGGCGAGCCTGCATCACCGCCAGAGCGAAACCGCCTTCGCGATCGGGCTGAGGCAGTTCGGCTACCTGTTGCTGCGCGTCATGCTGTTCACGGTGGTATTCGTGCTGGCGGTCAACCAGTGGCTGCACCGGCCGTTAGCCGAGTCGTTGCTCTTCGCCGTGGCGCTGGCGGTGGGCCTGTCGCCCGAACTGCTGCCCGCGATCGTGAGCGTGACGCTCTCGCACGGCGCACGCGCCATGGCCGCCCGGGGCGTGATCGTTCGGCGGCTGGAAGCGATCGAGAACCTGGGCAGCATGGACGTGCTTTGCACCGACAAGACCGGGACCTTGACCGCCGGGGTGGTGGAGTTGAGCGGCGCGGTGGACCCGAGCGGCGCTGCGTCCGCGCAGGTGCGCGAGCTGGCGTTCGTGAACGCCGCGCTCGAAACGGGGATCGAGAACCCGCTCGATGCCGCCATCGTGGCCGCCTGCCGGAAGGCCGGCCTGGCCGAGCCGCGCCAGCGCAAGGTGGACGAGATCCCGTACGACTTCATCCGCAAGCGCCTCACCATCGTCGTGGAAGACGAAAGGGATGGCGCGGGCGCGCACCGTCACCTGATGGTCACCAAAGGCGCTTTCGCGAACGTGCTGGCGATCTGCGCCAGCGCGCGCATCGGCGGGGCCGAGCAGCCGCTGGACGAGGCGCTCGTGGGCCGGCTGCAGGCCTGGGCCGAGCGCCAGGGCACGGAAGGTTTCCGGCTGATGGCGCTGGCCACGCGCCGGCTGCCCACGCGCGCCGACTACACGCACGAAGACGAGCGCGACCTGTGCCTCGAAGGCTTCCTGCTCTTCTTCGATCCGCCCAAGCCGCAGGCGGCGCAGACCGTGCGCGAGCTGCAGGCGCTGGGCATCGGCATCAAGATTCTCTCGGGCGACAACCGCTGGGTCGCGGCCCATGTGGCCACGGCCGTCGGGCTGGACGCCGGTGCGATGCTCACCGGCGAGCAGATCGGGCGCCTGAACGACGAGGCGCTGTGGGAGCAGGCTCGCCGCATCCAGCTGTTCGTGGAACTGGACCCACAGCAGAAGGAGCGCATCGTGCACGCCCTGCAGCACGGCGGGCACGCGGTGGGCTACCTCGGCGACGGCATCAACGACGCGCCGGCGCTGCACGCGGCCGACGTCGGCATCTCGGTCAACGACGCCGTGGACGTGGCTCGCGAAAGCGCCGACATCGTGCTGCTGCAGCCCGACCTGGACGTGCTGCGCGCGGGCGTGGAGGAAGGCCGGGGCACTTTCGCCAACACCCTCAAGTACATCAGGATCACCACCAGCGCCAACTTCGGCAACATGATGAGCATGGCGGTGGCCACGCCGCTGCTGCCGTTCCTGCCGCTGGCGGCCAAGCAGATCCTGCTGAACAACTTCATGTCCGACCTGCCCTCGATGTCGGTGGCCACGGACCGCGTGGACCGCGAGCACATCGACACGGCGCAGCGCTGGGACGTGCACGAGGTGCGTCGCTTCATGATCGTGTTCGGGCTGATCAGCTCGGCCTTTGACCTGCTGACGTTCGCGGTGCTGCTGCGGGTGTTCGATGCGAACGAGGCCACCTTCCGCACCACCTGGTTCCTGGTCTCGCTGCTGACCGAGCTCGCCGTGGTGCTGGTGTTGCGCACCGCTCGCCCGTGCTGGCGCAGCGCGCCCGGTCCCTTGCTGCTGGGCGCCACCATCGCGGTGGCCCTGCTCGCCTGCGCACTGCCGTACGTTTCGCCCGTTGCGTCGCTGTTCGACCTGGTGCCGCTCGCCTGGCCCCTGATGGCCACGACACTGGGCATCGTGCTCGCCTACGTGCTGTGCACCGAAGCGGCCAAATACTGGTTCCATCGCCGGTGGCTGGCTTGAAGCGCAAGTGGCACACTGCGCGACATGCAATTCAGCCATCACCCCGATATCTGGAGCCGCTTCCCCGAGCTGGCGGCGGGCACGCTGTTCGCCGAAGGCATTCACACGAAGGTCTCGGTCGCCGCGCCGGCTGCGCGCTTCAACGCGATCGCCAAGGCGCGGCTGGACGCGGCCGGCACCGAAAGCGAGCTGCCCGAGATCAAGGCGTGGCGCAGCGTGTTCTCGCGCATGGGGCTCAAGCCCACCCAGTACCGCTGCGCCTCCGAATCGCTCTTGCGCCGCTTCAGGAAGGAAGGCGCGCTGCCGCCGATCCACCCGCTCATCGACCTGTGCAACGCGGCTTCGCTGGCCTTCGCGGTTCCGGTCGCGGCCCTGGACGTCGCGAAGATCGCCTGGCCGCTGCAGGTGCGCCCCGCCACCGGCACCGAAAACTATCTCAGCTTCTCCGGCGAGATCGAGCATCCCGAGCCGGGCGAGGTGACCTTCGCGGACGCGCAGGGCCAGGCGCATGCGCGGCGCTGGACCCACCGGCAAAGCGCTCTGTCGGCGATACGCGATGAAACCGCGTCGGTGCTGATCGTGATGGAAGGTGTGCACGCCAACGCGGCGGCCGACGTGCAGACCCTGGTCGCGGCGTTGGGCGGCGCGATGAATGAAGTGTGGGGAGTGACGCCCCTGACGGCAGCGCTCACGGCCTCGTCGCCGGTGTTCGAATTTCAGCGGCGGTGAACAGCCTAGAGATAGAACGCCTCGACCTTGCCCTTCAAGGTGATCAATAGCGGCTTGCCATGGCGGTCGAGCGTCTTGCCCGCGGGGACCTTGACCCAGCCTTCGCTCAGGCAATACTCCTCCACGTCGTGGCGCTCATTGCCGTTCAAGCGGATGCCGATTTCGTGCTCGCAGACGGCCGCGTCGTGATGCGGACTGCGCGGATCGACGGACAGGCGGTCGGGCAGCGCGGGGCGTTCGGTGGCTTCGGTCATGCCCCGTATTCTGCCCTCCCTCAGCAATGCAGCTGGCTGAACCGTTTGCGGCTTTCGCCCAGTGCAGTTTCGGCCTTTTGCACTTGGGCCGGATCGGGGTTGATCATGCTGGCCTGCTCCACCGGCATGCGCACGTCCAGCCGGTCGCATTCGTCCCGGTCCTCCGCCATCAGGCGAGCCCTGCGGCGGCGCGTTTCGAATTGCTCGGGGCTCTCGCCCGTCCGGGGACGCAGCGACCGGGCCATGACCCGGTTGCGTTCGGCCCGGTGAGCATCCACCTGTTTCTCATCCCGCTGGACCTGCAGCGCGGCGCTCCCGGCGTGGTAGATCCGCCCGGAACACGCGCGCTCGGTGTACGTCGGGGATTTCCTGGACCCGCATTTGTAGATGGCTTGCGCGCTGGCTGGCAACGAGGCACTGAGGCAGATAAGCGCACCCAGCACCCAAAGACCCGGCTTGATAGACATGGCTGCTCCCGAACTGCTGAGCTTCATCGTACGCAGACCCACCGGAGATTGCCGTTGCCAATTGTTCGCCCGCCGCCTGCCGCGGCCGCGTGTCGTCATGCAACAACAGCCGGCGGGCTGCACAATCGCGCGACACCGTTTTTGACGCCCATGCCGACCTTGCCCCACAGCCCCGCCGCCGAGCGCAACAAGCGCCCGATCCTGGACGTGCTGCGGCGCGTGCTGCCGGCGCAAGGCAGCGCGCTGGAGATCGCTTCTGGCACCGGCCAGCATGCGGCCTGGTTCGCGGCCGCCCTGCCCGGATGGACATGGCAGCCCACCGACGCGGATGCGAACGCCGTGGCGGGCATCGCGGGCTGGACGTCGCAAGCGGGCCTGGCCAACTTGCGCCCACCCGTGCGGCTGGACGTGCTGGCGCCGCAGTGGCCCGCGGAGGGCCCGGCCTTTGGCGAACCGTTCGATGCGATCTATTGCGCCAACATGCTGCACATCGCGCCGTGGGCCACCTGCGCCGCGCTGATGCAGGGCGCCGCGCGGCACCTCGCCCCGGCCGGCGTGCTGATCACGTACGGCCCCTACCTGGAAGACGACGTGCCCACTTCACAAGGCAACCTGTCGTTCGACCAGAGCCTGCGCGCACGCCATCCCGAGTGGGGCATCCGCCGGCTGGAAGACGTGCAGCGCGAGGCGCGGCGCGCCGGCCTGGCCCTGCGCGAGCGACATGCGATGCCGGCCAACAACCTGCTGCTGGTGTTCGCGCGGAAAGCATGAATCGCCCTGCCCGGCTCTGCCGCATCTTCGGGCAACTGCTGCAAGCGCGCAGCGCCTCGTTGGCCGCCGCGGCCGCCGCTGCATCGATGGTGGCCGCGGCCTGCACGGAGCCGCCCCCCAGCTGGCAGAAGCTCCTGGCCGCCCGCATCGCCGAGCAATATCCCGATTACCGGGTGCAGCCGACGCCCGACGGCGGCTTGCTGGTGGACCGGCCGGGGCTGGCGTCCGTGCCCGTGGACGTGAACGCCGTCGCGCAGTTCTGCCAGCGCGGACCGAGGGACTGCAATTACGCGACCGACCAGATGTTGCTGGAGCTGCGGACCCGCTGATCGTCCCATGACCGCCGCTTCATCGCCGCGGCGCGCCAAGGAAGGCCGCGCGATGCGTCAGGCTGAGCGCGGCTCGCGTGCGCGCGCGACTTTCGACAGCAGCTCGATCAGCATCGCGCGCTCGGCCTCGCTCAGGTGCAGGGTCTCGCGTTCGCGCTGCACCAGGCGCTGAGTCGCGCGCGCGGCCAGCTTGCTGCCGGCCGCCGTGGTGCGCAGCGTCTGGGTGCGCCGGTCGGTGGAGCCGGTTTCGCGCCGCACCAGGGCGCGCTTTTCCAATCGGCTCAACCACATCACGATGTTGGGTGCGGTGACGGCCAGCGCCCGCGCCAGGCGTGCGCCGGTCACGCCCGGGTTGTCTTCGATCAGCGCCAGCACGGTGTACTCCACCGGCCGCAGGTCCATCTCGCCGCCCACTTCGCGATCGAAAATCCCGAGCGTCGCGATGGCCGCCTGCGCCACCTGGTAGCCGATGACGTCGTGGATGCGCGTTTCGCCCAGGTTGCCGCTGGGCGTGACGTCGGGCCGGCGCTTCAGGGACGAGGGCATGGCCTATTGTCCCCGCAAACGCCGGCGGCCCGAACGCCGCAGCGGCCGGCCCGCGTTCACGTCACTCGCAGCTGAAGCTCGCGGCTGATTCGAGGTCGGTCGCTCCGGTTTTCAACCTGGCGGTCTGCGGATACGGGCACAGCGGCCGCGTGCGCGTGGGCGACCACGTCGCCGGCACGTCGCTGTTCACGCCGCCGGCATTGCCCGGCCCCCTGGCGCTCGCGACCACGCTGTCGGGCGCCTGGCCCTGTTCGACCCAGTTCACGAGCGGGGTCAGCATGTCGAACTGGTCGGTCGACGGACCGCCGGAGCAGTGGTTCATGCCGGGCACGAGGAACAGGCGCGCGAAGTTCGAGGCAACGCCGGCGTATGTCTGGTTCCAGCGCTCCCAGACGGAGACGCTGTGGTCGCTCGAGAAGATCGGGTCGCTGGTGCCGTGGTAGATCATGACCTTGGCGCCGCGTTCGCGCAGCGTGTTCACCTGCTCCAGGTGCGGCGGCGACATGAACGAGAGCGAGTCCTCGGTGTAGGTCGCGTTGGTGGCGTGGATCGCCTGGTAGAGCGTGTCGATATTGCTGGTCAACGCGAAGTTCGCTCCGTTGAAGGTCGCCGGATCGGCCGGCGGCACCTGCCAGATCATGCCGAGCGCGCCGGAGTCGAGGATCAGGGGCACGGTGAATTTCCAGAACGCCCAGCCCGATGTCGCGAAGCCCGAGTCGTACGGCCAGCTCGAGTAGATGAGCGTTCCGTTGCTCGTCTTCGCGCCGGCGAACAGGCCGGCGATGGCGGTCTTCTGCGCCGCCGACAGGCAGGTGCCATCACGCGCGCCGGTGCAGGTTGGCACATCGCGGTTGAGGTCGAACGCGGACTGGCAGGCCTTGGTCGCCTGGATCAAGCCGTCGGTGGCGCCATCGAGCGCGTCGCACTTCGCGAGCACCGCCTTCGAAACCAACAGGCGTTCGGCCTGGGTGAAACCGGTCGAGAGGTCGGCCGGATTGGTTGCGAATTTGGCATAGGCCTGCGCGCCGGCGGTATTGGCGAGCGCGGCGTGCGGCAGCACCGTTCCAGGATCGCCCACCAGGTAGCCGTCGTACTGGTCGGTATAGCGCGACGCCGCAACCATCGTGTGCCGCCCGCCGTTCGAGCAGCCGCCGATGTACGAGCGGTCCGGGCCCTTGCCATACGCCGTCGCGATCATCGCCTTGGCCATCGGCGTGAGCTTGCCGACCGCCTGGTAGCCGTAGTCCAGCCGCGCCTGGGGATCGATGCCGAAGCTCGGGTTCTGGCTGGCGGTGTGGCCGGCGTCCGAACTGATGACGGCGAAGCCTTGCTTCAGCGCGCTGGCGTTGCTCAGCGTGCCGGTCGCGGCAAGGACGCTGCCATCGGTGCCGCCGTTGGCCTGGTAGTAAAAGCGGCCGTTCCACGCGGTGGGCAGCCTCATCTCGAAGCCGATCGCGTACGACCCGTTCACGCCGGTGCGCTGGTTCATCGCGCCGGTCACCACGCAATGCTCGGCGACGGGTTGGCCGGCGAAGGTGACCGAGCCCGCCGGCACGACCGATGCAGCCGTGATGCTGGTGGAGGCAAAGGTGAAGCCCGACGCCAGCGTGGTGCATGCCTGTCGCACGGCCGGTGTTGCCGCAGCCAGTTGGGGCGGGCCGTCATCGCCGCCGCAGCCCGTCAGCGAGAGCGTCAGTGCCGCGGCCGCAGCCAGCGCGCAGCGCAATTTCCTGTTCATGGCGGATGTCTCCTTGTGCGGGTAAATAGTTAAGCCCGTTAACCAATATGCGGAGTTTCCCGCTTGCCCCGACATGGGACAAACCCTCAGCAAGCAGCCCACTGCCGAGATCAAAAAGCTTCACAGCATGAAGAGGTTTGCCGGGGCGGCCGATCGCCACGAACACGGCGGCCGAGGTTCGTCCTATGATCGCCGCTTCGTTGCCGCGGCGCGCGCAAGGAAGGGCAAACACGATGCACACCCCGAGCAAGTCACTCCTGAAATCCGGCCTTCTTTACGCGGCAATCGGCGCGGCTCTGCTGGGCGGATGCGCCGGGCCCCAGCCGCTTGGCACGGACCGCATCGGGGCCATCGTCGCCAGCCCCGATCGCAACGCGGCGGACCGCATCAACGACATTCGCCGCAAGCCCGCCGAGATGCTCGCCTTCATCGGTGTGCGTCCCGGGATGGTGGCCATGGACGTGAGCGCGGCCCGCGGCTACACGACGGAGCTGATCGCCCGGGCCGTGGGGCCGACGGGCAAGGTGTATGGCCAGAATGCGCCCCGGGTCGAGGGCCGCGCCCCGCCTGCGCAACCGGAAGGCGCCCCCGCGGCGGCCGCCGCGCCCGCGAACGCGCCGCCACCGGCGCCCACCCTGGCCGAGCGCGCGCGCAACCCGGCCACGTCGAACATCGTCGTCGTGTCGCGTCCCTTCGAGGACCCGGCGCCGCCCGAGGTCGCGCACGGCGCGCTCGATCTGGTGACCTTGATGTTCAACTACCACGACTTCGGGCACATGGGAATCGATCGCGCGAAGATGAATGCGGCGATTTTCAAGGCGCTCAAGCCGGGCGGCATGTACGTGATCGCCGACCACTCCGGGCGCAGCGGCACGGGCATCGCCGAGTCGGGCACGCTTCATCGCGTGGAGGAGGCCTTCGTCAGGCGGGAAGTCGAAGCGGCGGGGTTCCGGGTGGCGGCGCAAGGCAATTTCCTGCGCAACCCGGCCGATCCGCGCGACCGCAACACTCCCCAGCCGCCCATGCCGAAGGACGAATTCGTCTTGAAGTTCGTCAAGCCTTAACTGCCGGGCCAACGGCGAGGCTGGCGGCAGTCGTGTCGCAGCTCAACAATTGGCAAGCACTACCATCCTGCCCGATGGTTCCCTCCGATCCCAGCGTCCATGCACGGGCGCGGCCACTGCGCATGCGGCTGTTGCTGCTCGCCGCCAGCGGACTGCTGCCGCTCGTGATCGTGCTCGGATGGGGCCTCGACCACCTCATCGCGGAGCGGCGCGCCGAAGCGAAAGGCGCCGTGCTGGAGCTGTCGCGCGCGCTCGCCACCGCCGTGGATGCAGAGCTGAGTTCGGTGACGACGCTGCTGCAGCAACTGAGCACCTCCGACGAGCTCGAGCGCGCGGACCTGCGTTCTTTCCAGATGAGCGCGCGGCGCACCGCCGAGCAGCTCGGCTGGTACTACGTCGCCTTGTCCGATGCGGAGGGGCGGATCCTGCTGCGCACCAGTGAACCTTATGGCGCGGCGAATCCGGCGTCCGTCGAACCCCACAGCCTGATCCGGGCGATCGAAACCGGGTCGCCGGTGGTCAGCCACGTGATCGAGTCGCCCCCGTTCAACTCGCCCTCGTTCGCGGTGCGGGTGCCCGTGTTGCGTGGCGGCCAGGTGGTGTACGTGCTCTCGGCCGTGCTGCCCACCACCCGGATTCTTTCAGTGCTGACCCGCCAGAACATTCCTTCGGGTTCCGTGACTTCGGTGTTCGATCACACCAGCCGCCGCGTGGCGCGCGTCCCCTACTCCGCCGCCCTTTACCCGTCGCCCTCGCTGCAGGAGCTGCTCAACCGCGGCGACAGCCAGGGCGTGGGCCGCACGCTGACCGTCGAGGGCACCGAGGCCTACGCCGGCTATACCCGCATCCCCGGCGCCCGCTGGGTGGTCAGCGTCGGCATGTCGGTGGCCGAGGTTAACGAGGGCCTGCACTCGCTGTTGCGCGCGGTCGCGCTGGGGCTGGCCGCCTCGCTGGGGCTGGCCGTGCTGCTCGCGTGGATACTGTCGCGGCGGGTGCTGGCGCCGATCGAAGCCCTCAAGGTGGGGGCTGCGGCACTCGGGCGTGGCGCCCCGGTCCAGCTGCCGCCGCTGGACATCGAGGAACTCGACGATGTCGCGCTCGCGCTGATCGCCGCGGCCTCGGACCGCGACCGCGCGGCGGCCCAGATCCAGAATGCGCTGCGCGCCGCGGAAGAAGCCAACCGCAGCAAGGACCAGTTCCTGGCGGTGCTGGGACACGAGCTGCGCAACCCGCTGGCGCCGATCGCCACCGCCGTGCAGCTCATGGCGCTCAAGGGCGACGACAAGACCGTGCAGGAGCGGCGGATCATCGAGCGCCAGCTGTTCCATGTCACCCGGCTGGTGGATGACCTGCTGGACGTGTCGCGCATCACCAGCGGGCGGCTGGCGATCCGCCGCGAACCGGTTCGCATCGCCACCGTGCTCAGCCAGGTGGTCGACACGATCCGCCCCTCGCTGGAGCAGCGCTCGCTTTCGCTCGAGCTGGCGCCTGACATGGGCGAGGCCTGGGTCGCAGGCGACGAGGTGCGCCTCGTGCAGATCTTCAACAACCTGTTGGTGAACGCGGTGAAGTTCACGCCGCCCGGTGGGTCGATCCGTGTCAAGGCCACCGTGTCGGACCACGAAGTCCAGGTGAACGTCGAGGACACCGGCATCGGCATCACGACAGCGGAACTCGAGCGTGTGTTCGACCTGTTCTACCAGGCGCCGCAAAGTGCCGACCGCGCGCGCGGCGGTCTCGGGCTGGGGCTGCCGATCGTCAAGAGCCTGGTCGAGATGCACGGGGGCAGCGTGCACGCGTCGAGCGCGGGCCCCGGCCATGGCAGTTGTGTCTCCGTGCGGCTGCCGCGGTGCGAGCCGCCGGCCTTCAGCGAGCAGCCTGCGCCCGTGCCGCTCGCGCAGGGCGCGGGCAAGGTGCTGGTGGTCGACGACAACGTGGACGCCGCCGACACCTGCGCCACGCTGCTCGAGATGTCCGGCTACACGGTGCGCTCCGCCTACACGCCCGAAGCCGCGCTCGAGCTGCTGCGCCAGTTCACGCCCGACGTGGCCATTCTCGACATCGGGCTGCCCGGCATGAGCGGCTACGAACTGGCGGGCCGCATGAAGGAGCCCCCGCTGGCTTACCGCGGCCGGCTGGTGGCGCTCACCGGCTACGGCCAGGCCACCGACATGGCCGCTTCGCAGGAAGCCGGTTTCGACGCGCATGTCACGAAACCGGTGGCGCCGGACACCCTGCTGGACCTGGTGAATACGCTCAGCTCTTCCGTCGATACCACCTCCTGAACCGGCGGGAGTGGGCCACAATGGGCGTCCCAGAAACGATGCACCGATGAGAGACAGTCCGGGGTCCGACGCCAGCGCTGCAGACAGCGGCACGACTGCTCAAGCCGAGCTCCGACTCGCCGCTGCATTGCACGACGGCCTGTGCGCGGACCCGTTCGGCAGCCTCGGCCCGCACCGCGCCGGCCGCGCGGGGCCGGTCCGGTTGCGCGTGTTCGTGCCCGGCAGCGACGCCGTCGCGGTGCTGGCGCGCGCTTCGCGCCAGCCGCTGGGCCGGCTGCAACCCATCGGCGGCAGCGGCTTGTTCACCGGCGACGTGGTGCTCGGCGATACGGGCGATTACCTGCTGCAGATCGATTCGCCGCTCGGCCGGCGCGCGGTCGAGGACCCCTACCGCTTCGGCCCGTGGCTCGGCGATACCGACGTGTGGCTGCTGGGCGAAGGACGGCACCTGCGCCCCTGGGAAAAACTCGGCGCGCATCCCTGCACGATCGGCGGCGTGGCGGGCGTGGCGTTCGCGGTGTGGGCGCCCAACGCAAGGCAGCTCGGCCTGGCGGGCGACTTCAACCTCTGGAACGGCCGCTGCCACCCGATGCGCTTGCGGCGCGAGTGCGGCGTCTGGGAGATCTTCGTCCCGCAACTGACCGCCGGCGCGCTCTACAAGTTCGACGTGCTCGGCGCCGAAGGCCTCCGTCAGCTCAAGAGCGATCCGTACGCGCTGAGCTCCGAACTGCATCCGGGGCACGCGAGCCGCGTGCTGGCGTTGCCCGAACCGGTGCCCGGCCGCGCCGAGCAGCGGCAGCAGGCCAATGCGCTCGGCGCGCCGATCAGCATCTACGAAGTCCATGCGGGATCGTGGCGGCGCCCGGGCGGCGCGATGCCCGACTGGGACTACCTCGCCCGGCAATTGGTGCCGTACGCCGCCGGCCTGGGCTTCACGCACATCGAGTTGCTGCCGATCCACGAGCATCCGTTCTACGCGTCCTGGGGCTACCAGCCCACCGGCCTGTACGCGCCGACGGCGCGCTACGGCACGCCCGAGTCGTTCCGCGCCTTCGTCTCGGCAGTGCACGACGCCGGGATGTACCTGATCCTGGACTGGGTGCCCGGCCACTTTCCGAACGACGCGCACGGCCTCGCCCGCTTCGACGGGACGGCGCTGTACGAGCATGCGGACCCGCGCGAGGGCTACCACCCCGACTGGGACACGCTGATCTACAACTGGGGCCGCAACGAGGTGCGCAATTTCCTGGTCGGCAACGCGTTGTTCTGGATCGAACGCTACGGCGTGGACGGGCTGCGCGTGGACGCGGTGGCCTCGATGCTCTACCGCGACTACAGCCGCGCCGAAGGCGAGTGGATCCCCAACCGGCACGGCGGGCGCGAGAACCTCGAAGCGATCGCCTTCCTGCGCGAGGTCAACCGGATCGTCGGCGAGCAAACTCCCGGCGCGGTGACCATCGCCGAGGAATCGACGGCCTTCCCCGGCGTGACCAAGCCGCCGTGGGTGCACGGGCTGGGCTTCCACTACAAATGGAACATGGGGTGGATGCACGACACGCTGGGCTACTTCGCGACCGACCCGGTTTACCGCAAGCACAATCACGACCGCATCAGTTTCATGATGATGTACACCTACAGCGAGCATTTCGTGCTGCCGCTGTCGCACGACGAGGTGGTACACGGCAAGGGATCGCTGTACGGCCGGATGCCGGGCGACCCATGGCAAAAGCGCGCCAACCTGAAGGCGCTGTTCGCCCTGATGTACGCGCAGCCCGGCCGCAAATTGCTGTTCATGGGCTCCGAGTTCGGCCAGCAGCGTGAATGGAACCACGACGACGAACTCGATTGGGGGCTGTTGCAGGACCGGGGCCACGCCGGCGTGCAGCGCCTGGTGCGCGACCTCAACCAGCTGTACCGCAGCCGCCCGGCTTTGCATGCACGCGACGACGAGCCGGCGGGCTTTTCCTGGACCGAGGTGAACGACAGGCCCTATTCGGTGTTTGCCTTCATGCGCCACGGGCACGCGCCGCTCGAGCAGATGCTGGTGGTGTGCAACTTCACGCCGGTGCCGCGCGAAGGCTATCGCGTGGGCGTGCCGCAGGGCGGCGTGTGGCGCGAGTGCCTGAACACCGATTCGGATCACTACGGCGGCAGCGGCGTGGGCAATCTCGGGGCCGTCCGGGCCGAAGCGGTGCCCGCACACGGCCTGCCGATGTCGCTTCGCCTGACCTTGCCGCCGCTGGGCGTGCTGTGGTTCGAACCGGAGCGGGCTGCATGATGCGCATGCCGCTGCCGGTCTGCCCGCCGGGCGAAACATGGCCGCTGGGCGCCACGCCGATGACATGGCAGGGCCAGGAGGGGGTGAACCTGGCTGTCTTCTCGCGCCACGCCAGCGCCGTGCACTGCTGCCTGTTCGACGAGACCACGGGCGAAGAGACCGCGCGCGTGCCGCTGCCGCAATGCACGCACGGCGTATGGCACGCTTTCCTGCCCGGCGTGACGGTAGGGCGACTTTATGGACTGCGCGCCAGCGGCCCCTACGAACCCGGCGCGGGCCACCGCTTCAATCCGGCGAAGCTGCTGATCGACCCGTACGCGCGTGAACTGTCCGGCAGCGTGGCCGGCCTGGCGAACGAGATGGCATGGACACAAGACGCATCGGGCCGGGAGCAGCCCGATCCGCAAGACAACGCCGCGCGCATTC
>JAGRPN010000297.1 GCA_019449555.1 Ramlibacter sp.
CATCCGCCCGGGCGACACGGGGCTCCATGCGTTTTCCATGAGCAAGGGCTTCGTCGGCGGCATCCCGATCTACCAGGGCATCGAGCGGATCGGGGCGGTCGACCTGCCGATCGGCGCCGACGGGGGCGTGGACCGCCTGCTCATCGCGGCGCGCGACGCCCGCCCGCGCTGCATCGTCGGCACGCCCAACTTCCTGCTGTACCTGGCCACCGTCGCGCCCGACCTGATCGGCACCAAGGCAACGCAGCTGGGCGTGCGCCGGCTGGTCGTGGGCGGCGAGCCGGGCGGCGGCATCCCGGCCATCCGCGCGGGCCTGCAGACGCACTGGGACGCGACCTGCTGCGAGGTGATGGGCGGCACCGACCTGGCCTGCGTGTACTGGGCCGAAGGGGACGACCAGCGCGGCATGTACTTCGTGGCGCCGGAGTTCATCCTGGCGGAGCTGATCGATCCCGGCACCGGCGAGCAGATCGCCTGGAGCGAAGGCGCCACAGGCGAGCTGGTGTACAGCTCGCTGCAGCGGCAGGCGTCCCCGGTGCTGCGGTTCCGCTCGGGCGATCACGTCACGGTGACCGCGATGGGCGGCCCCGGCGGACGCACGACGCCCGCCATCCGGTGTTTCGGCCGCACCGACGACATGCTGATCGTGCGCGGCGTGAACCTGTTCCCTTCGGCGATGCAGGACGTGGTGTCGTCGATGAAGCCGCTGGTGGGCGGCGTGATGCGCGTGCTGGCCGATTTCGCGGGCCACACCACGCAGGACAACCTCAAGCTGCTGGTCGAGCGCGCGCCGGGGGCCGATGCGCAGTCCGACGCCCCAACAGCCGCGCAGGTCGAAACCCGGGTGCGCAGCGCGCTCGCGGTGAAAGTGGAGGTGCGCATGGTGCGGCACGGCTTCTTCGACGCACCCGGTGCGCAGAAGGTGGCGCTCACGCTGCGCAAGGCGCCGGAGCTGGACGCATGAACACCCCGGCTTCGATGGAAAGCGAGCGCCGGCTCAACGAGGGCGCGTACCGCGAGTTGCTGGCGAGCCTGTTCGAGGCGCGCGGCCAGGCTTGGCAAGGCGGGCCGCCCGCCACGCACGAGCGGCACATGCAGCGCGGGCGCATCCTCGTGCGCGACCGGATCGAGCTCCTGCTCGATGCCGGCTCGCCCTTCCTGGAGCTGGGAGAGCTCGCCGGTGAAGGGTTCTACGAAGGTGTCGCGCCCGGCGCGGGCATCGTCACCGGCGTCGGACTGATCCAGGGGCGTGCGTGCATGGTCATCGCGAATGACGCGACAGTGAAAGGCGGCACCTATTTCGGCATGACCTGCCGCAAGCACGTGCGCGCGCAGCGCTTCGCCTGGCAGCATCGCCTGCCCTGCGTGACGCTGGTGGACAGCGGCGGCGCGTTCCTGCCCGACCAGGCCAACATCTTTCCAGACGAAGGGCTGTTCGGCAGCATCTTCCACAACCAGGTCGGAATGTCGGCGGAAGGCATCGCCCAGATCGCGGTGGTGCTCGGCGCCTGCACCGCCGGCGGCGCATACATCCCGGCGCTGTGCGACGAGATCGTGATCGTGCGCGGCAAGGGGTTCATGTTCCTGGGCGGCCCGCAGCTGACCCAGGCGGCCACCGGCGAGATCGTGGATGCGGAACAACTGGGCGGCGCCGACATGCACAGCCGCGTGAGCGGCGTGACCGACCACCTGGCGGACGACGACGCTCACGCGCTGGCGATCGCCCGCCGGCTGGTGGGCGAACTGCCGCCCATGCCGCCGCCCTTGCGCGATCGCGTGGCCCCGCGCGACCCCGCGCGCGCGGTCACCGACATCTACGGGCTGATCCCGCGGGACACGCGCAAACCCGTGCCGACGCGCGATGTGCTGCAGTGCCTGCTGGACGCCGGTGAGCTGTCGGAGTTCAAGGCCGAATACGGCGAGACGCTGATCACCGGCTTCGCGCGCATCGGCGGCTGGCAAGTGGGCGTGCTGGCCAACAACGGCGTGCTGTTCACCGAGAGTGCGGACAAGGCCGCCCATTTCATCGACCTGTGCTGCAAACGCAACGTGCCGCTGCTGTTCCTGTCCGACGTGACCGGCTTCATGGTGGGCCGCGAAGCCGAGCAGGGCGGCATCGCGAAGGCGGGCGCGCGCTTCATCACCGCGATGAGCTCGGCCGCCGTGCCCAAGTTCACCCTCATCACCGGCGGCTCGTACGGCGCCGGTTACCTCGCGATGTGCGGCCGCCAGTTCAAGCCCAACGCGATGTTCATGTGGCCCAACGCCCGTGCGGCCATCATGGGTCCCGAGCAGGCGGCGATGACGCTCGCCCTGGTCAAGCGCCAGAACCTGAAGCCGGGAGAGCGCTGGAGCGCCGAGGACGAAGAGGCCTTCAAGGCGCCGATCCGGCGGCAGTACGAAGACTTCGCGGCGGCCCGCAATTACGCGCGCCACCTGTGGGTGGACGGCATCCTCGATCCGGCGGAGACGCGCGAGACGCTCACGCTGCTGCTCGACCTGGCCGCGCGTGTTCCGGCCCCCGCAACGCGCTTCGGCGTGTTCCGCATGTGAGGCCCGCATGTATCGCAAGATCCTGATCGCGAACCGGGGCGAGATCGCCTGCCGCATCGCGCGCACCGCCCGCCGCATGGGCATGCAGGCCGCCACCGTGCATTCCAGCGCCGACGCCGGCGCCCTGCATGTGCGCGAAATCGGCGAATCGGTGCTGATCGGCGCGGGCCCGGCGCGGCAAAGCTATCTCGACATCGATGCGGTGCTCGGTGCGGCCCAGCGCGTGGGCGCCGAGGCGATCCACCCGGGCTTCGGCTTTCTTTCGGAAAACGCCGAATTCGCCCGTCGCTGCGCCGAGGCCGGCATCGCGTTCATCGGACCCACGCCCGAGGTGTTGGCCCTGTTCGGTGACAAGGCAGCGGCCAGGCGCCTCGCCCGCAAGTTGGATATTCCCGTCGCAGCCGGACTCGATGAGCCGGCCGACGATGTCCAGGCGCTGCTCGCCGCAGTTGCGGGCTTGCCGCTGCCGTACGTGCTGAAGGCAGTCGCCGGCGGCGGTGGCAAGGGCATGCGGGTGGTACGGGACGGCGCGGACGCGCGATCCGCGATCGAGGCGGCGATCCGCGAGGCACGCTCCGCGTTCGGCGACGGGCGCCTGATCGCCGAGCGCTACCTGCAGCAGGCCCGCCACATCGAGGTGCAGATCCTGGGTGATGGCGCCGGCAACGTCGTGCACCTGTTCGACCGCGAATGCACGCTGCAGCGGCGCTACCAGAAGGTCGTGGAGGAAGCACCGGTCAGCAGCGCCTCGCAGGAAATGCGCGAGCAACTCTGGGCCCACGCGGTGGGGCTCGGCCGCACCGTGAACTACCTGGGATTGGGCACGGTGGAATTCGCGGTGACAGCGGAAGGCGCCTTTTTCCTGGAGGTCAATCCCCGCCTGCAGGTGGAACATCCGGTCACGGAGGCGGTGACCGGACTGGACCTCGTGGAGCTCCAGATCCAGACGCTCTTCACTCGCACGCTGCCCTTCGGCCAGGCCGGCGTGCCGCGGCCGCAAGGCTTCGCCACCCAGGCCCGCCTGTACGCCGAAGACCCGGCGCACGGTTTCGTGCCGTCCACCGGCCGCATCGCCGTGTTCGAGATGGCTGGCGGTGTGCGCACCGATGCGGGCGTGGCGGCTGGCTGCGAGGTCAGCCCGCACTACGACCCGATGATCGCGAAGGTGATCGCCCATGCGGGCACGCGGCAGCAGGCGCTGCTGCAATTGCGCTGCGCCCTGGAGCAAACCACCGTGCTGGGCGTCGCCAGCAACCGCGCCTTCCTGCTCGCGCTGCTGGCCGACCCCCAGGTACAGCGCAACGAGGTCACCACCGAATTCATCGACCCGTGGCTCGCGGCCCGCGGCACGTCCGGCGAACAGCCCGGCCATGTTGCCGCGCTCATGGCGCTGTGGCTCTGCGGACAGCGCGCACCCACCGACCCCACGACCGCGGGAGCGTGGCACGACGCGGCGCTGACCGGATGGCGCGCCCGCCGCGCTGCGGCCGCAGCGCCGACGCCCGTGCTCGAGGCGATAAGTTCGGCGCGCCGCTGGAGGATCGGCTTCGCCGCAGGCGGATCGCCCGGTACGTCCCGGATCCAGGTGGACGAAGCGCTGTTCCAGGTCGCTGCGCCGGATGCGAACCCGGCCGGCTGGCAGACGGTGACCGTCGATGGCTGCACGCTGCGATTGCGCGCGCACTGCACAGCGCGGCAAGTGAGCGCGCTGGTCGGCCAGGAACAGCTCATGCTGGACGTGCGCCCGCTGCCCGGCGCATCCGCGGGAGCGGCCGCAAGCGCCCACGGCGTGGTGCGCTCGCCCATGATGGGCCTGGTGATCGGCGTGGACGTCCAGCCGGGCGAGTCGGTCAACGCGGGCGACCGCCTCGCGACGATGGAATCGATGAAAATGGAAATGGCCATCAACGCACCCATCGCCGGCAAGGTCGCATGGATGGGCTGCGCGGTCCAGGCCCGGGTCGAGCGGCACCAGGACCTGTTTCGCATCGAGCCGGCGTCGTGAAAGGAGGCTCTCATGTCCGATCTGCCGCAACGCGTCGAGATTCATGAGGAAGGCCCGCGCGAGGGCTTCCAGATCGAGCCGCCGGGTTTTTCGATTGCCGATCGCGCGGCCCTGGTGGAGGCGCTCGCCGACTGCGGGCTGCGGCAGATCCAGGTCGCTTCCTTCGTCAATCCCAAGCGCGTGCCGCAGATGGCGGACGCCGCGGAGCTGTTTGCCGCCATCCGCAAGCGCCCGGACGTGCGCTACACCGCACTCTGGCTCAACGAGCAAGGCTTCGAGCGGGCCCGTGCGACAGCGGCGGTGGACCTGGCCGGCACGCTGTATTTCTACGCGTCGGATGCGTTCAGCCGCCTGAACAACGGCTGCGGCGCCGCGCAGCACGCCCAGGAACAGCGCCGCTGGGTGGCGCGCTACCGCGATGCGAACCTGCCGATCCAGTCGGCGTATGTGATGACGGCGTTCGGCTGCAATATCGAGGGCGAGGTCAGCGAGGAGACGCTCGCGACGTCGCTGCGCTTCATCGCCTCGCTGGAGCAGGGCGAGGGCTTTCGCTTGCCCAAGCTGTACCTGGCCGACACGGTCGGCTTGGGTCACCCGCTCGCGGTGCGCCGGCGGGTCGATCTCGCGCGCTCCATCCTCCCGCACGCCCGGGTCGGCCTGCACCTGCACGACACGCGCGGGCTGGGCATGGCGAACGCACTGGCCGCGCTGGAGCAAGGCGTCGACCTGTTCGATGCCTCGATCGCCGCACTGGGAGGCTGCCCGTTCTGCGGCAACGCGCATGGCGGCGCCGCAGGCAACATCTGCACCGAGGACCTGGCGTTCCTCTGCGAGCAGATGGGCGTCGCCACCGGCCTGGACCTGCAGCGCCTGGTGGACGCGGCCCGGCTGGCGGAGCGCATCATCGGCCGCCGGCTCGAAGGCAAGCTGATGCACAGCGGCATTCCGCAGGCGCGGGGGCAACGCGCCGCCCGCGCAGTCACGTGATCCGCAAGGAGCGAAGCATGGACCCGGCCAAGACTTCCTGGATGACGGTGGGGCAACTGTTTCACAAGCGGGTGCGGATGCAGCCCGCGTCGCCGGCCTTGAGCGACGGCAAGAACACGCTCACCTACGCGGAACTCGAAGAGCGGGTCGGACGGCTTGCAGGCGGACTGCGCGCGCTCGGCCTGAACCGCGGCGATCGGGTGGCGGTGTGGTCCGAGAACCGGTTCGAATACATCGAGCTGGAGCTCGCAGCCGCGCAATTGGGTTTGATCGTGGCTTGCCTGAACTGGCGGCTGTCCGACGAGGAACAGAGACACTGCATCGAGCTGGTGGCACCCGCGCTGGCCGTGGTTTCGCCGCGCTATGCGGATGCCCTGCGGCGCGTGGGCGTGTCCGTGCCCCGCGTGCTGGAGCTCGGCGCTGCGTTCGATGACTGGCGTTCGGGCAGCGCGGCCGCATCCGCCGACGAGCGCGTGCAGCCCGAGGACGGCATCGTCATCCTTTACACCAGCGGCACCACCGGGCTGCCCAAGGGCGCGCTGATCAGCCACCGCGCGATGGTGGCGCGGGCGCAGGTGTTCGCGTTCGACTTCGGCATCCGCGGGCACGACTGCTTCATCGCATGGTCACCGCTGTTTCACATGGCCGCCACGGACCACAGCCTTGCCACCCTGATGTTCGGCGGCAAGGTGATCGTCAGCGACGGGCTCGATCACGGCAAGCTGTGCGAATGGCTGGCCACCGAATCCATCGGCTGGCTGCTCGCCATGCCCGGGATGACGCAGGGATTGATCGACGCGCTGCGCTCACGGCAGCCGCGGGTGCGCTCGGTGCGGCTGGTCGGCGCGATGGCCGACCTGGTGCCGCGGCAGCAGATCGCGGAGCTCACGGCGCTCGTCGGCGCGCCGTATCTCAACACGTTCGGGTCGACCGAAACCGGCTTGCCGCCCGCATCGGGCGGTGTGCTCGCCGTGGGCGAAACGCCGTTGTCCCTCTCCAAGCGCGAGTCCTCCTGGTGCCTCACTCGCCTCACGGATGCGCAGGACCGCGAAGTGCCGGCGGAAACGCCCGGCGAGATGTCGGTGCGCGGCCCCACTCTCTTTTCCGGCTACTGGGGCAACGAGGCGGCGACAGCCAAGGACATGCGCGGCGGCTGGTTCCACATGGGCGACGTGTTCGTGCGGCATGCGGACGGCTCGCTCGATTTCGTGGACCGGCTCAAGTACCTGATCAAGTCGGGCGGCGAAAACATCTACCCGGCCGAGATCGAACGCGTCTTGCTGGCGCATCCTTCGGTGGTCGATGCCGCCGTGGTGCGCCGGCGCGACGAGCGCTGGGGCGAAGTGCCGGTTGCGTTCATCGCGTGCGCGCCGGCCGCCTTCGACGCGGCCGCCCTGTCCGCCTTCTGCCGCGAGCGCTTGCCGGGCTACAAGGTGCCCAAGGAATTCCGGCGCATCGACCCCGAAGCGCTGCCGCGCAGCAGCACCGGGAAGATCCAGCGGCACGAACTCGAGAAGCGGCTCTGAGCTAGGCAAAGTCTGAACAACGTGCTGCTCCAGCGCGACGAGCCGAGGGCGACGAAGAACCAGGCGTCGGCCTGTGCGCCTTCGTCCCGAAGTCCGAGACCGCGTGGCTGTGGTGGAACATCACGATGGGCCGGCGCTCGACAACGGGTTGTACCAGCGGCTGTATTCGTTGCAGCAGCTGGAGGAGGAAGGCGAGGCGAAAACTGGCCGAGGGACTGAACGCAAGAACGCCACCGGGCGGTTAGACGACGGCCGGCGAGTGGGCGAGTAACTGCCGAGCTGGCGGATTCGCCTCTTGCGCCACGAAGAAGTAGGCGCCCGTGACCCTCATTGTGAGTGGTGTCATCGCGCGGCAAACTTCAGGATCGCCTGGATGACGGGTTCGCTATCGCCACACCACCAAAAGTGATCCGCGCCTTCCATCGGGTGCCAAACTGCCCCGGGGATGTTTTGCGCAAGATGCTCGCCCGCTTCAAAGCGAACCGCCCGATCGCCTCGCCGATGCATCACAAGCGTCGGCACGCCGATGCGGCCCAAGTCGGCACGCATGTCGGCATCGCGCAGGCCGCCAAGAATCGTTTCGAGTCCTCCGGGAGACACCCCATGCCGCACGATGCGAGCCCACCAGGCGCGTAGCACGGGATCGTCCATCTCGGTTGGAGCAAACGTCTCGATGCCCACCGGCCCGCCCCACCCAGCAATGAGTCGCTTCAGCCACACGCCGTAGGCGCTCGCGGACAGGACCCATGGGTAGTCCGGAGCGGCTGAGCCCCGTGCCAGCGATCCAAACAGGCACAAGCCCTGGACCCGATCCGGCTGATCGATGGCGAGGCGCATCACTCCCAGGCCGCCCTCGGACGATCCGAAGAGCCACGCGCGCGGCACGCCTGCATGATCGAGGATCGCCGCGATGTCGGCAGCCATGGCGGCAGGCGTGCTCGTTGCGCCCAACCGCTCGGACAAGCCGACGCCGCGCCGGTCGAAAATGATCACCTGGAAGCGTTCCGCCAGTGCCTCGACAAACGCGCGGAAAGATGGGTGCTCGAGGGCAATCTCGATGTGGCAGACGAACCCAGGAGAGATCACCATGGTTTGTTCGCCCGCGCCGAGCGTCGTGTAGGCGACGACGCCAAGGGGACCTTCGGCGAAACGCACGTTCGTGCGCTCCACCCCGTTGGACGAGAGCCGCTTCAGATCTTCCGTCAATCGCAGGTATGCCTGCTCGGTTTGCGGGCCAGGCCTGATGCCGAACTCCGCTCGCAACACGTCCGCGCAGCGCGTGTAGCTGGCCTCGACGCCGGCGCTATGGCCCTGGCGGGCGTGCAACTGCATCAGCAGAACGTAGCTCGGTTCACGGTACACGTCGAGCGCAATCAGGGCTTCGGCAAGATCCAGCGCTGGCGCCAGGTCACTGCGCTTGCCGAGCACGTCGATCAGTCGCTCGAGCAGGCGGGCCACCAGGTGGTCGTGCTCGATCGAGACGGCCTTGAGCCAATCGTCGAGGATGTCAGATCCGAAGGCGATGCCCTGCATCAGCGGGCGGCGGGCCCGCACGGCCCATTGGCAGGCTTCCGTCAGAGTGTTCTCGTCCAGCGTCGCAGCGGCAACCGCCCGGCGGGCGAAATCCGTGAATTGAAGTGCATCGACCTGGACCGTCTGGGCCATGAGCGCGAGGCAATCGTTCTCGGACGAGAAGATCCTGCCACCCATCGCCTCTTCGGTCGTGTAGACCAGCCTGCGCAGGCGCGCGCGCGCCTGCGCTTCAGCGGCATCCGGCCATAGCACTGCGGCCAGGTGCGCCCGTGGCACGGGCCCCTTGTTGAAGGCGAGGTAAGCAAGCAAGGCGACGGCGCGCTTCAGCGGGAGTCGCGTTTCACGTCCCTGCACGAAGGTCACGGGCGCGCCGAAGACTTGCAGCTCCAACGCGGGCGAAGGGAAGCGGGATCGCATGGGTCGTTTTATAGCCGGGCACTTGGCTTTTGCATAGGGACGTTAAAGGGACGCCCATTTCATATGGTTGTGCCCCTACCGTTCCAAAGAGAGGTCGCCATGCGCGCACTGTTTTCGTTTCTCTACGGCGTGGCTGCCTACGTGGCGTTCAACGCCGCCCTGCTGTATTTCATCGGTTTCAGCGGCAACCTGCTCGTACCCAAATCGGTCGATGTCGGCGCCAGCGCACCGTGGGTCGAAGCCCTCGGCACCGACCTGCTGCTGCTGACCTTGTTCGGCGTTCAGCACAGCGTGATGGCGCGTCGCGGCTTCAAGCGTTGGTGGACACGCGTTGTGCCCGCGGTCGTGGAGCGCAGCACCTATGTCGTGGCCACATGCGCCGTGCTGGCGCTGATGTTCTGGTTCTGGGTGCCGATCGAGGCACCGGTCGTGTGGCATGTCGACCACCGCGCCGGCGTGGCACTGCTGTGGGGGCTGTTCGGGCTCGGTTGGTTGGTGGCGCTGGTCAGCACCTTCCTGATCAACCACTTCGAGTTGTTCGGGCTGCATCAGGTCTTTGCACGCCTGACGCAGCGCGCCCTGCCGGAGGCCCAGTTCAGGACGCCGCTGCTTTACCGCTACGTGCGACACCCGCTGTATGTGGGCTTCCTGCTGACCTTCTGGTCGGTGCCGGTCATGACGGCCGGGCGGCTGCTGTTCGCCCTCGGGTTCACCGTCTACATCCTGATCGGCATCGCATTCGAAGAACGCGACCTTCTCCAGCAGTTCGGTGAACGCTATCGCACGTATCGCGAGCAGGTCGGCATGCTGATTCCGCACCCGAGATCGCCGCGGCGGGCGGCGGGCGATGGCTCGGGCCCGAAAGACGCATGATCTCGATCAACCAGGAGCTGAGGACGGAACCCATGGAACACAGCATCATCGATTCACAGAGGCCAAGCGTACATGGTGCGGCCCACGACCCCTTCGACGATGGCCGTGCCTTGCAGGACCGCCTGCCGGTCCATTGTTTTGGCTGCGGCACCCTCAATGCACACGGCTTGCACATCAAGAGCCGCTGGGAAGGGGACGAATTCGTCTGCGTATGGCAACCCAGGGCCGAGCACATCGGATTCCCCGGTTACGTCTATGGCGGCACGATCGCTTCGGTTGTGGATTGCCACGCCATCTGGGCCTCGCTGTCGGTGCATTGCCGCGAGGCCGGCCATGACCTGAACAGCGGCCCGCCACCGTTTGGCGTGGTGACCGGCAGCCTGCGTGTGAACTACCTCAAACCGGCCCTGGTGGCCCAGGCACTGGAACTGCGCGCGCGAATCGTCGAGCATGGCGAGCGCAAATCGGTGGTGGCGTGCAGCGTGCGCCAAGGTTCGATCGAGTGCGCCACAGCCGAAGTCGTTACGGTGCGCGTAAAGGCGTTGGGCTGAGATGCGCGCCGTTATCTGCAGCAGCTTCAAAGGCATTGGCGCACTCGAGTTCGGCGAGTTTGCGGACCCTGTCCCAGGCCCGGGACAGATACTGATCGACGTCCATGCAGCTGCGATAAGCTACATGGACACCCTGATGGTGGCCGGTCGCTACCAGATGAAGCCCGCCCTGCCTTTCGTTCCCGGCAGCGACGCTGCCGGGGTAGTGCTGGCGGTTGGCGATGGCGCCCAGCGAGTGCGCGTGGGCGACCGCGTGGCCTGCAGCCACTGGCATGGCGGAATGGCCGAGCGCATGGTGGCTCCGGAATGGGGCGTCGCCAAACTGCCGGACACCGTGGGTTTCGAGATCGGCTCGACCGTGCGATACGCCTACGGTACCGCTCACTACGCGCTGACCCGCGCACAACTGCGGCCGGGCGAAACAGTATTCGTCAGCGGCGCAGCGGGTGGTGTCGGCATGGCAGCGGTGGACGTGGCGCGGCAGATGGGCGCCAAAGTCATTGCCGGCACCAGCTCGGCAGCCAAGGGCGAAGCGGCACGCAAGCAGGGCGCGGCCCACGCCATCGACTACTCTTGTGAACCGGTACGCGACCGGTTGCTTGAACTGACCCAAGGCCGTGGTGTGGACGTGTATTTCGACAATGTCGGCGGTTCTCTGTTCGGCACCGTTTCGCGGGTAATGGCCTGGGGTGGCCGCATTCTGCCGATCGGATTTGCGGGCGGGGAAATACCCAGCCTTGCCATGAACCTGCCGCTGCTGAAGAACTACAGCGTGGTGGGATGCTACTGGGCCGCTTGGATCGAGCGGGAGCCGCAAGAAAGTCAGGTCGCTGACGAGCAACTTTTCACTGCAGTGGCGCAAGGCATCCTTCGGCCTCAAGTCTCTGAAGTCCTGCCGTTGTCGTCGTTCGCCGAGGGCTTGCAGCGAATCGCGCGCCGGCAAGTGACGGCACGTATTGTCCTGCGCGCAAAGCCCCGCCATGCCTAGGAGGCAGCGTCCGCGGTGGTCAGCCCTTCGAGGTGGCATGCCGCCAGCGCGAGGGATGGTCGCTCTTTGCGCCGCTGGAAGCGGTGACCACGGCGCCCGCCGCGCAGCTGGTGTCAAGCCGGGCGGGACGGGGGTACGAACTTGCCGATCAACGCGAACATCGGCCGGGCGAAGACACGGCTGCAAAAAATCGGAAAGCTCGCGCTTTCGAGTTGTTCAGACCTTCCCCTAGGCAGCGCGAACCTTGCGCGCCGCGGAGCGCTTGCGCGCAACCGGCGTTGCGCTCTTGCGGGCGGGTGCCGGCAGCCCAACCAGCCGCTGCGTCAGCCGCCGGTAGATCCTGATCAGGCGCTCCTGGCTCAACCGGCCGTCGGCGCGGTACCAGGTGCTGATACCGGTCAGCAGCGACAGGAGCGCGAGCGTGGTGACGTGAAGATCGTCGAGGCGCCACAAGCCCGCCTTCGCGCCGTCGGCCAGGATGGCGCGCAGGTGCCCTTCGTACTGCTTGCGCTTCTCCGCGACGCTTTCGTACTGCGCCGGCGTGAGGCTGCGCAGCTCCATGTTCCCGATGAAGGTCTCCTCTTTGCGCGCGGTGTGCCACTCGATGTGGAAGCGCACGAACCGCAGCAGCCGCTCGAGCGGGTCGTGCAGGCCGGCCATGCGCGAGTCGAGGTCCGCCAGCAACTCGCTCATGATCGCTTCCAGCAGGCTGGCGAGGAACTCCTGCTTCTGCGGCACGTGGTTGTACAGGGATCCGAGGCGAAGGTTGACGTCCGCCGCCAGGTCGCGCAGGTTCATCGCCTCGAACCCGTGGCGGTAGATCCGCGAGATCGCGGCCTTCCGGATGGCGCGCATCGTGTCCGCGCCGCTGACTCCCGCCGGTCTTCCCATCGGCCACCTCCGCCTCAGTTGGTGAAGCGCTCGCCTGAGGCGTGCGCCTTCGCACTATAGCGAGCGTGGCTGCAGTGGAATATTTCGCCGCCTTGCGCTGTATCACCCATGCGCAGGACGTCGTCGGGTTCCCTCGAAGGCACTGCGCACCTTGAACTACTTCGAAAGGAACCATCATGTATAGACCACGCGCCACACTCGCCCTCGTTGTGCTGGCAGGAAGTTTCGCCGTCAGTGCCCACGCGGGCCTGACCCGCGAGCAGGTGAAGGCCGAACTCGCGGAAGCGATTCGCACCGGCAACATGCCCGCCAATGACGAGAGCGGCCTCACCGATCGACAGCTCCATCCGGGCCGCTACCCGGCCGCCCAGGCCACGGCCGCGCCGCTCACGCGCGCGCAGGTGCTTGCGCAATTCCAGGAAGCCCGGCGCACCGGCGATCTCTACGCGGCGGGCGACTCGGGCCTGCGGCTCAACGAGCTGAATCCGCAGGCCTATCCCGCCAAGGTCGCAGTGGCAGGCAGGACGCGGGCCGAGGTGCAGGCGGAACTGCGCGAAGCCGTGCGCACCGGCAACATCATGGCAGGCGGCGAAGCGGGCCTGCTGCTCAAGGACATGTATCCGCAGCGCTATGCGAACGTGACGCCGTCGGAGGATTCCATGCAGGCCAGCTCGCAAAACGGCGCCACGATGCGCTGACCCAGCCGCCCCGGGCGCGCCCGGTTTGCGCCAACCGCAACTGCGCGCGCGTGTGGCTGGAATATTTCCGCGCGCCACGGGGTACCACTGACGGGGCCTGCATCGTCAACGGTGCCGGCCCCGTCCCCGTCACTCCATTACACAGATCGGAAGAACCCATGCACCACTCACCCCTGCGGCTGCGGGCCATCGCCATCGCAGCCGCTTCGTCGTTCGCCGGCCTCGCTGCGCCGGCGCACGCGGACGAGCTTTCCCAGCTCAAGGCGCAGGTCGACACCTTGCTCAAGCGAGTTGCCGATATCGAAAAGCAACCGGCGAACGTAGTCACCGGCGGCGCGACGAAAGGCTCGTTCAAGCTCCCCGGCTCGGACACGTCGGTCACGATCGGCGGCTACGTGAAGCTCGATGCGATCTTCAGCGACAAGAGCGCCGGGGTCGGCAGCACGGGCGACCAGGAACTGGAGGCGGGCTCGATCCCGGTCGGTCCGGCCGCCGGCGCGAACGAGCGCAACCAGGTGAAGCTGCATGCGCGCCAGTCGCGCCTGTTCTTCAAGACCGCGACGCCCAGCCGCTTCGGCGAGGTGGGCACGTACCTGGAGTTCGACCTGTTCGGCGCGGCCGGCAACGAGAGCGTGAGCAAATCGCACGGCCTGCGCGTGCGGCACGCGTACGGCACGCTCGGCGGCCTGCTGGCCGGCCAGACCTGGACCACTTTCTCGGATCCGGCGACCTATCCGGAAACGCTGGACTTCGGCGGGCCCGTCGGCACGATCTTCGGGCGGCAGGCCCAGGTGCGCTGGACGCAGAAGTTCGCTTCGGGCCAATGGTCGGTCGCGCTCGAGAACCCGGAGAGCGTGGTTTCCCTGACCGACGGCACGGCCTTCCGCGCGGACGACGACCGCTTCCCGGATCTGGCGGGCAACGTCCACTTCGACACGGCGTTCGGCAAGTATTCCGTCGCCGGGCTGGCCAGGCAGGTGCGAGTGGATTCCGCTTCAGCCCCGGCCAGCCGCAGCGACAAATGGGGCGGCGGCATCGGCTTCAACGGCGTCGTTCCCGTCGGCGCGAAGGACGACACCCGCTTCTCCGTGTATTACGGCAACGCGCTCGGGCGCTACACGGTCGGCTTCTTCGGCGACGGCGTGCTCGACACCGCCGGCCGCGTCCAGCTGGCGAACCAGTGGACGGCGATGGCCGCCTATCGCCACTTCTGGCGCGAGAACCTGCGCAGCACGTTCGCCTTGTCCGCCCTGAAGTCCCGCAATCCGGCCGGCACGGCCGGCAGCGTCAACCGCAGCGCCGAATCGGCCCACCTGAACTTGATCTGGAGCCCGGTGCCGCAGACCAATGTCGGACTCGAGTACATCGTGGCCCGCCGGCAGATCGAGAACGGGCAATCGGGGCGCCTGAACCGGCTGCAGGCGTCGGTGCAATATCTGTTCTAGGGGGAGCGCCTGGGCGTTGGCACGCCCAGGCCGCCGCGGCACTGCAGCCGCAAAATCATCATCGATGCGTCGCGGCCAGCCGCAGGCTCACGACCCGCCCTCCACTTTCCCGCCCGCGACGACGCGAAGTTCCGGCGCCCTGCCCGGCGACAGCATCTGCCGCAGCAGGCCGCGGGCACGTGCCAGCCGCGACATGACGGTTCCGACCGGAATGCCGGCGATCCGCGCGATGTCGCCGTAGGGCAGATCCTCGATCTCGCGCAACACCAGCACGTCGCGATACGCTGCCGGCAACGACGCGATCGCATCGTTGATCCGGCGGCGCTCGTCATTGCGCGCGGCGGTCGACTGCGGCTCGTCGGCTGCGGGCGCCGGGACCTCGTTCAGCGCTTCGCCGTCCTCGTCCAGGAACAGCCTTTCGGCCGGACGGTTGAGCTTCAGCCAGGTGAAGCAGGTGTTGCGCACGATCTGCAACAGCCACGCCTTCGCATCGTCGCCGCGGCAGCTTCCGATGTAGCGCAGGGCACGCATCATCGCGTCCTGGACGACGTCCTGCGCATCATGGTCGTTGCGAGTCAGCCAGCGGGCGAGGTTGTAGGCCGCGTCCAGGTGCGGCAGCACCAGCCGCTCGAACCGGCGCCGGTCCTCTTCTTCGATGCTTGCCATGGGCGCACGCTCGCGTTCAGAGAACCTCATCGGCCTGCGCGAGCGACTGCGCGAAGGCGAGTGATTGGGCCGGCGGCAGGTCCGACACCACGCAATAGCGCAGGCCGCCGCGCGACCAGTGGTTGACGCTCAGGCCGCGCATCGAAGCGGACGCAATCGCCGCACTGTCGTCGCTCGCCGGCCAGATGAAGGCGTGCACCACGTGTTCGCGCAGGCGATACACCACCGCGGCGACCGAACGCCCATCCAGGGTGTCGAGCCGCGCACCGACCAGCGTTGCGCCGGCGCCGGGCGGCACCGCCACCGGCGCGACGAATCCGAGCCGGTCGGCCAGCCAGGGCCGGAGCGTATTCCCGTCCGACGAGGACACCTCGACCAGCGGACGCGCCGTCGTGGCCAGCAGGTGACTCGTCACCGCCGCCTGCATCAGGCGCTCGTCGCCCTGGGGCTGCCATACCGCAACGTTCACGACCGAAACGGTCAATGCCGCCACCGTGAGCGCCAGCCCGACGGGGCGCCAGGCAATGGCTTCAACCCCGCCGAAAAGACGGCGCCAGTCGAAGCCGTTGGGCTGCCGGGCCGCTGGGGCGCGCGGCCGCGCCGCAGCCTGCAGGCGCAGCCGCAGCCGCGAGGGCGTGGTGTAGCGCTGCGCATTCGTGCGCACGGCCATGCGCATGCGGCGCATCGCGTGGAACCGCTCGCGCAATGCGGCGTCCCGCTCCATGCGCGCTTGCAGGGCAAGGCATTCCGTCTCTCCCAGTGCGTCGTCGATGTACGCGCCGAGGAGCTGCAGGTCGGGTAGCGAGTTCATGCTTCGACCACCATGCGGCCGTGCATCGTTTCGTGGCCGTCGCCGCAGAAGTTGTCGCACAGGAAGTCGTAGACCCCCGGCTTGGCGGGCGTCAGCCGCACCCGCGTCACGACTCCGGGCGGCAAGTCCGCCCGCACGTTCAGGTCGGGCATGTTGAAGCCGTGCACGAAATCCAGGGAGGTGAATTCCAGCACGACCGGCCGCCCCGCTTTCACCCGGAACTCGCCCGGCGTGTAATGAAAGCGCTGGGCAACCAGTTTCACCACCTGCGGCTCGGCCTGCGCGAACGCCGCCCGGCGCCCGAGGATCGCCAACAGGGGCAGCGCGCCCAGGCCCGCCGCGCGGGCCAGCCACATCCGTCGTGTCGTTTCGCCCATGTTCAAGCCCTCGTCACGCCGAATTCCTGGATGCTGTACTGCGCGACCACGGGCTCCGCTTCGACCTCGCGAAAGCCCAGGCCGCGATTCGGCTGCGCGGCATCCCACGGCAGCGGCGTGCGGTCGGGCTGGCTGCCCGGCGCCGGCAACGGGAAGATGAGCGACTTCGCCGAATGATGGGCGATATGCCCTGTCATGTGATGGTGCTCCTGGTGGATGTGCCCATAGAACACCGTCACCTTCGGGTACTGCATCAGGATGTCCAGCGCCTGCGCGCCGTCGCGCGTGGCCCAATCCCACTTGGGCACGAGGTCGAACAACGGGCGGTGGGTCAGCACCACGATCGGGCTGTCCTTGGGGCGCTTGGCCAGGTCGGCCTTGATCCAGGCGAGCTGCTCGTCGCCGATGCGCGCGCCCGGGTCGGACACGTTGTCGACGGCCACGAAGTGAACGCCCTTGTGGTCGAACGAATAGAAGGTGTCGCCGAAGAGTTCCTTGTAGGCCGCTCCCCGGTCCAGCGAGGCGTCATGCTCGCCCGGCATGAAACGCACCTGCTTGACCTTCAGGCCGGCGGCGATGTCGCGGAATTCCGTCATCCGGCGCCGCCGCTCGGCCGGATCGTCGGTGGTGTGCGTGAGGTCACCGGTGAACACGATGAACTCCGGCGGCTTCTCGAGCGCATTGACGGTGGTGATGGCTTTGCGCAACGTGTTCTTCGAATCCGGGTTGGGTGGCCCCGAAAAACCCCAGTGCGTATCCGACAGCTGCACGAAATAGAAATCGTCGTAGGCCGGGCCCGCGGCCTTGGCAGTGGCGCCGGCGGCGCGGCCGGCCAGGCCCGAGATGTAGACGGCGCCGCCCCCGAGGGCGGCCAATTTCATGAGTTCACGGCGAGTGGTCATTTTCATTCTCCAGGTTGGCGGGGAGTGGATTGCTGCGGCCGGCCGGCCTGCAGCAGGTAGGCGACGATGTCCGCGCGCTCCTTGGCGTCGGGCACCGAGACGAACATCTTCTGGCCCGGGATGAACTTCTCCGGGTCGGTGAGCCAGCGCGACAGCGTGTCCGGGCCCCAGATCACCGTTGAGTTTTTCAGGGCATTCGAATACGTGTAGCCTTGCGCGGTGCCGGCGCGGCGTCCGACCAGGTTCTTGTGGGTCGGCCCGACGCCGTTGTATTCGACGGAATGGCAGCCCGAACAGCGAGCCGCGTACAGCTGCTTGCCGGCGGCAGGATCGCCTTGCGCGTGGGCAGAGGGAGCGGCGGCCGCGAAAGCGGCGACGGCCAGGAGATGGGAGGGGAAGTGCTTCATGCCATGCAGTACCGCCCCGGCCGGCCGGAAATTCCCGGTCGAAAATAATCGAAGAATTTTTCGGGCGCCGGGAATAAAAGGAGGGCGGCGCAGGTAATGGAGACTCGAGGTAGACCAATGTGAGTGAGCTCAACCGCCGTTTCGAAGCCGAAGTGCTGCCGTACCTGGACGCCGCATACAGCCTGGCGCGCTGGCTGGTGCGCGACGAGCATGTCGCCGAGGACCTGGTGCAGGACTCGTTCCTGCGCGCGTTGCGCTACTTCGGTACTTTTCGCGGCGGCGACGCGCGTCCCTGGCTGCTGGGCATCGTGCGCAACCGCTGCTATTCGTGGTTCGCCCAGCAAAAACGGACGCTGGAATTCGAAATCGACCTGGAGGATGCGGACGGGCCTGCGCTGGATTCGCAGGGCGGGCCGCTGACACCCGAAACGCTACTGATGCAGAAGGTGGACCGCGCGCAGGTCACCGCCGCGATCGGCCGGCTGCCGCTGCCGTTTCGCGAAGTGCTCGTGCTGCGCGAGATCGAGGAGCTGAGCTACGAGGACGTCGCGCGCGTGCTCGAAATCCCCAAGGGCACGGTGATGTCCCGGCTGTCGCGCGCGCGCCGGCAATTGCAGGAGTCCCTGAGGGAATACCGATGACACCCAAGGACATGGACAGCGATCCGATGGTTGAACTGCCGGCCGAGCTGAAGCAGAACATGACCCGCTACAAGGCGCCGCCGGGCCTGGAGCGGCGCGTCCGGCACATGCTCGCGCAGGAGTCGCGCGGGCCCGGCCTGCTGGAGCGAATCCGCGCGTCGTGGATGAGTTGGGTGCCGCTCGGCGCCAGCTTCGCTTGCGGCGCCCTGGTGGCAATCGGCGTGCTGACTGTTCGCGAAAGCGCCAGCGACGAGGAGCAACTCGACCAGCAGGTGGTGGCAAGCCACGTGCGCTCGCTGATGGCGAGCCACCTCACCGACGTCGCATCGACCGACCAGCACACCGTCAAGCCGTGGTTCACCGGCAAGCTCGACTATGCGCCGCCCGTCGTCGACCTGGCGCCAGAAGGCTTTCCGCTGGTCGGGGGCCGATTGGACTATTTGCTGGACCGGCCGGTCGCCGCGCTCGTCTACCGCCGCCGGGGGCACACGATCAATGTGTTCGTGCTGCCGGCGCACGACGCGAGATTGCCCGCTGCCGGCCTCACGGTGCACCACGGCTACCAGGTCGCCGAATGGGAAGCGGCGGGCATGCGGTTCTGGGCCGTCTCGGATATCAGCCGCGAAGAAATGGCCAAGTTCACGGCCGCGATGAAGGCCGCCGCTTAGCACTCCGCGCCCGCCGATTTCACCGAGCCGCGTCGACTTCAGCGCCGCCAGCGTCGTCGCGATGCGCACGCCACCAGGCAAGCATGGCATCGAGATTGCCGCCGAATTCGCGCTTGAGCAACGCATCCCAGGCCATCGCGCAAGGCACCGCCTCGCCCAGGTCCAACATGCGCTGGTTCGACGCCTGGTCGCAGCGCAGAAACGCCGCTTTCAACCGCGTCTGCGGCATGGCGTCGATCGCCGCCAGCATCTGCTCGCGCGCGCCGAGCAACGCGTTGGCCGGCATCGCGTCCTGGGCGGTCGCACTGTCGAGCACGCGCAAAACTTTCGAGGCATTGCGAGTGGACGGATTGGCGCTGACATAAGTGGCTGCCGGATCCGCGGCGGGAACGGGCCCTGCCTGCGCGGACGCCGCGAACAACTCCGGCCAGTTGGCGATCAGGGCGAAGCCCGCGACCGCCACGATGGCCCAGACGACAGGCAGAACAATGGAAAAGACGCCGAGTTCCCGGCCGGGATCATCAACGTGTTGCTTGTTCATGGGAATCCCCTTGCGGTGAATGCGGGGGAGTGATCCTGCGCGTGCGCGCCCGTCCTGCCTATCGCGTCTTCGCGCTACTACAAACTGGGGACAAACAGCCGCAAACGAGGTGGCGCAGGATCCGGCGCACCCGCTACACTTCGGCGGCCGCTGCTTCCTTCATGGTGTTTGCCAGCAAGGCGTACGTTTGCGCCCAGGCAGATTCGACCTCCGGGGTGAACGCCGGCCCCAGGCCTTGTTTCAACGTCCACAACAGCGCGGCGCCGACCGTATCGAAGTGGGCCGGCATGACACCGTAGCCGACGTGCCGGCGACCCAGGTTCTCCACGACGGGCCCCAGCATGGCCATGTTGTCGAGTCCGCGGACCGCCATTCCAATCATCGTCATCAGTTTGCGGCCCTGCTCGGGCATGTCGGTCTTGAACAGTTTGCGCAGCTGCGGGTCCAGCTCGAACAAGCGCCCATAGAAAAGCGCGGCCGCTTCATCGGCGATAGGCGCCACCGATTTGAACGAGTCCTGCACCAAACGGATCTGCATGGCGTCCATGGCTTTGTCTCCTTGAGCAAAAAGCGCGAGCATCCGGTGCACGCGTATTGCGCAAGCGTCGCCTGGCCGCAGCGCTGTTGCCGTTTGGTAAGCGCGAGCGCGGGCTTGTAATCGGCGTGTATCAGGCAGGTATTCGCCGGGGCCGCTTCGCAGCCGTCCAGCGATCGAGCTTCTCGCGCGCGCCGTTGCGCGCCGGATCCATCGCGCTGTCGTGCTCCGGCAATTTCGAGGTCAGTTCGATCACGTAGCCGTTCGGATCGCGGAAATAGATCGAGTGGATGAAGCCGTGGTCCGAGATGCCCCGGGTCTCGATCCCAGCCGCCTTCCCCCTGGCGAACATGTCGTGCAGCGTCGGCATGTCCACCTCCAGCGCGATGTGCAGGTCGTAGTCGTGCTGCGCCTTGAACTCGAACGGCATGTCCGGCGCCTCGAAGAAAGCGAGGTACGAGCCGTCGCCCAGCCGGTAGAACGTGTGCAGCGTGCTCGTCTTGCGGCCGCTTTTCGTCTCGCCGATCTCCAGCGTGCCGGCCAGCGGCAGCCCGAGGAAGCCTTCGTAGAAGCGTCGCGTTTCTTCGGAATCGCGGCAGCGGTAAGCGTTGTGGTGCA
>JAGRPN010000298.1 GCA_019449555.1 Ramlibacter sp.
GGCCGCGGACCTGTACGGGCTGCCTCGCCCGCCGCGGGTGGCGCGCAGCGCCGCGCCGGACGCCTTGCCGCTGATGCTCCTGAGTTTCATGGGGGAATCGCGGCGATTGGTGAACCGGCGCCTCAAACGGGAGTTGAAACTGGCTCTCAGGTACCCCACGGTGGCAGCGGGTTTGCGATAGCTGGAGCCGGTTGGCGAACGTTCGGGCCGCTTGCATAATGGATGAGTTCAAACTCATCCCACTGAAGTCCATGGTGCAACCCGTTATCTTGTGCGGCGGCTCGGGGACGAGGCTTTGGCCTTTGTCCAGGAAGTCGCTGCCCAAACAGTTCGTGCCACTCGTGGGAACCCGCAGCCTGCTGGAACTGACCCTGCAGCGGGTGAACCGGTTCGGCAGTCAAGGCTCGCATGCCGGCACGATTTGCGTCGGCGCCGAGGAGCACAGGTTCTTCATACAGGAAGCGATGGATGCGTCGGCCGCTCGCGGTTCGGTCATCCTCGAACCGGTGGCGCGCAACACGGCAGCCGCGATGGCACTCGCCGCCTTGCATGCGTCGCCGAAGCAGCAACTTCTCTTCGCACCGGCGGATCACCACATCCCGGATGTGAATGCGTTTGCCGCGATGGTCCAGGAAGCGATGCCAGCCGCCGCTGGTGGCGCCATCGTCATATTCGGTGTGACGCCGAGTTTTCCAAGCACCGCCTACGGGTATGTCGAGTATGGCAAGAAGCTGGCCACCGGATATTCCGTCTCCCGGTTCATAGAGAAACCAGGGCTCGAGGCGGCACAGGAGCTGCTCTTCTCCGGGCGCGTGCTCTGGAACGCGGGCATCTTTCTGTGCACCGCCGAGACATTGCTGGCCGCCATGGAACGGCACGCGCCGGATATTCTCGCGGCGTGCCGCGAAGCGATGGCGCATGCCTCGACCGATGGCGTGTTCGTACGGCCAGCGGCAAAGGCTTTCGCCGCTTGCCGCGCCGAAAGCATCGACTACGCGGTGATGGAACGCCACGACAACGTCGTCGTGGTGCCTTTCAATGGCGCCTGGAGCGACGTGGGAAGCTGGAACGCCGTAGCCGACCTGACGCCATCGGACGAGGCGGGCAATCGTGTCGCGGGCAATGGCCTGGCGATCGATGCTCAGGGAACCTTCATCCATGCTCCGACGCGGCGGGTCGTTGCCCTGGGCACCAAAGACCTTCTCATCATCGACACGCCCGACGCGTTGCTGGTGGCGGCGCGCTCCTGCGCCGAGCAGGTGAAATCGGTCGTGAGCGCGCTCGAAGCCGAACAGAGGCCGGAGGCGGTGGTCCACCGCAAGGTTCCGCGCCCCTGGGGCTGGTACGACAGTGTGGAAGCGGGGGATCGTTTCCACGTCAAACGCATCCACGTGAAACCGGGTGCGGCGTTGAGCCTGCAGATGCACCATCACCGCGCCGAGCATTGGGTGGTCGTCAGGGGCACGGCCGAAGTGACGTGCGGAACCGAGACGTTCCTGCTCAGCGAGAACCAGTCCACGTTCATTCCGCTCGGCGAAGTGCACAGGCTTCGCAATCCAGGCAAGACCGATCTCGACATGATCGAGGTCCAGTCCGGCAGTTACCTGGAAGAAGACGACATCGTGCGGATCGACGATGCCTATGGCCGTGTGGTGCCCATCGCGGGTGCCAAGAAGGTCGCTTGAGCGGATAGTCGTGGGCTAGATGCCGCGGGGCTTGGCCATCGTGGTCATGCGGTCGATCCCCTTCACCGCGAGCACCTTCGATTCGTCGCCTTGCAATATCGTCAACTTGATGATGTCGTCCGGCTTGGCGTGAGCCCAGATCCGTTTGTAGAACTCCTCCAGTGTCGCCACCGGCGCATCGTCCACGGCCAGCACGACGTCGCCGCGCTCGATGCCCGCCAGTTCGGCCGGACTGTCTTTCGTGACGCGCACCACCTGCACCCGGCCGCCTTGCTCGCTGGACGTCAACCCGAGCCACGGGCGCCGGCTTTGCGCCGTGGTGCCGGTGCGCTGCAGCTCGCCCAGGATCGGCCTGAGCAGATCCACGGGGACGAACATGTTGCCCGGCACGATGCCGTGGCCCTCGCCCATGGAATTGGCCACGAAGAGGCTGCCGATCCCGAGCAGCTCGCCGCGCCGGTTGAACAAGGCGGCGCCGCTGTGATTGCCTATCGGGGGACTCGTGAACAGCGCCGCGTCGATGTGATATTCCCAATAGCCTGAAAACGGCCGCTTGCTCACCAAGCGGGTGATCGCCACGTCGGAGTCCTCGCCGCCGGTCGCGGCCATCACCGCGTCGCCCGGGTTCAGCTCCTGCAATCGACCTAGCGGCGCCGGGGCAATGCGCAGCGGCAGCAGTGACTTCACGAGCCCGAAGCCGGTAGCGATGTCATAGCCCACCGCTCGAGCGGGCAAGGTGCGATGGTCATGCGTGATGATCTGGATCGTGTCGGCCTCCAGCATCAGATAGCCGATGGTGAGGATCAAGCCGTCGTTGCCGATCACCACGCCGGAGCCGACGCGATGATCTCCCAGCGACTGGGCCGAGCGCGCATCATCCGTGGCCCTCACGTCCACGCCCACGACGGCGGCGTTTGCCCGGATGAGGGCATCGATGGCGGCCTGCGCGGGGGGTGCGGGATCGCTCGCCCCCCACACCATGCTGCTCGCCAGCACGGCGCAGGCCACCACAAACCAGGCGCTGATGTGAAAGGACCGGGCACGCATACGGCCTCCTCCGCGCGGCAAACGCTCACATCAAGAAAACACCCGAAAGCGCCCGGAAACAAACAACCTA
>JAGRPN010000299.1 GCA_019449555.1 Ramlibacter sp.
GCTGCAGCGGGCTGAATTTGCACAGCGCGTTGTAAGCGCCGCGGAACTTGAACGCGCCCATGCGCTGGAGGTTCTCGCACTTGAAGAATACCTGGGCCTTCAACCGGCGATCGGCGGTCGCCGACCGGAGCACCGGTGTCAGGTGGGCGTGTCCTTGCAGGTGCCGCGCGGCGGCGGTCACGTCTTCATAGGTGGGGAGCTGGAGCATGGGCGTCACTTTAGCGCAGTGCGCGCCGGCGTCGGTGCAATTCGCAAGTCCTTGCGGAACTTCTCCTACAGCCCACGGCGAAAGCCATCGCGATGATCGCTGGTATACAACCCCAAGGAGAAACGACATGCCATCTACCCGCGCAGCGAAAGACGCTTGCGACCTGCTCGACGCCGACCACAAGGCGGTCAAGAAGATGTTCAAGGAATACGAGGAACTCACCGGGTCGAAAGCCCGCGGCGCCGCGCAGAAGAAAAAGGACCTCGCCCTGCAAATCTGCCATGAGCTGACGGTGCATGCGCAGATCGAGGAGGAAATCTTCTATCCGGCCGTGCGTGAAGCGCTCAAGGACAAGGACAAGATCGCCGAAGCGATGGTGGAGCACCAGGTCGCGAAGGAGCTGATCGCGCAGATCCAGGGCATGGGCGATGCCGACGAGATGATGGACGCCAAGGTCACGGTGCTGGGCGAATACATAGACCACCATGTGAAGGAAGAGAAGGGCGAGATCTTCCCGAAGGCCCGGGCCGCCCGCAAACTCGACCTCGTGGCGATGCGGGGGGAACTCGAAGCGCGCAAGGAAGAGCTGATGTCGGAGATGGGAATGGCCGCATAGCGGCCCGACCGCCGAAGGCCACCCAAGTTCAAGCCCACCGTGGTGGGCTTGTTCTCACCTTTGCGAAGCACAATGCGGCATGCTCGCCCTGCTTCGCACCTTCTCCTGGCAGGAGCTGCGCCACCATCCGTGGCGCAACGCAGCCGCGGTCGTGGCGATCATGCTCGGCGTGGCGCTCGCGTTCTCGGTCCACCTGATCAACGCCTCGGCCCTGAGCGAATTCTCCAGCGCGGTGCGCGCAGCCGGCGGCCAGCCCGACCTGGAACTGCGCGCGGTCCAGGGCAGCCTGGACGAGAACCTCTTCGCTCGCGTCGCCACCCATGAGCAGGTGGCCGTCGCCAGCCCGGTGCTGGAGATGGGCACGTTGGCGCTGGCGGCGAGCGGCGAGCGGAAATCGGTGCGCGTGGTCGGCGTGGACCCGCTGGTGGTCGCCTCGGTGGCGCCGGCGCTGCTGCCCGCCATGTCTGCCGGCTCGGACCGGCAGAGCCTGTTCGCGCCCGGAACGGTCTTCCTGAATCCGGCTGCTCGCTCCCTGGCGCCCGACCCGGCGCGGCCAACGCTGCGCCTGCAAAGCGGCCTCGAGCTGCGCGAAGTGAGAGTCGGCGGCACCGTCAGCGCCGGCGGCGGCCCGCTCGCGATGATGGACATCGGCGCCGCCCAGGAGCTGTTCGGCCGGCAGGGCCAGCTGTCGCGCATCGATGTCCGACTGCGCCCCGGTGTGGACCACGGTGCGTTCTTGCGTTCCCTCGCGTTGCCGCCCGGCATCGTCGCCGTCGAACCGACCGACGAAGCGCAGCGAGTGGACAACCTGTCGCGCGCCTACCGGGTCAATCTCACGGTGCTCGCGCTGGTGGCGCTTTTCACCGGCGCGTTCCTCGTGTATTCGGTGTTGTCGCTGAGCATCGCGCGCCGCTCGCAACACCTGGCGCTGCTCGGGGTGCTCGGCCTGACGGCGCGCCAGCGTCTCGTGCTGGTGCTGATCGAGTCCTGCCTGATCGGACTCGTCGGCAGCGTCGCCGGCATCGCACTGGGGACCGCCTTGGCCGACCTCGGCCTGGCGGTGCTGGGGGGCGACCTGGGCGGCGGCTACTTTTCCGGCGTGGCGCCGCGGCTGCAATGGAGTGCCGGCGCGGCCGTGGTGTACGCGCTGCTCGGGGTCGCGGCGGCCGGCGCCGGAGGCTGGCTGCCGGCCCGGGCGGCCCAGCAGCTGGCGCTGGCGCAGGCGCTCAAGGGCCTGGGCACCGGCCCCTCCCGCAAGAGCCACCATGCGCTGGGCCTGGGGGTCGTCGCAGCGGGCGCCCTGCTCGCGCTGATGCCGCCGGTGGCGGGCATCCCGCTCGGCGCGTATTTCTCGGTCGGTCTGCTGCTGGTCGGCGGCATCACCGTATTGCCGTGGGGCGTCGCGATGTTGTACGACTTGCTGGCGCCGCTGCTGGCCGGGCGGCTGCTCCCGCTGCTCGCGGTCGAGCGCGCGCGGCGCGTGCGCGAAAGCGCGGCGGTCGCGGTGAGCGGCGTGGTCGCATCGCTCAGCCTGGCGGTGGCCCTGACAGTCATGGTGGCGAGCTTTCGCGACTCGGTGGGGCACTGGCTGGACGTGGTGCTGCCGGCCGACCTGTATCTGCGCACCGGGTTCTCGGCGGCGGCGGCCGATACCGCCTGGTTTTCTCCCGAGTTCGTGCAGGCC
>JAGRPN010000300.1 GCA_019449555.1 Ramlibacter sp.
AAAGGGAATACAACTATGACGAACGAGCGATTGATCCAGCCAGTGCAAGTCGACCGGTTCGGCCGGCAGGTGGCCGCTCGCCTGAGCGCTGCCACGGCCGAGCTGCCCTACAACATCACCGAACGGCTCCGCGCCGCGCGGGTGCAGGCGGTCGCGCGGCGAAAGGTCCCGCAGATGATCGGGGCAGCGGCGGTGTTCGGTTCCGGTAAAACGGCGGCGCTCACGTTCGGCGACCGCGTCAGCCCGTGGAATCGCATCGCCTCGGCCCTGCCGCTGATCGCCCTGGTCGCCGGGCTTTTCCTGATCCACACGGTGCAGACCGAGCGGCGCGCCAGCGAAGTCGCCGAAGTGGATGCAGCGCTGCTGACGGATGACCTCCCGCCGTCGGCCTACGCCGACCCTGGATTCATTCAGTTCCTCAAGTCCGGCGGGGAATAAGCGCGCCGCCAGCGATGTCCCGGACCGGCCTCGTTTCCCCGTCCGCACCCGGAGTTGCCGCCGCTGGTCTAGCCCTGCTCGCGGCTGTCTTCCTCGTATCGCTCGGCCTGTGCGGCCTGCCTGCGACGGCTGTCGCGCAGACACCCAGCGCTGCCCAAGTCCCGGCCTCCTCCGTTCCTGCCAGCGCGGCCAGCCGGCCGGCGTCCTCCGTTCCTGCCAGCGCGGCCAGCGGGCCGGCATCCTCCGTTCCCGCCAGCGCAGCCAGCCGGCCGGCGTCGCGGGCAGCTTCCTCCGCCAAGGCCAATGGCAAGCATGTGACCAAACCGGTGTGGGGCCAATTGACGCCAGCCCAGCAGCAGGCGCTGGCGCCTCTGGCCGTAACCTGGAATACGCTCAGTGAGGTTCAAAAGCGCAAGTGGCTGGCCCTATCGCAAAACTTCCCCGGGATGTCGGGCGCCGAGCAGGCCAAGCTGCACAGCCGCATGAGCGATTGGGTGGCGCTCAGCCCTCAACAACGCACCCAGGCGCGGCTGAATTTCGGCGAGACCAAGCAATTGGCACCGGACGACAAGAAGGCGAAATGGGAGGCCTACCAGGCGTTGCCACCGGAAGAGAAACGCAAGCTCGCAGCCAGCGCCGCCAAGCCGCCGGCCACGGCGCCGGCCCTGAAGCCGGTTCCGCCGGAAAAGCGCGCCGAAGTCCCCAAACCCAAGCCCGTGACCAAGAGTCCACGGATCGCCGCCGCACCGGGCCAGATCGACCAGAACACGCTGCTGCCGCAGCGCGCGCCCGCGCCCGCGTCGGCGAACTGATTCAGCAGTGCCGCGAACCGTGGAGCCGAGCGGCACTGCCAGAGCCAGGCAGGAACAGCGATCCGAGTTGCTCGACGCACCGAGCTTGTGGCGCCGCATGGCATGCTGGATGTACGAGGGCGTCCTGCTGTTCGGCATCGTGTTCGTCGCCGGCTGGCTGTTCAGCACGCTCGGCCAGATGCGCGAGGCCATGGACGCCCGCCGCACTTTGCTCCAGGCATTTCTGTTCATGCTGTTCGGCATCTACTTCACCTGGTTCTGGGCCAAGGGCCAGACCCTCGCGATGAAGACCTGGCACATCCGCATCGTGGACCGTGCCGGCCGTCCGGTGACGCAGGGCCGCGCATTGCTGCGTTACGTCTGCAGCTGGCTCTGGTTCCTGCCGCCGGCCGCGGCACTGGCGCCGTTCAAACCCACCGCGGGCGAAACAGGGGTCGTGATGCTAGGCTGGGTCACGGTGTGGGCTTTGCTGAGCCGCTTTCACCCGCAACGCCAGTTCTGGCACGACGCGCTGGCGGGGACCCGGCTGGTCGCCGCCGTCGGCGCGCCCTCCGCATCGAGCCGGTAGCGCCAGGCTGCTTGCCGTGGGCGACAATGGCGCCATGTCTTCACCGCCTGAAGCGATCTCACCCGCCGACGAGCAGAAACTTCGAACCGGGCTGAGCCGTCTGTGGCATGCCACCACGTTCTCCCTGGCGGGCTTGCGCGCCGGCTGGGCTGAAACCGCTTTCCGCCAGGAAGCGGTCGCGACCGCGGTGCTGTTGCCGACGGCGTTTTGGCTGGGCCGTAGCTGGGTGGAAACCGCGCTGCTGGCAGGCTCGCTGCTGATCGTCATGATCACTGAACTGCTCAACACGGCAGTCGAAGCGGCAGTGGATCGCATCGGCCCCGAATGGCATCAATTGTCCAAGCGGGCCAAGGATATGGGCAGCGCCGCAGTGCTGCTGAGTCTGCTGCTTTGCTCCGGCGTCTGGATCGGTGCCTTGTACGACCGCTTCGTCCGATGAAAACCTCTTTTTCCCTGTGCGTGTATTGCGGCTCGCGCACCGGCGCGACGGCCGAGTTCGCCAACGCCGCCGCCGCCGTCGGGCGCTGGATCGGCGAGCGCGGCGGACAACTCGTCTATGGCGGAGGCAACAACGGCCTCATGGGCGTGATGGCCGACGCGGCGCTCGACAGCGGCGGGCGCGTGGTCGGCATCATTCCGCGCGCGCTGGTCGAGAAGGAATGGGCCAAGCTCGATTGCACCGAACTGCACGTCGTGGACAACATGCACGACCGCAAGCGCATGATGGCCGAGCGCGCCGACGCATTCCTGGCGCTGCCCGGAGGCATCGGCACTTTCGAGGAGCTGTTCGAGGTCTGGACCTGGCGCCAATTGGGCTACCACGACAAGCCGGTCGGCCTGCTCAACATGGATGGCTATTACGAGCCATTGCTCGCGTTCCTGCAATCGAGCATCCAGCACGGCTTCATGAGCGACTGGCAGCTGGAGCTGCTGCGCATCGGCAGCGATATCGGCACGCTGTTGCCGGCCCTCGTCCAGGCGGCGGGCCTGAAGTCCGGCGTGATCAATCTCTCCGAAATCTGAAAGCCGCCCGATTTGGGGGCATCGACACCAGCCTATACCGCGGACTCGTCGATCTCGCCGGTGCGGATGCGCACCACGCGCTCGACACTGGTGATGAAGATCTTGCCGTCGCCGATCTTGCCGGTGCGCGCCGCCTTCACGATCGCATCCATGCAGCGGTCCACGTCGTCGTCCTTCACCACGACCTCGACCTTCACCTTCGGCAGGAAATCGACCACGTATTCGGCGCCCCGGTACAGCTCGGTGTGCCCTTTCTGCCGGCCAAAGCCCTTCACTTCGGTCACGGTGAGGCCGGTGACGCCGCATTCGGCCAGCGCCTCACGCACTTCCTCGAGCTTGAATGGTTTGACGACGGCGGTGATCTGTTTCATGGATGCTCTTTCTGATTTCAGCAATCAAGCCCTGAATTTACCGGTAATAGGATAGCGCCAATCCTTGCCGAAGCTGCGATGGGTCACCCGAATGCCCACCGGCGCCTGACGGCGCTTGTATTCGTTGACGCGGATCAGGCGCGCGACGCGTTCGACCACCGCCCGGTCGAATCCCGCCGCGATGATCTCCTCGATGCCCTGGTCGTTTTCCATGTAGCGCTCCAGGATCGCGTCCAGGATCTCGTAAGGCGGCAGGCTGTCCTGGTCCACCTGCCCGGGCCGCAGCTCGGCGCTCGGCGGCCGCGTGATGATGCGCTCGGGGATCGGGTTGATGCCCGCGCCGTACGGGTCATGGACGTTGCGCCAGCGCGCGAGCCTGAACACCGTGGTCTTGAGCAGGTCCTTGATGACCGCGAAGCCGCCGGCCATGTCGCCGTAGAGCGTGCAGTAACCCGTCGCCATCTCGCTCTTGTTGCCGGTGGTCAGCACGATGCTGCCGAACTTGTTCGACAGCGCCATCAGCAGCACGCCGCGGATGCGGGCCTGGATGTTTTCCTCGGTCGTGTCCTCCGGCAGGCCCTTGAAGTCGTGCGCCAGCGAGGCCTTGAAGGCCTCGAATTCCGGCACGATCGAAATCTCCTCGTATCGCACTCCCAGGCGCGCGGCCATGTCGCGCGCGTCGATCCACGAGATGTCGGCAGTGTACGGCGAAGGCATCATCACGGCGCGCACCTTGTCGCGCCCGAGCGCATCCACCGCGATGGCCAGCACGAGCGCCGAGTCGATGCCGCCCGACAGGCCCAGCAACACGCCGGGAAAGCCGTTCTTGCCGATGTAGTCGCGCACACCCAACACCAGCGCGTCCCACAGGTCGGCTTCCGGGCTGCGCTCGTTGACGAGGTGCGCGATGAGCTTCAGGCCGTCTTGCACCCGCTCGGTCTGCACGGCGAAGAGGTCCTCCTGGAATGCGGGCGCGCGGCCCACCAGCGCGCCACCCGCGTCCAGCGCGAACGAGGCGCCGTCGAACACCACCTCGTCCTGCCCACCGACGAGGTGCGCATAGACGAGCGGCAGTCCCAGGACACGGGCCCGCTCGGCCATGCGCGCGATGCGCTCGCCGCCCTTGCCGACGTGGAACGGCGAGGCGTTGATCACCACGAGCAGCTCGGCGCCGGACTCCCTGGCGAGCTGGCCGGGCTCGTCGAACCAGGCGTCCTCGCAGATCAGCAGGCCCACGTTCACGCCGTCGACCTGGAACACGCAGGTGCCCTGCCCCGGCGTGAAGTAGCGGCGTTCGTCGAACACCTGGTAATTGGGCAGCTCGCGCTTGGCGTAGGTTTCCAGCAGCCTGCCCTCGCTCAGGACGCTGGCGGCATTGAAGCGGCGCTGCACGGCCACCGACTTGCTGCGGATGTCGCCGCCGGTGGGATGGCCGACGACCACGAACAGGCCCTTTAACCCGGCCAGTTCGCGGGCCACCGTTTTCACGGCATCATCGCAAGCGGCGATGAAGGCGGGTCGCAGCAGCAGATCCTCGGCCGGGTAGCCGCAGATCGACAGCTCGGGCGTGATCACGAGGCGCGCGCCTT
>JAGRPN010000301.1 GCA_019449555.1 Ramlibacter sp.
CCTCCAGGAGCTCGCGCGCGTGGCCGGCGATACGTTCATCAGCTGCTATCCGAACGCGGGCCTGCCCAACCCGATGAGCGAAACCGGGTTCGACGAAACGCCGGAGGTCACCTCGCGGCTGCTGCGCGAGTTCGCAGCGGAAGGGCTGGTGAATATCGTGGGCGGCTGCTGCGGCACGACGCCGGAACATATCGCCGCCATCCGCGGCGCCGTGGGCCCGCTGCCCGCGCGCAGCTTGCAGCGGCGTTTCTTCTACGCCGAAGCGGCCTGAGTGAGGCGGGCAGGTTTCGCTGGTCCGCGTGCCTCGCCCTCACTCCTCCATCTTGAATCCCGATGCTTTCACGACCGGCTCCCAGCGCGCCCGTTCGAGGCGTATCCGCTCGGTGAAGGCTTCCGGCGTCGAAGGCGCGGCGTCAACATTCAGTGACTTGAAGCGATCGAGCACGTCGGGATCACGAAGCGCTTTCTGGATCGAATCGTTCAATGAGGACACGACCTGGGCGGGCGCGTTGGCGGGTAGCAGCATGCCATACCACTCCTGCATGGAGACGTCCTTGAAGCCGGCTTCCTTGAACGTCGGCACGTCGGGTGTCGCGGCGGCTCGCTTGCTTCCCGATGTGGCGAGGACCCGCAGCCGTCCCCCCTGCAAATGAGGGGCCACGTCGGCCAGCATGCCGACATACGCAGGGATCTGGCCGCCGATCAGATCCTGAACTGCCGGCGCGGCGCCCTTGTAGCCGACGTGGAGCAGGTTCAGTTGTGCGGCCTGCCCGAACATCAAACCCACCAGGTGCGGCGACGCGCCGGTCGCCGGGGAGCCGTAGATCGCCTTGCCGGGATTGGATTTGCACCAGTCGACAAACTGCGCGATCGTCGTGGCCGAGGTGCCCGGACCGGCCACCAGCGCGAAGTCGAGCGTACAGACAGTGGACACCGGCGTCAGGTCGCGCAATGCGTCGTAACCGAGCGACCTGTAGATGTGCGGATACAGGGTCAGGATGGACCCGGGAGTCTGCAGCACCGTGCTGCCGTCCGGGGCCGAGCGCCGCACGGCATCCACTCCGATGCGACCTCCGGCGCCCGGCTTGTTGTCGACGATCAGCGTCTCGGCATAGTGCCCCTGCATCTTCGAAGCCAATAGACGCGCAACGGCGTCGTTGCTGCCCCCGGCGGGAAAGCCAAGGAGGATCCTGCTCTGCCTGATCACGCCTTGCGCGTGAGCCATGGACGACAGGCCAAGCGAGACGGCGCCGGCAGATGCGCTCAGGGCGTTCAGAAAATGTCGACGTGTGTACATGATCAGTCTCCTTGTTTTTCAAAAGTAGGCCGACGGCGTGACCCGCACGTCGAGAAGGGCAGGCGCCCCCAGTTCCAGGGCCCAGTGCAGCGCGCCTGCAAGCTGCCCGGGTTCGCTCACGGTCACTCCCTGCACACCGAAACCACCCGCCAGGCGGCACAGGTCGATTTCAGGATTGGCAATGAATGTCCCCGGATAGCGGCCCGACCGCGCTGATTCCTGGCCGAACTGGCCGAGGCCGCGGCGCACCGCCATGTAGCCGCCGTTGTTCACCACAACCACGACTAGCGGCAGCCCCAGGTGTGCGGCGGTCCAGAGGCTCTGGATGTTGAACAGCGCCCCACCATCGCCGAGGAAGGCGACCACGCGGTGGCCCGGCATGCCGAGCTGTACGCCGATCGCGGCAGGCAGCCCCCATCCGAGCCCCCCGCCCGACGTGCCGAGATAGCGGCGTTGGCCGCCGAGCAAGACGTGCCGCTGTAGCAAGCCCTTCGACAGGACGGACTCATCCACGAGGACGGCGTCTCCCGGCAGCGCGTCGTCTAGAGCCGCCAGCAGTTGCAGAGGATCGAGGCAGCGTGTTTCGCCCGGTGGCGAGCGGTGCGGCGCAGCCGTTTCGGGGCGCCGTGCTGCACGGGCGCGGCGCTCTATCAGCACGCCGGCGCGCGGCAGTACATCGTTCGAAGCCATTTCGAGAAGTCCGCGAACCGCGGCACCCGCGTCACCCAGCACGGCTAGCTCAGCCTTGTAGATCTTGCCGAGTTCGGCTGGATCTGCGCCGACCTGCATGAAGCGGACGCCTGGTTTGATGTAAGGCTCGGCGGGGTAGGCGTACTCCATGAAAGCACGCGCTCCGATCGACACGATGAGGTCGGCGTCGCGCACCACGCTCAGCTCGGGCGAGAAGTTGCCGTGATAGAGCGGGTGGTCGCCCGGAAAGTTTGAGCCATTGGTGGTGAATACCTCTTCGCCGACCACCGGCACGCACAACCGGTCCGCGAGTTCCGCGAGCAGGGGCGCGGCTTCGCCGCGGCCCACCTCGTTGCCGGCGATCAATAGGGGACGCCGCGCACTCGCGAGTGCCGCCAGCACCAGCCGCAGTTCTTCCGGATGCGCGCGCATCGTCACGCGATCTGCCGCGCGCACATGCCGGCCCACGCATTCGGCCGGCAGCTGCGCGGCCATGTAGTTTTCCGGCACGGCCAGAAAGACGGGACCGGGCGTCGGCGCCTGCGCGACCTTCAGCGCCCTTAGCGTTAGTTCGGGCAGCTTCTCGGGCAGGGTCACGCGCCAGGCCTCCTTGGTGACCTGGCGCAGCAAACCGGGCAGGTCCGGGACTTCACAGAAACAGCCGCGCCCGCTCAGGCGATCGTCCTTGTCGCCCGCAATGACAAGCAGGGGGCGCGAATCGCTGCGCAAGTTGATCAGATTGGTCAGCGTGTTGGCGGCTCCCACCGAGGTGTGCACCATCACCACGCCGGTCGTGCCGGTCGCTCGGCCGTAACCATCGGCCATGGCGACCGCCGCACCCTCGTGGAGGCACAGGTGAAAGTCAATGCCTTCGGACACCGTGGCGTCGAGCAGCGCGAGTTCGGTGGTTCCCGGGTTACCGAAGATCTTCTGGATGCCGTTCGCCCGCAGAACTGCGATGGTTTCCCTGGCTGCCGAGGTCATGCGAAAAAGCTCCTGGAGTGAGCTGCCGACACTACACTCGCCATTTCAACGCGCTATCCAGATCGCGATTCGCTTATCCACAATGCGCTGTCATGACTGCTGTTGATCTCCCGCTGGCTGCTTTCGAGCGATTTCGGACCTCGGACCTCGAGCAAGCGCGTCTACACGCCACGGTGTTGCTTTCGGCGCATGGGCTGCAACCGGTCCGGCGTGAAGCGCGTCTGGATGTGCGCTATCACTGCGTCAGCCTTCTGGACACGTCGGTGATCTGCGCGCAGTACGGCGCCGCAGTGCGTCTCGACCCAGGGGCACTCGAAAACTTCTATTTGGTCGGCATGCCCCTTAGCGGAACCTCGACCGTGGCGTGCGGTGGGCGGCAGATCGTCACGCACCCCGGACTTGCCTCGGTGCAGTCCTGCACGCAGCCCACTTCGACCGAGTGGGGCGAGGATTGCTGCAAGCTGTCCATCAAGATCAGCCGGGCGGCGCTGGAGCGGCGACTCACCGATCTGATCGGCCGTCCACCGAAGAAACCTGTCGTTTTCGAGCTCGCCCTCGATCTGGATCGGGGGCCGGGCCAGAGCTGGCGTCGCCTGTTGAGCTTCTTGCTGTCCGAACTGTCGCCGGGATCGATCTATCTCTCCTCGCAAGCGGCGCGTCGCAGCCTCGATGAAGCGGTGATCTCGACGCTTCTCTTCGCGCAGCGCCATAGCTACTCCGACGCACTGCTTTCCGACACCAGCGGGACGGCGCCACTGCATGTGAGGCGAGCGGAGGAAATCATCGCGGCCGATCCCGCGTCGCGGCACTCGCTCGTGGACCTTGCGGCGGAGACGGGGGCCAGCATCCGGGCGCTGCAGGCCGGATTCAGGCGTCACCGCGGTATCACGCCGCTGGAATTCGTCCGTACCCAGCGGCTGGAGAAGGCACGGCGGTCGCTGCTGGATGCGGCGCCCGGCGCCCGCATCACCGATATCGCGTTCGATGCCGGTTATGAGCACCTGGGCCGCTTCGCACGTGACTACAAGAGTCGATACGGAGAATCACCGTCGAGCACATTGGCGCGAGGCACGGGGCGCCAAGGCTGACACGCCAACCGGCGGCGCGGCAACCCGATGGCCGACTTTCACCGTCAGTCGCCCCGCCGGCGGGCAACCAGCCGTCACTGCGGCTGGAAGCCGCTGCTCTTGATGATCTTCGTCCAGGTCTGGGTATATGCGCGCTCGCGGCTGGCCAGCTGCTGCTGCGGCATAAAACCCACCGTCAGGCCCATCGCGCTCAGGCGCTCGCGCACGTCGGGCTGCGCGACTACCTTGGCCAGCGCGTCCGAGATGCGGTCGATCGCGGCTTGCGGGGTGCCTGCCGGTGCGAACAGCCCGTAATAGGGCACGTCTTCGAAACCGGCGAGGCCGAGTTCGGCGAACGTCGGCACCTCGGGCATGGCGGCCTGGCGGGCAGTGCCCATCACGGCCACCACCCGGATCTTGCCGGCCTTGTGGTTCTCGATGAAGTCGGGGATCGACGCCACGCCCGCGCCGATCTGGTTGCCCAGCATGTCGGCCATCATCGGCGCGCTGCCGCGGTAGGGCGCGGACTGCAGGTCCAGGCCGTACTTCTGGCCGATCAGCTTGACGAGGAATTCGGGCACGGAGGCCGGGGCCGGGATGCCGATGTTGCCCTTGCCGCCGCCTTGCTGGCGCACCCAGGCGATGTACTCGGGCAACGAGCGCGCGGGCGTGCCGCCGGACACGCCGAGCGCGTTCACGAACGTCGCGAAGCCGGCGACCGGCACGAAATCGCGCGCCGGGTCATAGCCGGGGTTCTTGGTGACCAGCGGCAGGATCGAGATCGTGTGGTCGTGGGAGATGAAGAGCGTATTGCCGTCGGCAGGCGCGACCTTGAGCGCCTGCGCCGCGATCTGGCCGCCCGCGCCCGCCTTGTTGTCCACGACCACCGGCTGGTTCAGCTGGTCCTTCAGCTTCTCCGCCAGCACGCGGGCGATGGCGTCGGTGCCGCCTCCGGGCGGAAAGCCCACCAGGATGCGGATCGTATTCGAGCCGCTCTGGGCCAGAGCGGGCGCGGCGAGCACGCATGTGCCCAGGGCGAGCGCGATACCGACCGCGCGGCGCGCGCGGCCCCAGCTTGAGAGAACCATGGATGTCTCCTCGGAATAGTCGGATTGAAGAGCTGTCATTGTTGCAAAACGACGCTGCCAGCCGGGTACATTTGCGCCGGACCTTTGCGCGGGATCAAAGCAAGGCTCGGGGCGCACGGCCTCCGGGGCCCATCGCCGGCGCGGCGAGCCTGCTGGGTACAGGGTTATCGATGATCTGGGCGTCCTCGCTTTAGAATCAGGCCAGCTCAAGGAGCGCTGCAGCGAGCAGGCAAATTGCCTGACCGCCAGGCTTGAGGACCCAACGGCGCTCACCTCCACCACGCCGGCCCGAGTGCCGGCCCTTTGCAGGATGAGCCATGCCGGATCCCTTCATTCCCCCGATGAAACTCGCGGGCCTCGAGCCCGTCACGATCGGCGCGCGCGCCGACGCGGAAACCGGCAGCGCCGCGCCCACGGCATCGTTCGTGAATATCGGCGAGCGCACCAACGTCACCGGCTCCAAGGCGTTCGCCCGCATGATCCTGAACGGCCAGTTCGAGGAAGCGCTGGCCGTGGCGCGCCAGCAGGTGGAAAACGGCGCGCAGGTGATCGACATCAACATGGACGAGGCCATGCTGGACAGCAAAGCCTCGATGGTGCGGTTTCTCCAGCTCATCGCCAGCGAGCCCGACATCGCGCGGGTGCCGATCATGGTCGATTCTTCCAAGTGGGAAGTGATCGAGGCCGGCCTGCGCTGCATCCAGGGCAAGGCCATCGTCAACTCGATCTCCATGAAAGAGGGCGTCGAGGAATTCAAGCGCCAGGCCAAGCTGGTGAGGCGCTACGGCGCCGCCGCCGTCGTGATGGCGTTCGATGAAAAGGGCCAGGCCGACACCTACGAGCGCAAGATCGCAATCTGCGAGCGCGCCTACCGCATCCTGGTCGACGAGATCGATTTTCCGCCCGAGGACATCATCTTCGACCCCAACATCTTCGCGATCGCCACCGGCATCGAGGAGCACAACAACTACGCGGTGGATTTCATCAACGCCACGCGCTGGATCAAGCAGAACCTGCCCGGCGCGAAGGTCAGCGGCGGGGTGTCGAACGTGAGCTTCTCGTTCCGCGGCAACGACCCGGTGCGCGAGGCCATCCACACCGTGTTCCTGTACCACGCGATCCAGGCCGGCATGGACATGGGCATCGTCAACGCCGGCATGGTGGGGGTGTACGACGAGCTCGAGCCGCAATTGCGCGAGCGCGTCGAGGACGTGGTGCTCAATCGCCGGCCGGATGCGGGCGAACGCCTGGTGGAAATCGCCGAATCGGCCAAGGGCGCCTCCAAGGACGACGCGAAGAAGAACGAATGGCGCTCGGGGACCGTGGCGCAGCGCCTGTCGCACGCGCTGGTCTCCGGGATCACCGATTTCATCGTCGAGGACACCGAAGAGGCCTACCAGGCCGTGCTCGCCAAGGGCGGGCGGCCGCTGCACGTGATCGAAGGCCCGCTGATGGACGGCATGAACATCGTGGGCGACCTGTTCGGCCAGGGCAAGATGTTCCTGCCCCAGGTGGTCAAGTCGGCGCGGGTCATGAAGCAGGCCGTCGCGCACCTGATCCCCTACATCGAGGAAGAAAAGAAATTGCAGGTCGCGGCCGGCGAGGACGTGCGGGCCAAGGGCAAGATCGTGATCGCCACCGTGAAGGGCGACGTGCACGACATCGGCAAGAACATCGTCACCGTCGTGCTCCAGTGCAACAACTTCGAAG
>JAGRPN010000002.1 GCA_019449555.1 Ramlibacter sp.
CGCGTTGTCCGCGTTGTTGGCCACCGTGGAGGTCAGCTCCTCCATCGAGCTGGCCGTCTCCTCCAGCGTGCTGGCCTGCTCCTCCGTGCGCTGCGACAGGTCCAGGTTGCCCTGCGCGATCTGTGCGCTCGTGTCGGCCACGGTCCTTGCGCTGCGGACGACCTCCATGGCCAGCGTGCGCAGGCCGGCCGTCATCTCGTCGAGCGAGCGCGCCAGGCGGCGGGTGTGGGGTTGATCCATCCCCTGCGCCTGGACGGTGAGGTCACCGGCGGCGACTTGCTCGATCACCTGGATCGCCGCCTTGAGCGGGCGTCCGTTCGCCTGCAGGATCCACGAGCGCAAACGCAGTGCGACGGCAATGCCCAGGACGACCAGGAAAGCCATGAGGATCCCCACGTTGCGAGCCTCGGCCGCCGCTCGGTCATCGATCCTGGCGGCGTGCTGCCGCACTGCTCTTTCCACGCCCGGCCCAACGTCGATCCATTTGTCGCCCGCCGACGCTCGCGCCGGCCCGCCCGCAATGGGCTGCTGCAACTGCGCCACCCACTGCTGCATCAACCTTGCCTCCAGCCGGCTTGCCTCCTCCAGCGGTCGGGCATCGAGCCCATGCCTGGACAACAACTGCTTCGCGTCCTCCAGGCTCTTGCGAATGACCTCGCCTTGCTTGCGCAGCACCTCCAGCCGCGGGGCTGCGCCGCTGGTTTCGCCGCCCGAAAGTGCCATGAGGCCTTCGACTTCCAGAGCCTGCGCGCGCGCAGCCGCGTCGGCGGCATGGGCCAGGGCGCTCGCGGAACCGACATCGCGACCCGTCTGCAGCGCGGCCGTGATGAGCTCATGGGAATGGTCGAAGGCGTAATAGCCGAAAGCGCCGATGGCGGCGATGCCGACCAGCAGCGCCCCCATCATGGCGTTGAGGAAAGAGTCGGCGCTGAATCGAGGGTTCATTTTCTTTTCCTGTTCGCGGAAACGGTGCGTTGCGCTGCGCGCGCGGTTCATTCCAGGGCGGACTCGACCAGCGCCATGTCCGCGCCCGTCAATAGTCTCTCGATGTCCAGCAGGATCAACAGGCCGTCGTCCACCGTGGCCAGCCCCGTGATGTATTTGGTGTCGAAAGTCGCGGAGGCGAATTCCGGCGTCGCGCGGATCGCCTCGACTGCGAGCGAAAGCACGTCGGACACGGAGTCGACCACGACGCCCACCACGCGCGAAGCGACCTTCAGGATGATCACGACCGTGAATTCATCGTAGGGCGTATCCGGCAGCCGGAATTTCACCCGCAGGTCGAGAATGGGAACGATGACTCCGCGCAGGTTGATCACGCCCTTGATGAACGGCGGTGCGTTGGCGATCGACGTGGGCGTCTCGTAGCCTCGGATCTCCTGCACCTTCAGGATGTCGATGCCGTAGCTTTCCGGGCCCAGCCGGAACGTCAGGAACTCGCTCTTGCGAGCCTCGCTATTGCGCGAATCGTCCGCCTGCGAGGTGGCGCGGTAGCCCTGTTGCTGCATTGTTCGTGTCTCCTGTCTATGCGATGCGAACGATATGGCCCACGTCGAGGATCAGGGCGACGGAGCCGTCTCCCATCACGGTGGCGCCCGAGAGGCCCGGCACTTTGCGGAAGTTCGCTTCCAGGCTCTTCACCACGACTTGTTGCTGACCCACGACTTCGTCCACCACGAGGGCCGCATGCGTTCCGTCCGCTTCCACGATGACGGCGATGCCGCCCGGCTGGTCCGACGGCTTGCGCGGCGGGAAGGCGTCGGCGAGGCGCAGCACCGGCACGTACGCGTCCCTGATCCGCAACGTGTTGCCCTGTCCCGGCAACGTATGGATCGCGCCCGGCTCCACGCTGAGTGTTTCCATCACCGCCGCGAGCGGCAGCGCGTATGTGGCGTCTCCGACGGCCACGATCATCGCGTCGATGATCGCCAGCGTGAGCGGGACTCTCACGGTGACCGTCGTCCCCTGGCCCGCCATGGAGAAAACTTCCACGGCGCCGCCCAGCGCCTTGATATTGCGCCGCACGACGTCCATCCCCACGCCGCGGCCGGAGAGGTCCGTCACCTCTTCGACCGTGGAGAGGCCCGGCTCGAAGGCCAACTGCCAGACCTGCGCATCGGGGGCATCCGGCGCGATCGCCATGCCACGGCGGGCGGCCTGCGCCAGGATGCGGGCGCGATCCAGCCCGCGCCCGTCGTCGCTGACCTCGATCACGATCGAGCCTGCCTGCTGCCTCGCCTGCAGCCGCAGCGTGCCCACGGCGGGTTTGCCGGCGGCCTCCCGAGCTGCGGGCGGCTCCAGCCCGTGGTCGATCGCGTTGCGCACCAGGTGCGTCAACGGGTCGGAAATCTTCTCGATCAGCCCGCGATCCACCTCGGTCGACTCGCCCGCGAACTTGAGCTCGACGCGTTTACCGAGCCGCGTCGACAGCTCGTGCACCAGACGCGGAAAACGAGAGAACGCATTCGAAATCGGCAACATGCGGATCGCGAGCACGGCCTCCTGCAGGTTCCGCGTGTGGCGCGACAGGTCGCCCAGCCCGCTTTCCAGCAGGCCCGCGGTCGCGGCGCCGTCGTCGAGGCGCCCGCAGCGCGCCAGCATCGCTTCGGTGATCACCAGCTCGCCGACCAGGTTGACGAGGAGATCGACCTTCTCGGTGGCCACGCGGATGTGGCCGGTATCCGGGACGTGCAGCGCGAGCTGCTCCGCGGGTTCGGCGCGCGGCCGGTGAGTGGTCGGCGCTTCGGCGGCCGCGCCTGGATCGCGTGCCGCTTCCGGCGCCTGGGCCGGCCCGCTGCCCTGCGCCAGGCGTTCGCGTTTCTGGCGGAATTCGTCCGGGTCGACGAAGAATTCATCGCTGGCGGACGTGGGAAATGGCGGCGGCACCGGCGCGGCGGCCGCAGGCGCGCCGTCCCCCGTCTTGCGGATCGAGATCAGCTCCGGCGCGACCAGCAGCGACAACACGCTCTGCAGGTCGGCGGCCGTGCCTTCGAGCTCGACCTCGAAGGCGACGCAGCCACCCGGCACATTCTCGATCACGGTGTCCGTGACCGTTCCCATCTCGGCCAGCCCGCCGAGCATCATGTCCAGTTCTTCCGCGGGAACCGGCCGCTCGAGCGGTGCCATGCGAACGGCAAACGAGCGCAGCACCGGCCCCGGCGAATTCTCCTTCGCGTCGGTGCGCGGCCGGGCCAATTGGCGCCGCAGCAGCGCCTCTGCCGGCGCGCTGTCGGGCGGCTCGCCGGCCACGCCGCGATGGCAAAGGGCCTGCGAGCGCACGGCATCGCCGGCCTTGAGCATGGCTTCGACGTCGTCCGGCTCCAGCGGGCGCTCCTCCTTGCGCAGCAGGTCGAGCAGGCTTTCCTGCAAGTGCGTGAGCGCCGCCATGTCGGTGCAACCCAGCATGGCCGCGCTGCCCTTGATCGAATGGACGGCGCGGAAGATCGCGTTCAGGTCGTCCAGGTAGGGCTGCTCGGGCGCTAGCCGCAGCAGGATCGCTTCGACGTTCGCCAGATGGTCCTGCGTTTCCTCGAAGAAGATCGCACGATACGCGTTGGGGTCCCCGAGGCTGCCGGCCGTGTTGTACATCGCTGCCCCGGCTCAGATGAACTTCGCCACGATATCGAGCATCCGTTGCGGATCGAAGGGCTTGACCATCCACCCGGTGGCGCCCGCCTCCCGCCCCTTCTGCTTCAGGACGGGATCGATCTCGGTGGACAGCACGATCAGCGCCACCGCGTCGTAGTGGGACAGCTGGCGCAGCGCCCGCACGAGCGTCACGCCGTCCATCCTGGGCATGTTGTGGTCGGTGACGACCAGGTCGAATTGGCGTGCCTGCGCCAGCTCCAGTGCTTCGGCGCCATCGGCCGCCTCCGACACCTCGTAGCCCGCGCTGGCCAGCACGCCGGCGACCATCTTGCGCATCGAGCGCGTGTCGTCCACGACCAGAATCGACTTGTCCATGTCATTTGCGCGGGGCGCCCTCCTTGTGCTTGTGCTTGTGCTTGCGGCCGTGCGGGAGGAACTTGGCGATCACCTCGAGCAGCCGATCCTCGTCCAGGGGTTTGGTGAGGTATTCATCGCACCCGGCGAGAGAGCCGCGCAGCTTGTCGAACGGCGAGCTGCGGCTGGTCAGCATCACCACCGCCGTCTTCTTGATGGCCTGCTTGTTCGACTTGATCAATTTGCAGACCTGGTAGCCGTCGATGCCGGGCAACACCACGTCCAGGAACACGCAGGCGTATTCCTGGGTGGCGCTCAGGCCGATCGCCTCTTCCCCCGTCTCGGCGATGTCCACCTCGAAGCCGAACGGCGCGAGTTTGGCCTGCATGAACATGCGAACCGTCGCGTTGTCGTCCACGACCAGCACCGTGTCGCCCAGCATCCGCTGCATCGACGGCGCGGCCGGCTGCTCGCGCGCTGGATTCGAACGGCCCAATGGATTGGAGCGGCCCAATGACGCCGCACCCGACAGGGTGCGCCGCATCGCCCCGGCGGTCTGCGTCGACGCCTGCGCAGCCGGCGCGCGTGCAGCCGGTGCCGGTGTGTCTTCAACGCCGCTCAGCGTGTCGTCCAGCGCCTGCAGCAAGCGCGCCCATTGCAGCGGCCGCGGCAGCACGGGGCAGTCCGTTCCCTGCGCGCCCGAGCCGACCAGCAGCGCCGGCAGCGTGGCACGTTTGCGCAACGCGCGGAATTCATTGAACGCGGCGGGATTGTCCGCGTCCACGAGGTACACGTCCGGCTTGCGCCCCGGCTCGCCCGGCTCGTACTGCGCAAACCCGGGATCGCGCCGCGCCGCCAGCGCGAAAATGCTCGAGAGCATCGAGCGTTCGACGTCGTTGAAGCCGATCACGTCGACGAGGTATTGGTCGTTGAGGTTCAAGGTGGATTCCTGCTCGCGTGCGATGAGCCGCCGCCGTGCGGCCGTGAAAGGCACTGCCGGGCACGCTCCAGCTGCAAAACGACGGCCTGGCCATCCGGGAGCCGCCGCCCCGGGTCCTTGGCCAGCATGGCGTCGAGCAGCGGTTGCCAGGCGGCCAGTTCTTGCGCCAGCTGCGGAACCGGCGCCACCAGGTGCTGGCCGAGGACTTCAGCGAGTGTCTCGCCCGGGAACAAGGGCCGGCCGGAGAGCATTTCGTACAGGCACACACCCAGGCCGTACACGTCGGCCGCGGGACCGGCCGGCGCGCCCTCGCTTTGCTCCGGGGCCGCATACCGCGGCGTGCCCACCATGGCCCCAGGCGGCGAGGTATCGACAGCGTCGCGCCGGCAGGCCGTGCCGAAGTCGCCCAATGCGATGCTGCCGTCCTTGCGCAGGAACAGGTTGGCCGGCTTGACGTCCCGGTGGACCCAGCCCTTCCGATGAATCCAGGAAAGGGCGCTCGCTGCCTGGTGCAGCAATTCGAATGCGCCGGCCTCGGGATGGCGGCCGCGTCGCCGCGCTTCGAGGTTGCCGCCCTGCGCGTATTCCATGGCCAGCCAGTCCGCGCCGCCGGCAAAGCCGCAGTCGAACACTTCGACCACATGCGGATGCGCGAGCGCAGCCATCGCCGCGAATTCGTTTCGCATCTCCGGCGCCGCGCCGATACTTTGGAGGCGGGCCCGTCGCGCGACCTTCAGCGCGACGCGGCTGCGACCGCAGCTCTCGGGCCGCTGCGCGAGGTAGACGATCGAATGCCGGCCCCGGCCCACGACGCCTTCGATCCGGTACCCGGCCAAGGGACCACGCGCCGCCAGCGCCGTGTCGCCGGGCTCTTGCAATACGGCGGCGAGATGGCTCATTCGCCGAGCCGCTTCAAAGCGTCCAGCAGCGCGGCCGCCGATTCGTAGCGCCGCGCCGGGTCTTTCGCCATCATCTTTTCCAGCACGGGCTGGAGCCGGCGGTGTTCGGCCGCCAGGACCGGCACGGGGGCGTTGATGTGCAGCTCCAGCAGTTCCCGCGCCGTGGCGGCAACGTACGGCTTGGTCCCGGTGAGCATCTCGTACGCCACGACCCCGAGGCTGTACAGGTCGCAGCGCGCGTCCACCGCCTTGCCCAGCGCCTGCTCCGGGCTGAGATAGTAGGGCGTGCCGACGATATCGCCCGCGCCGGTATCGGTGATGTGCATCGACACCTGCTTGGCGATGCCGAAGTCGGCGATAGCGAGGATGCCGTCCTGGCGCATCATGATGTTGTCGGGCTTCAGGTCGCGGTGCACGATGCCGACCTGGTGGATCGCCTCGAGGCCGGCGGCGATCTGGCTCAGGTAATAGAGCGCGATGCCCGGATCGAGCGGCTGGTGCATGCGGCTGCGCAGGTCGCCCAGCGGGAAATATTCCATCGCGATATACGCGTTGCCGCCGGAGAAGTCCTGGCGGAAGATGTGCGCGACGTTCGGATGGTCGATCTGCGCGAGCAGCGCGAACTCCTGGATGAAGCGCTGCAGCTCGATCAGCCGCTCGGGGTTGTCCAGCCGCAGGACCTTGAGCACCTGGGGCGGGCCGCCGGCGAACGGCTGGGCCAGGTACACGGTGGCGATGCCGCCCTCGCCGATCTTGCGCAGCAGACGGTAGTCTTCGATGAGGAGGCGCCCGGCACCCTGCAGCACGCCCGGGTTGGTGGCATCGGCGGAGTTCGCGGCGATTCGGGCGAACTGCTGGTTGTGCTGGAGCGACGCGCGCAGCCGCTCGTACTGGATTGGCGGCGTGACCGAGCCTTTGCGCGGAACCACCCCCACGATCTCCACGACCTCCAGGAAAGACTCGTCGGGCAGGGCCATCGTGGCATGGCGACCCGAGTCCACCCGGGTCCCCGCGGCCTGGCGCGTCGCCAGCGAAGCGACCACGCTCCAGTGCAGGTCGGCTGCCACGGTCTGGAGCAGCCGGGCGATCTCCACGGCTTCGCCCGTGGCATGCACCATGCCGGGGCTGTTCGTCGCCCGTGGCGCCACCTCGCCCGCGCCGAGATGCACGCCGACCGAGATGGCCAGCGGCGGCAGGCCGGCCGATCGCGCCCGGGCCGCGACGCGGTTCGCGAGCCCCACGGAGTCGTGCACGGTCAGGATCGCCGCGTGCAGCCCGCGCTTCGCGTGGACCGGGATGCGATCTTCCGGCTTCTGCGCAAATACGCACAGGATGGACTCGGGCCGCCGTTGGGCGATTTCCCCGCCGAGTTTGAGCGACGCGGCGGACAGGATGCGCCTGACCTCGTTGACGAAAGCCGTCAGCTCCGGGCCGGCCATGGTTTCGCAAGCCGCGGCGAAATTGCGCACTCGCGCATACATGAACGTGGCGACCGGGCCCTGGGGCTCTGCGCGGGCCGGTTCGTCGCGCGTGGCGGAACGCACGCCGAAGAGCACCTCGAGCGGGATGGCCTCGGTGGGCGGGAACTGGCCCTCGGCTTCCGGCGAAGTCTCCACGCGCATGTGCCCGCCCTGGCTCACACACGCGCCCCGCAGGCGCGACGAAGTTTCCTCGAATGATGCAATGCCATGCCCTTGTTATCCCTGATCCGCTCCGACTTCCCTTTTAGCTGACTCTACCGTGGATGTCACGCTTTGTTACGTCGCGCGCGCGTAATTTAAAACTAAACGATTCGCGCGGTTGCGCAATAGCGGCTAACTCACAACGGATCGATTTCCGCAGCCGGCCTAACCGCGCGGATGATGCTTTGCATGCAGCTGCTTGAGCCGCTCGCGGGCGACGTGCGTGTAGATCGTCGTGGTGGAGATGTCCGCGTGCCCCAGCAACATCTGAACCGCGCGCAGGTCCGCGCCGTGATTGAGCAGATGGGTGGCGAACGCATGGCGCAGGGTGTGCGGCGACAGGGGCGCGCCGATCCCCGCACGCCGCGCGTGCTTGCGCACGATCATCCAGAACATCACGCGCGTCATTCCAGCGCCGCGTCCGGTGACGAACAGGTCCTCGGTCTGCTGGCCGGCGAGGATCAGCGGGCGCGCCTCGGCGAGGTAGCGCGTGATCCAGTCGCGCGCCACCAGCCCGAACGGCACCAGCCGCTCCTTGTTGCCCTTGCCGAGGACGCGCAGCACGCCCTCGCTCATGCTGACGTTGAAGGTCTTGAGCGACACCAGCTCGCTCACGCGCAGGCCGCTCGCGTACATCAATTCCAGCATCGTGCGATCGCGCAGGCCGAGCGGCGTGTCCACTTCGGGCGCATCCAGCAGCGCCTCGACCTGCGCCTCGGTCAGGGTCTTGGGCACGCGCAGCGGCTGCCGGGCGGACTGCAGGCGCAGCGTGGGGTCGGCGGTGACCAGGCGTTCCCGCAGCGCCCAGCGGAAGTAGCGCTTGAACACCGTGAGCCGGCGGTTGGCCGTGGTTGCCTTGCTTTGCGCATGGCGCGCGGCGAAATAGCCGTTCAGGTCCGCCTCGCCGGTGCCCTCGAGATCGCGGCCCTGCCCTTGCAGCCACAGCGCATACAGCGTGAGGTCGCGCCGGTACGCCGCCAGCGTGTTGCGCGACAACCCCTCCTCCAGCCACAGGGCGTCGATGAAGGCGTCGATGGATGCGGCAGGCGAAGCCATGGCGGCATTGTCGCCGCGCACACGGCTCCCGGTATCCTCGGCGGGTGAACTTCGCGCAACTGCTCGTTCCCGATTTCTCGCTGATCCTGTGCGGCTATCTCGTGTGCCGCCACACGGCCTTGAACCGCACCGTCTGGCAGCAAGTGGAAAGCCTGGTCTACTACTTCCTGTTCCCCGTCCTGCTGTTCCAGTCGATCGTGAAAAGTCCGCTGGACCTGGGCGCCACCTCCCGTCTGATCGGCGCCGGCTGGCTGATGGCGATTGCCGGCATCGCATTGGCCTATTCGCTGCCGCACCTGCCCTGGCTCGGCCGGCACATCGACGCGCGCGAGCACGCGGGCAGCGCCCAGGTGGCGTTCCGCTTCAACTCCTTCGTCGGGCTCGCGCTGGCGGAGCGCCTGGCCGGGCCCCAGGGGCTGTTGCTGATCGCGGTGCTGATCGGCTTTTGCGTGCCCCTGCTCAACGTGGCGGCCGTGTGGCCGATGGTGCGCCACGCGCGCGCCGGCCTGGTCCGCGAGCTATTGCGCAATCCGCTGATCGTCGCCACCGTGTCCGGGCTCGCGGCCAACCTGGCGGGCTTCCACATCCCCGTGTGGCTGGAGCCGGCGGTCACCCGCATCGGCGCCGCTTCGCTGGCTCTGGGCCTGATGGCCGCGGGCGCCGGCATGCAGTTCCAGACGCTGGCGCACGCGAAGGCCCTCACGGTCGGTGTGCTGGGCATCCGGCATTTCTTCACGCCGCTTATCGGTATGGGGCTGGCGCGGCTCTTCGCGCTGGACGCCGCGCAGACCACGGTGCTGCTGGCGTTCTCGGCGTTGCCGACCGCATCCAGCGCCTATGTGCTGGCGGTGCGCATGGGATACAACGGCGCGTACGTGGCCGGGCTGGTGACGCTGTCGACGCTGCTCGCGCTGCTGAGCCTGCCGTTCGCACTGGGCGTGTTGCGCTAGGAAACTTGCGCCGGTGGCTTTTGCGCCAGCGCCCAGGCGACATGCTCGCGCACGAGCGCGCCCGGATGCCCGGCGCGCGATGCCAGCGCGGCGCGCAGTTCGGCGTCCTCGCGCAACCGCAGGGCGTTGCCGATCGCGACCGCGACGTTGCGCAGCCAGCGCTCATGGCCGATGCGGCGGATCGGGCTGCCCTCGGTATGCCGCAGGAAATCCTGCTCGCTCCAGCCGAAGAGTTCCGCCAGCTGCCGGCCCGTGAGCCCTGCGCGCTCGTCGAAATCCGGCAGCGCGCTGCGCCGCGCGAACTTGTTCCAGGGGCAGGCCAATTGGCAATCGTCGCAGCCGTAGATGCGGTTACCGACCAGCGGCCGCAGGTCCTCGGGAATGGCGCCGGCATGCTCGATCGTCAGGTATGAGATGCAGCGGCGGGCGTCGAGCCGATACGGCGCGACGATCGCCTGCGTCGGACACACGTCGATGCAGGCGCTGCAGGTGCCGCAGTGGTCCGTGACGGCTTCGCTCGCCGGCAGCGCCATGTCCAGGTAGATCTCGCCCAGGAAGAACATCGAGCCGCCCTCGCGGTTGAGCACCAGCGTGTGCTTGCCGCGCCAGCCCTGCCCGCTGCGGGCCGCCAGTTCCGCTTCGAGCACCGGCGCCGAATCGGTGAACACGCGATGGCCGAACGGGCCGACCTGCGCCGCGACGCGATCGCTGAGTTTCTGCAGCCGGGACCGCAGCACCTTGTGGTAGTCGCGGCCGCGCGCATACACCGAGACGACCGCCTCCTCGGGCCGGCGCAGGCGCTCGAACTCGATCGCCTGCCAGCCATCGGGCGCGGCGGCCGGCAGGTAATCCATGCGCGCGGTGATCACGCTGGCCGTGCCCGGCACGAGTTCCGCCGGACGCGCCCGCTTCAGGCCATGGGTTTGCATGTAGGCCATTTCGCCGTGAAAACCGTTGGAGAGCCACGCCAGCAAGCCGGGTTCGGCCGAAGATAAGTCGACACCAGCGACGCCAATTTGGGAAAATCCCAGTTCGAGCGCCCATTGCCGTATTTGCCCCACCAGCCGAGGACCATCGATCTGACCGCCATTGAACGTCACCCGCCCATTGTAGGAAGCACGCCCGCGCCCGGCGCGTGCGGTCCGCAGCCGGGCTCGAGCGACTCATCCGCGGGCGGCGCGGGCGCCGTGCTCGTGTGGCGCAGCGAGGACGACACCCGGGCTTTCGCGGCGCGGCTCGCAGCGCACCCGGCCATCGCGCAGGCGTTCATCGAACTGCACGGCGACCTCGGCGCCGGCAAGACCACGCTGGCGCGGCACCTGCTGCGCGCGCTGGGCGTGCACGGGCGCGTGAAGAGTCCCACCTACACGATCGTGGAGCCGTATCAGGTCCCGTTGCCGCCATCCCAGGTCAGCCCGCTGCAGATCTGGCACTTCGATTTCTTCCGCTTCAACGATCCGCGCGAATGGGAGGATGCCGGTTTTCGCGACATCTTCGCCGGGCCCGGCCTCAAGCTCGCCGAGTGGCCGGAGCAAGCGGCCGGCCTGCTGCCGACCGCGGACCTCGTGATCCGGATCGAAGCGCAGGCCGACGAATCGCGCAACGTCACGCTGGTTGCGCACACGGCGCTGGGCCGGGAACTCCTGGCATGAAGCGGCGCGACCTCCTGCGCCAAGGCTCGCTGGTGCTGCTGCTGGGCGCGCAGCAGATCGCGCGCGGCGCCACGATCGTGGCGGTGCGGGTCTGGCCGGCGCCGGAGTATTCGCGCGTCACGATCGAATCGGACCGCAAACTCAGCTCCACGGAGATCGTGATGGCCAACCCGCCGCGCCTGGCGGTGGACATCACGGGCATCGACCTGAACCCGCAATTGCGCGAGCTGGTCGCCAAGGTCAAGTCGGACGATCCTTTCATCGAAGGCATCCGCGTCGCCCAGCACGCGCCCGGCGTGGTGCGGCTGGCGATCGACCTCAAGCAGGCCTCGGTGCCGCAGGTGTTCACGCTCACGCCGGTGGCGGCCTACCAGCACCGGCTGGTGTTCGACTTCTATCCGCTCAAGTCGATCGATCCGCTCGAAGCGCTGATCGCCGAGCGCCTGAAGGAGCGGCCAGGACCGGCAGCGCCGGCCGTGGCGCCGCCGCCGGCCGCAGCGCCGAGCGATCCGCTGGGCGACCTGATCGCGGACCGGCTGCAGCGCCCCAGGTCGCCGGCCGTGATCGCGAACGCCGAAGCCGCGCCGCGACTGCCTGCGCCGCAGAAGACGGATCGCCTGATCATCATCGCGCTGGACCCCGGCCACGGCGGCGAAGACCCGGGCGCGATCGGGCCGGCCGGCACCCGCGAGAAGGAAGTGGTGCTGCAGATCGCGCACCGCCTGCGCGAGCGCATCAATGCTTCCGTCATCAACGGCAACCCGATGCGCGCTTTCCTCACGCGCGACGCCGACTTTTTCGTGCCGCTGCACATCCGGGTCCAAAAGGCGCGCCGGGTGCAGGCGGACCTGTTCGTGAGCCTGCATGCCGACGCGTTCCTCACGCCCACCGCGCACGGCGCCAGCGTGTTCGCGCTGAGCCAGGGCGGCGCCTCGAGCACTGCGGCGCGCTGGCTCGCCGACAAGGAGAACCGCGCCGACCTGATCGGCGGCGTCAACGTGAAAGCGCAGGACGCCCACGTCGCGCGCGCCCTGCTGGATATGAGCACCACCGCGCAGATCAACGACAGCCTCAAGCTCGGGAGCGCGCTACTGGGCGAGATCGGCAACGTCGGCCGGCTGCACAAGGGCCGGGTCGAACAGGCCGGGTTCGCGGTGCTCAAGGCGCCCGACATTCCCAGCGTGCTGGTGGAGACCGCCTTCATCAGCAATCCGGAGGAAGAGACGCGCCTGCGCAGCGACGCTTACCAGGAGCAGCTCGCCGACGCGCTCATGCGCGGCATTCACGGCTATTTCTCCCGCAATCCGCCGCTGGCACGCAGCCGCGCCTTGTGAGACTTTGGGGTCAGATCACAATTCAGGTGCGCCTGAGCCGGGCCGGACAAAGCCGCTCGGCGGTCGCGGCGCAAGCCGACGGTTTGCACATCCTTTTTCCTACACCCCGGCGCGAAGGCTGTTCCTAGAGTGATCGCACAGGCACCACAAGCACGCCCGATGGCGCTGCGCCTGCAGTGATTCAAAAGAGGTGTACGCATGAAGCTCAAGTTGATCGCGGCCGCGCTGGCCGCATCCCTGCTGGGATTGAGCGGCTGTGCCACGATGGACCGCGAGACCGTGGGTACCGTCGGCGGCGCGGTGGTGGGTGGACTGGTGGGTGACGCCGTAGCCGGCACCGGCGGCGCGATCGTCGGCGGCGCTGCAGGCGCTTATGTCGGCAACAAGGCGTCGAAGCGGTAAGCACGGTGGGCCGCGGCGCGGCCCGTTTCTCAGATCGGGTAGATCAGCGAGTTGAGCACCATCTCGCTGTCGTAGACGCACAACCGGCTCGCGAACTTTGCCACTTGTTGGAAGCCCGGCTCACCGATGCGACAGCCCCGCACGGGCGGCTTTGCGACGCGCTTTCCAGGCGCCCCACAGGATGATGAAGCCGGGGATCAGGATCATGGCCCAGATGATCTTCTCCAGGTTCATCTTGACCCAGGGAACGCTGCCGAAGAAATAACCGGCCGTGACGATGCTGCCCACCCACAGCGCGCCGCCGGTCACGTCGAAGAACGTGAACTTGCGCCGCGTCATCTGCGCCACGCCGGCCACGAACGGCGCGAAAGTGCGCAGGAACGGCATGAAGCGCGCCGCGACGAGGGTGACGCCGCCGTATTTTTCGTAGAAGGCGTGGGCCTGGTCGAACGCCCTTTTATTGAAATAGCGCGACTGTTCCCAGTGGAACACCCTCGGCCCGAAAAAGCGCCCGACCGTGTAGTTGCTCTGGTTGCCCAGCACCGCCGCAGCCAGCAGGATCGCAAGCGACGTCGGGTAACTCATCAGGCCAACACCGCACATCGCGCCAACGACGAACAACAGCGAGTCGCCCGGCAGGAACGGCATCACGACCACGCCGGTTTCCACGAAGATGATCAGGAACAGCAGCGCGTAAGCCCAATTACCATAGTTGAGCAGCACCGTTTCCAGGTGCTTGTCCACATGCATGAGGAGGTCGACGAAGAAGGCGAGCAGTTCCATGGGCGGGCATTATCACCGGGCGGGCGGCGAGCAGCGGTCCGGCCGAGCCGCGATCCCTACAATGGCTTCCCGATGAATGCTGTCCCATCTTCCGCCGCGCGCCGCCCGATCCGCGAACTGCCCGACGAACTGATCAGCCAGATCGCCGCCGGGGAAGTGGTCGAGCGGCCCGCGTCGGTCGTGCGCGAGCTGGTGGACAACGCACTGGATGCGGGCGCCGCCCGTGTGACGGTCCGGCTGCTCACGGGCGGCGTGCGGCTTGTGTGCGTCGAGGACGACGGCGCCGGCATCCCGCGCGAGGAATTGCCGTCGGCGCTGAAACGCCATGCGACCAGCAAGATCGCCTCGCTTTCCGACCTGGAATCCGTGGCGACCATGGGCTTTCGCGGCGAGGCGCTCGCCGCGATCTGTTCGGTCGCCGAACTCACGTTGCTGTCGCGCACGGCCGGCGATGGCAGCGCTTTCATGCTCGATGGCCGCAGTGGCGAGCTCAGGCCGGCGGCGCGCGCGGTTGGCACCACCGTCGAAGTGAAGGAACTCTTTTTCGCCACACCGGCCCGCCGCAAATTCCTCAAGAGCGACGCCACCGAGCTGGCCCATTGCGTGGACGCGGTGCGCCGCCATGCGCTGGCGCGGCCCGATGTCGCCTTCGCCATCTGGCACGAAGGCAAATTGGTCGAGCAGTGGCGGCCCGCCACGCGCGAGCAACGGCTGGCCGATGTGCTGGGCGCCGACCTGCTCGAGCAAAGCGTCGCCGTCGATTACGCCGCCGGCCCGATCAGGGTCCGGGGACGCGCCGGCATCCCGGACGCGGCCCGGTCGCGCGCGGACCAGCAGTTTGCATACGTCAACGGGCGTTTCGTGCGCGACAAGGTGGTCAGCCACGCCGCGCGCAGCGCTTACGAAGACGTGTTGCATGGCCAGCGCCAGCCGGTCTACGCGCTTTACCTGGAGATCGATCCGGCGCGCGTGGACGTGAACGTGCACCCGACCAAGATCGAGGTGCGCTTTCGCGACAGCCGGGAAGTCCACCAGGCGGTGCGCCACGCCATCGAGAATGCGCTCGCCGCGCCGCGCGCCGCAGCCTCAGTGCCGGCGCCCCGGCCCGCGGCCGCAGCCGACGATGCGCGTCCCGCGTTCATGCAGTGGGCGCAACCCGCCATCAATTTCAGCGCTTCGGCGCACCGAGCGGCGGACCTGGAGGCGCTTTGGGGTTCCGTCCCCGAGCCTGTCGAAGGGTCCGACCGTCCTGAGCTCGTCGAAGGGCCCGAGCCCGTTGAATTCTCTTCGGACACCGGCGATTGGCCCCTGGGCCGCGCCATCGCGCAGTTGCAGGGCGTCTACATCCTGGCCGAGAACCGGCAGGGGCTCGTCATCGTGGACATGCATGCCGCGCACGAGCGGATCGTCTATGAACGCCTCAAGACGCAGATGGACCGCGACGTCGCGGCGGGCGGCACCGCCGGAGGGCTGGCCAGCCAGCCGCTGCTGATCCCCGCCACCTTCGCGGCCACGCCGCAGGAGATCGCGACGGCCGAGACTTGTGCCACCACGCTCCAGGCGCTGGGGCTGGAAATCACCCCGTTCTCGCCGAAGACGCTCGCCGTGCGCGCCGTTCCCACCAGTCTCGCGCAAGGCGACGCCATGGAACTGGCGCGCAGCGTGCTGGCCGAGATGGCGCAGCACGACGCCAGTACCGTGGTCCAGCGCGCACGCAACGAACTGCTGGCGACCATGGCGTGTCACGGCGCCGTGCGCGCCAACCGCAAGCTCACGGTGGGCGAGATGAATGCGCTATTGCGCCAGATGGAAGAAACCGAGCGCTCCGACCAGTGCAACCACGGCCGCCCGACCTGGCGGCAGGTGAGCATTCACGATCTCGACAAATTGTTTCTCCGGGGACGTTGACCCGGCGCGCCGGTGAACTGGTCGGTCAGATCAGGCCGAGCGGCACCATCGCCTGCGCCACCTTGATGAAGCTCAGAATATTGGCGCCGGCCACGTAGTTGTCTGCGACACCGAACTCTTCCGCGGTTTCATAGGTCGTGGAATGAATGCGGGTCATGATGTCGTCCAGCTTCTTGTCGGTGTATTCGAACGTCCACGAATCGCGGCTCGCATTCTGCTGCATCTCGAGCGCCGACGTTGCAACCCCGCCCGCGTTGGCAGCCTTGCCGGGCCCGTAGGCGATCTTCGCGTCGAGAAACACTTTCACGCCTTCGGGTGTCGTCGGCATGTTGGCGCCCTCGCCGACCGCGATACAGCCGTTCTTGACCAGCGTCGCAGCGTCCTTGCCGTTGATTTCGTTTTGTGTTGCCGAAGGCATGGCAATCTGGCACGGCACCTCCCAGATGTTGCCGCCCGCAACGTACTTCGCCTCCTTGTGATGGCTCAGGTAATCGGCGATCCTGCGGCGCTCGACTTCCTTGAGCCGCTTGACGAGGTCGAGGTCGATGCCCTTGTCGTGGACGATGATGCCGTTCGAGTCGGAGCAGGCGACCACCTTGGCGCCGAGCTGCTGAAGCTTCTCGATCGTGTAGATCGCGACGTTGCCGGAGCCGGAAACGACGCAGGTCTTGCCCTCGACGGAGTTCTTTCGAACCTTCAACATCTCCCGCACGAAGTAGACGGCGCCATATCCGGTCGCCTCTTTTCGCACAAGGGAACCGCCCCAGCCAATGCCCTTGCCGGTCAGCACGCCCGATTCGTACCTGTTGGTGATCCGCTTGTACTGGCCGAAGAGGTAGCCGAGTTCGCGCCCGCCCACCCCAATGTCACCGGCAGGCACGTCCGTGTACTCGCCGAGATGCCGATAGAGTTCCGTCATGAAACTCTGGCAAAAGCGCATGATTTCGTTGTCCGATTTGCCCTTCGGATCGAAGTCCGAGCCACCTTTGCCGCCACCGATGGGCATTCCGGTGAGCGCGTTCTTGAAAAGCTGCTCGAACCCCAGGAACTTGATGATTCCGAGATAGACGGATGGGTGGAAGCGCAGACCCCCCTTGTAGGGGCCGATGGCGCTGTTGAATTCGACCCGGAACCCCCGGTTGATGTGAACTTCACCTTTGTCGTCCTGCCATGGCACACGAAAGATGATCTGTCGTTCCGGTTCGCAGACCCGTTCGATGATTTTCTGTTCAGCGAATTCCGGATATTTCACCAGGACCGGTCCGAGTGTTTCAAGTACCTCCTTGACCGCCTGGTGGAACTCATCTTCCCCGGGGTTCCTTGCGATGACCTGCCGATAGATGGCTTCGATTTTTTCTTCCAATACAACTGTCATGCTGCCGGCTCCGTCTGAAAACAGGCGCGATTGATCGAAATTGCAGGGGAATCCTTGCGCCCATCCCACGAACCCCATGCACCAAAATGGCGCCAATTTAAAAAGGCATGCACCAAATTGATGCAATTCTAACCGGGCCCTATCCCGATCGATCCGGCTCCAAGTGAACGCCCCAGTGCACGTCCATGATTGCGAAGGCCCGACGACCGCTTCGGCAGGTCGCACGGGCGCCGCCACAGGAGGGCGCGCGAGAGAGAACTTTCGGGGCGCCGTGCGATCCGACCGGGGGCATGAAACGCTGGACCTTCGCTGCCGCCGCTGCGGCACTTGCCCTCACGGTGGGCTGCGCCACGCTGGACGAACAGGAGCGGGCCTGGATCTTCCAGCCCAGCGACCGCAGCTGGGGCGGCACCGCCGAGCTCGCGCGCGGCATGGACGACGTGTGGATCGACTTCGCGTCGCAAGTAAGCGGCGAGCCGGCCAGACTGCACGGGCTGTGGCTCGCCGCCGGCCATCGGCCGGCCGACGGGCCGGTGCTGCTGTACCTGCATGGCGCGCGCTGGAACGTGGAAGGATCCGCGCCACGCATCAAGCGCATGCAGGAACTGGGGTTTTCGGTGCTGGCGATCGATTACCGTGGCTTCGGCAAGAGCACGCCGGGGCTGCCCTCCGAAGACATGGCCTACGAAGACGCCCGTGCGGCGTGGGACTGGCTGGCCTCGAAGTATCCGCAGCGACCGCGCTACATCTTCGGGCACTCGCTGGGCGGCGCGATCGCGATCGACCTGGCGGCCCAAGTGCACGACGAGCGCGGCGTGATCGTCGAAGGCACTTTCACCTCGATCCCGGATGTGGCGAGCACGATGAAGTGGGGCTGGCTGCCGGTCGGCCCGCTGATCACGCAGCGCTTCGAATCGGTGAAGAAGGTCGCCCGCATCGGGGCACCGCTGCTGGTGGTGCACGGTGACAGCGACAACCTGATCAAGAGCGAGCTGGGCCGCAAACTGTACGAGGCGGCGCAAGGGCGCAAGCGCTTCCTGCTGGTCGAGGGCGGCTCGCATTTCAGCACGATGTCGGTCGGCGTCGCCAAGTACCGCGAAGCGATCGCGGATCTTTTCAGCCTGCGCTAAGTTAAAGCTCGCGCAGAAGGTTCTGCTACCCTCGGCCGGATGCCCGCCGCGCCGCACACACTGCCTGCCGCCAGCTCCGCGATGACGCCGGCGCTGATCGTGCTGGTGCTGACTCTATTGCTGGGCATCCAGCCTGTCACGACCGACCTGTACCTGCCCGCCCTGCCATCGCTGACCGAAGGCTTCGCGGCGCCGCTTTCGCAGGCGCAACTCACGCTGACTGCCTTGTTGCTGGCGTTCGGGACCTCGCAACTCGTGTGGGGCCCGCTGTCGGATCGCTTCGGCCGGCGGCCGGTGCTGCTGTGGGGGCTGGGCGCCTACACGCTCGCCTCGGTGGGTTGCGCGCTAGCGCCCTCGATGCCGCTGCTGATCGTCTGGCGCACCGTGCAGGGCGCGGCCATGGGCGCCGGCGTGATGGGCGCGCGCGCCATCGTGCGCGACCTGTACACCCCCGAGATCGGCGCACGGGTGTTGTCCAGGGGCTTGACCGGCCTGGGCCTGATCGCCTGCATGAGCCCTTCGCTGGGCGGGCTGCTGTCGGACCTGTGGGGCTGGCGCTATGCGCTCACGGCGCTGGCCGTCTTCGGCGCGCTCTCGCTATCGCTGGTGGCGCTGCGCTTCGAGGAGACGGTGCCGCGCATGAACCCGCTGGCGCTGCGGCCGGCCACGCTGTTCGCGACCTGGCTCATGATCCTGCGCCATCCCACGTTTCTCGCCTGGTCGGCACTGACCGCCGCCGCGTATGCCGGGCTGTTCACGTTTCTCGCCTCGTCCTCGTTCGTATTCATCAAGGTGCTCGGCCTGACGCGCACGCAGTATGGGCTGGTGATGTTCTCGGCTTCATTCGCGTACCTGTTGGGCACCGTTCTGTGCCGGCGCCTGCTGCCGCGCTACGGCGTGCGGCGCACGGTCGCGCTCGCGGGCGTGCTCACGCTCACCGGAGGCACACTGACGGGCGTCCTCGCGCTCGCGGGCCTGCACAACGGCTGGGCCATCATGCTGCCCTTCTATGTTTTCATGCTGGCGCACGGCGTGCACCAGCCTTGCGGCCAGAGCGGCGCCGTCGGGCCGTTCCCGCAGGCGGCGGGTGCGGCGTCCGCCCTCAACGGCTTCCTCATGATGATCACCGCGTTCGTGGTCGGCGGCTGGATCGGCACGCGGCTGGACGGCACGGTGTTCCCGCTCACCAACGGGATCTGGTTCTGGAGCCTGTGCATCAGCACGATCGCGTGGACCCTGGTGCGAAGGTATGGCGACCCGCGCAGGCCCTGAACGCCGGGTGCTCGCGCTGGCCGGGCCGACCGCCTGCGGCAAGAGCGCCGCGGCACTCGCCATCGCGCGGGCGCACGAGGCGGAGATCGTCAGTGTCGATTCCGCCCTGGTCTATCGCGGCATGGACATCGGCACGGCCAAGCCCTCGGCGGCCGAGCGCGCGGCGGTGCCGCACCACCTGATCGACATCCGCGATCCGCTGCAGCCTTACAGCGCGGCCGAATTCGCCGCGGACGCGCAGCGGCTCGTGGCGGAGATCAACGCGCGCGGCAAACTCGCGCTGCTTGCCGGCGGCACGATGCTCTATTTCAAGGCCCTGTTCGAAGGACTCGATGCGATGCCCGCGGCCGACGCCCATGTGCGAGCTCAAATCGAAGCCGAAGCGGCAACGAAAGGCTGGCCGGCAATGCACGCCGAGCTTGCGAAGGCCGATCCACCGACCGCGGCGCGGCTCGCGCCCGCCGATGCGCAGCGCATCCAGCGCGCGCTCGAAGTGTTCCGGCTTTCGGGCCGGCCGCTGTCCAGTTTTCATGCGCGAACGTACCGAGCCGACCCCGGCGGCTGGCACTCGATGCCGCTGTTCTCGCTGGAGCCCGAGGACCGCGGCTGGCTGCACGAACGCATCGCGCAACGCTTCGAAGCCATGCTGGCCGCGGGCTTCATCGACGAGGTGCGGGCGCTGCGTGCGCGCGGCGACCTGAACCTCGCGCTGCCCAGCATGCGGTGCGTGGGCTACCGTCAGGCCTGGGAAATCCTGGACGCGTACGAAAGCGGCCCTGCCGGCGCGCCCTTTCCCATGCAGCAACTGCGCGAGAAAGGCATCTTCGCCACCCGCCAGCTCGCCAAACGGCAATTGACCTGGTTGCGCGGCATGACGGGGCGCCGCGTGATCGCTTGCGACGGGCCCGATGCGCTGGCGCAATTGCTGCAACAGGTGCGGCGGATCGCATGAGCCTCGTCGTGCGCGACCTCGCCAAGCACTACGGGGATGTGCCCGTGTTCTCGCACGTGTCGCTCGAAGTCGCGGCGGGCGAATTCGTCGCGATCGTCGGCGAATCGGGCGTGGGCAAGTCGACGCTGCTCAATTGCATGGCGGGCCTGGACACGTGGGACGAGGGCTCGGTGATCCTCGACGGCCAGGACCTCGCGAAGCTGGACGACGACGCGCGCGCGCTGCTGCGCCGCCGCAGCATCGGTTTCGTGTTCCAGGCGTTCCACGTCCTGCCGCACCTGGACGTGGCGCAGAACGTCGCGCTGCCGCTGATGCTATTGGGCGAGCACGACGACGGCCGCGTCGAGCGCATGTTGAATGCCGTCGGCCTGCAGGGGCTGGGCGCGCGGCTGCCGCAGCAGCTCTCGGGCGGCCAGTTGCAGCGCGTCGCCATCGCGAGGGCGCTCATCCACCATCCCTCGCTGCTGCTCGCCGACGAGCCGACCGGCAATCTCGACCCGGGCACCGCATCCAAGGTGATGGACGTGCTGATCTCGCAGACGCGCGAGCACGGCGCATCGCTGGTCCTGGTCACCCATTCGGAAGCAGCGGCGACGCGGGCCGACCGGATGCTGTTGCTCACGAGCGAAGGCGTCGCGCCCCGCCCTCGCCCGGCCTGACTGCGCTACGGCTTACCCATGCCCCGGCGCAAGACCGCGAGGGCGGCCTCGACGTCTTCGATCGGCATCTGGCCGGGGGCGGAAGTGCCTTCCCCGACGGCGAACGTCATCGCCGAGCCGAACGCCCAGCCGCACAGGCGCGTGAGCGCACCCAAGCCGCCCATCGCCATGCTCACGACGGGAATGCCCACGGTCCGGCTGGACTGCAACGTGGCCTGTAGCAACGTCAGGACGTCGTCCATCGCGCGCGGCATGACGGCTACCTTGGCGATGTCCGCGCCCAGGCCCTGCGCGCGCGCGAAGCGCTCGTTCAGCACGTCCAATGGCGGCGTTCCCTGGAAGTCGTGGAACGAGAGGATCAACTGGACGCCTTGCGCACGTGACAGCTCGCGCACTTCGCGCACATCGGCCGCATCGTTGCCCATTTCGTAATCGACGATGTCCGCCTGCCCGGCCTCGCACACGGCCCGGTACAGCGCGATCACCTGCTGTTCCGCCAGCGCGATCCGCTCGCCGCCCTCGCGCATCGAACGCCGCGTGAACAACAGGGGAATGCCGGGCGCCGCCTGCCTGATCCCTGCGGCGACGTCGATCACCGCCGCCGTATCCGCGATGCCTTCGAAAAAGTCGACTCGCCACTCGATGATGTCGGGCTTCCGGCCGGCGAGGACGGCCGCTTCGGACAACAGTTTCTCGCGCGTGCGGCCCACCAGGGGCGCGCAGATCGCGGGGAAGCGGCCGGCGCCGACCGGCTTGCCGGGCAGCGCGATCGGCCGGTATCGAGCCGTTTCCATCGCCGCAGACCTAGTCCCAGCCGCGGCCCGGCCCGGCCGCCCCGATCAGCTCCGCGTAACGCGCAAGGTCCACGTTGCCGCCGCTGAGGATGACGCCCACGCGCCTGCCCTCCAGCGGCACTCCCGCGTGGCACGCCGCCGCGAAGCCGAGGCAGCCGGTCGGCTCCACCACGATCTTCATGCGTTCGGCGAAGAAGCGCATGGCTTCGACCAGTTGCGCGTCGGTTGCGGTCAGTATTTCATTCACGTCGCGCTGGATCACGCCGAACGTGTAGCGGCCCAGGTGCTGGGTCTGGGCGCCGTCCGCAATCGTATTCGGCGTCGCGATGTGCACGATCTCGCCCTTGCGCAGCGATTGCTGCCCGTCGTTGCCGGCCTCGGGCTCGACGCCGTAGAGCTTGCAATGCGGCGACAGCGCGCGCGTCGCCAGCGCGGTGCCGCTCAGCAGGCCGCCGCCGCCCAGCGGCGCCAGCACCACGTCGAGCTCGCCCACCTGCTCGAACAGCTCCTTGGCGGCGGTGCCCTGGCCGGCAATCACGTCAGGATGGTCGTACGGCGGAATCAGCGTCATGCCCCGCTCGGCCGCGATCTGCGCCGTCAGCGCCTCGCGGTCCTGCGTGTAGCGGTCATAAGTAATCACCTCGGCGCCGTAGCCGCGCGTCGCGTCCATCTTGGCCTGCGGCGCGTCCAGCGGCATCACGATCGTGGCCGGGATGCCCAGCAGCCGGGCCGCCAGCGCGATCGCCTGCGCGTGGTTGCCGGACGAGAAAGCGATGACA
>JAGRPN010000302.1 GCA_019449555.1 Ramlibacter sp.
GCATCAAGGTGCAGGGCGACAAGCGCGTGCGCGTTTACAAGTCCAGCGGCGAAGAAATCAAGGCGGCATGACCATGGCACGACTGCAACAACACTATCGCGAGAAGGTGGTCCCCGAGCTGACCGCCAAGTTCGGCTACAAGTCGCCGATGCAGGTGCCGCGCCTGACCAAGATCACCCTGAACATGGGTGTCGGCGAAGCCGTGGCCGACAAGAAGGTCATGGACAACGCCGTGGCCGACCTGACCAAGATCGCCGGCCAGAAGCCCGTCGTGACCAAATCCAAGAAGGCCATCGCGGGCTACAAGATCCGTGAAGGGCAGCCCATCGGCACGATGGTGACGCTGCGCGGCGTGCGCATGTACGAGTTCCTCGACCGTTTCGTGACGGTGGCCCTGCCGCGCGTGCGCGACTTCCGCGGGATTTCGGGCCGCGCTTTCGACGGGCGCGGCAACTACAACGTCGGCGTGAAAGAGCAGATCATCTTCCCCGAGATCGAGTACGACAAGGTCGATGCCTTGCGCGGTCTCAATATCAGCATCACGACGACGGCCAAGACGGACGAAGAGTGCAAGGCCCTCCTCGCCGGTTTCCGTTTCCCGTTCAAGAACTGAGGTTCCCAGTGGCAAAAATGGCTTTGATCGAGCGCGAGCTCAAGCGAGACAAACTCGTCGCCAAGTACGCGGCGAAGCACGCGGAGCTGAAGGCAATCGCGAACGATTTCAAGAAGAGCGACGAAGAGCGCGCGGCCGCCCGGATGGGCCTGCAGAAGCTTCCCCGCAATGCGAATCCCACCCGCCAGCGCAACCGCTGCGCGATCACGGGCCGCCCGCGCGGAACCTTCAAGCAGTTTGGCCTGGCGCGCGCCAAGATCCGCGAGATGGCCTTCACCGGCGATATCCCCGGGATGATCAAGGCCAGCTGGTAACGGCGCGAGGAGAGACAGATATGAGCATGAGTGATCCCATTGCCGACCTGCTGACCCGCATCCGCAACGCGCAGATGGTGGCCAAGCCCACGGTGTCGGTTCCGTCTTCCAAGGTGAAGGTGGCCATTGCCCAGGTCCTGAAGGACGAGGGCTACATCGACGGCTTCCGGGTGCTGAACGAAGCGGGCAAGAGCGAACTCGAAATCGCCCTGAAGTACTACGCCGGCCGCCCGGTGATCGAGCGCATCGAGCGCGTGAGCCGCCCAGGCCTGCGCGTATACAAGGGCGTGGGCGCCATTCCGCAGGTCCAGAACGGGCTGGGCGTGGCGATCGTCACGACGCCCAAGGGCGTGATGACCGACCGCAAGGCGCGCGCCACCGGTGTCGGCGGCGAAGTGCTCTGCTACGTCGCCTGAGGAAGGAAACCAAGAGATGTCCCGAATCGGAAAAATGCCGGTCGCCGTCCCGCAAGGCGTGGACGTGTCGATCAAGGAACACCAGATCAGTGTGAAGGGCACCGGCGGCACGCTGCTGCTGACCCAGAACGCGCTGGTCAAGGTGAGCAACGAAGGCGGCAAACTGAGTTTCCTGCCTGCCAACGACTCGCGTGAAGCCAATGCGATGAGCGGCACGATGCGCCAGCTGGTGAACAACATGGTGCTGGGCGTGACCAAGGGCTTCGAGAAGAAGCTCTCCCTGGTCGGCGTGGGCTACAAGGCCCAGGCGCAGGGCGCCAAATTGAACCTTACGGTGGGCTACTCGCACCCCGTGAACAAGGAAATGCCCGCGGGCATCACGGTCACGACCCCCGTGCCGACGGAAATCGTCGTCAAGGGCGCCGATCGCCAGCGCGTGGGCCAGATCGCCGCGGAGATTCGTGCAATCCGTCCGCCGGAGCCCTACAAGGGCAAGGGCATCCGCTACGTGGACGAGAAGATCACGATCAAAGAGACCAAGAAGAAATACGGAGCTGCAGCATGTTGACCAAGAAAGAGCAGCGTCTGCGCCGTGCGCGCCAAACCCGCATCCGTATCGCGACGCAAGGTGTGGCGCGCCTGACGGTGAACCGCACCAACCTGCACATCTACGCCGCGGTGATTTCCGGCGACGGCAGCAAGGTGCTCGCCAGCGCCTCGACTGCGCAGGCCGACCTGCGCAAGTCGCTCGGCGGCTCGGGCAAGGGCGGCAACACCGCCGCGGCCCAGCAAGTGGGCAAATTGATCGCCGAGAAGGCCAAGGCCGCCGGCGTCGAGAAAGTGGCATTCGATCGCGCTGGGTTCGCGTACCACGGCCGCGTCAAGGCGCTGGCCGATGCGGCGCGCGAAGCCGGTCTGCAGTTCTAACGGGTACCCAAGATGGCTAAATTTCAAGCGAAGACACAAAGCGGCGACGGTCCCGAGGACGGCCTGCGCGAAAAGATGATCGCGGTCAACCGGGTGACCAAGGTCGTCAAGGGCGGCCGGATCCTCGGTTTCGCTGCGCTTACGGTCGTGGGCGACGGTGACGGGCGCGTCGGCATGGGCAAGGGCAAGTCCAAGGAAGTGCCGGCGGCCGTGCAGAAGGCGATGGAAGAAGCACGCCGCAACATGACCAAAGTCTCGCTCAAGAACGGCTCGCTGCACCACAACGTGACCGGCCGCCATGGCGCCGCGCGCGTGATGATGGGTCCGGCCCCCAAGGGCACGGGCATCATCGCCGGCGGGCCGATGCGCGCCGTGTTCGAAGTGATGGGCATCACCGATGTCGTGGCCAAGAGCCACGGTTCGAGCAACCCCTACAACATGGTCCGCGCCACGTTCGACGCGCTGAAGAACGCGACCACCCCCGGTGAAGTGGCGGCCAAGCGCGGCAAGTCGGTCGAAGACATCTTCGCCGCCTGACCGGAGTCAAGACAATGGCAACCCAACAGAAAACCGTCAAGGTCCAGCTGGTCCGCAGCCCGATCGGCACCCACTCGTCGCATCGCGCGACGGTGCGCGGCCTCGGCCTGCGCAAGCTCAATAGCGTCAGCGAACTGCAGGACACGCCTGCGGTGCGCGGCATGATCAACAAGATCGATTACCTCGTGAAGGTGCTCTGATCATGGAACTGAACGACATCAAACACGCCGCTGGCGCCAAGCACGCAAAGCGCCGGGTCGGCCGCGGCATCGGCTCGGGCCTGGGCAAGACCGCGGGCCGCGGCCACAAGGGCCAGAAGTCCCGTGCCGGCGGCTACCACAAGGTCGGCTTCGAAGGCGGCCAGATGCCGCTGCAACGGCGTCTGCCCAAGCGCGGCTTCAAGTCGCGGACCTCGCAGTACAACGCCGAGGTGAGTCTCGCCGCACTGGAACGCCTCGGCGCCGCCGAAGTGGACCTGCTGGCGCTCAAGCAGGCCAGGCTCGTCGGCGAAATGATCAAGGTCGTGAAAGTCATCAAGTCCGGCGAGATCAAGACCGCCGTGAAGCTGACGGGCATCGGCGCGACGGCCGGCGCCAAGGCTGCCATCGAGGCAGCCGGCGGCAGCGTGGCCTGATTGGCGTCAACCGAAGGACGAAACAGTGGCAACTAGCGCTGCACAGATCGCGAAGACCGGCAAGTACGGCGACTTGCGTCGCCGGCTGGTGTTTTTGCTGCTCGCGCTCGTGGTCTACCGCGTGGGCGCGCACATTCCGGTGCCCGGCATCAACCCGGACCAGCTGGCCCAATTGTTCAAGGGACAGCAGGGCGGCATCCTGAGCCTGTTCAACATGTTCTCGGGCGGCGCGCTGTCGCGCTTTACCGTGTTCGCGCTGGGCATCATGCCGTACATCTCGGCCTCGATCATCATGCAGCTGCTGACTTATGTCGTTCCGACATTCGAGCAGCTGAAGAAAGAAGGCGAAGCCGGGCGCCGCAAAATCACGCAGTACACCCGCTACGGCACGCTGGGCCTGTCGTTGTTCCAGTCCATGGGCATCGCCCTGGCGCTGGAAGGCTCGGCCGGCCTGGTGATGAACCCGGGCTTTGGCTTCAGGATGACGGCAGTGGTCAGCCTGACGGCCGGCACGATGTTCCTGATGTGGCTCGGCGAGCAGATCACCGAGCGCGGCCTGGGCAACGGGATTTCAATCCTGATCTTCGCCGGCATCGCGGCCGGGCTGCCCAACGCCATCGGCGGACTGCTGGAGCTGATTCGCACCGGCGCCATGAGCATCCTGGTCGCCATCTTCATCCTTGCGCTGGTGGCGCTGGTGACGTACTTCGTCGTGTTCGTGGAGCGCGGCCAGCGCAAGATCCTGGTGAATTACGCGCGGCGGCAAGTCGGCAACAAGGTCTATGGCGGGCAGTCCTCGCACCTGCCCCTGAAGCTGAACATGGCCGGCGTGATCCCGCCGATCTTCGCCTCGTCGATCATCCTGCTGCCGGCCACCGTCGTGAGCTGGTTCTCGACCGGCGAGTCGATGCGCTGGCTGAAGGACATTGCCGGGACGCTGTCGCCGGGGCAGCCGATCTATGTGATGCTGTACGCCAGCGCGATCGTGTTCTTCTGCTTCTTCTACACGGCCCTGGTGTTCAACAGCCGGGAGACGGCCGACAACCTGAAGAAGAGCGGCGCCTTCATCCCCGGGATCCGTCCCGGCGAGCAGACCGCCCGCTATATCGACAAGATCCTGGTGCGCCTGACGCTGGCCGGTGCGGTGTACATCACCTTCGTGTGCCTGCTGCCCGAGTTCCTGATCCTGAAGTACAACGTGCCGTTCTATTTCGGCGGGACCTCGCTGCAGATCATCGTGGTCGTGACGATGGACTTCATGGCGCAGGTGCAGAACTATCTGATGTCGCAGCAATACGAATCGCTGCTCAAAAAGGCTAACTTCAAGACCTCACTCGGCGGCTAGTGACAGATGGCTAAAGACGATGTCATCCAGATGCAGGGTGAGGTGGTGGAAAACCTGCCGAACGCGACGTTCCGCGTGAAGCTGGAAAACGGGCACGTGGTGCTCGGGCATATTTCGGGAAAGATGCGCATGCACTACATCCGCATCCTTCCGGGTGACAAGGTCACCGTGGAGTTGACGCCCTACGACTTGTCGCGGGCAAGAATCGTTTTCAGAGCCAAATAACCGGCTCGGTTTGGTTTTAGGAGAAAGAAAATGAGAGTTTCGGCTTCCGTCAAGAAGATCTGCCGCAACTGCAAGATCATCCGCCGCAAGGGCGTGGTCCGCGTGATCTGTACCGATCCGCGGCACAAGCAGCGCCAGGGCTGAGCACAGAGTTTTAGAGGACGCACATGGCACGTATCGCTGGCATCAACATTCCGCCGCATCAGCACGCCGAGATCGGCCTGACGGCCATTTTCGGCATTGGCCGCTCGCGCGCCCGCAAGATCTGCGAGGCGACCGGGGTTCCGTACTCCAAGAAGGTCAAGGACCTGACGGACGCCGACCTGGAGAAGATCCGCGACCAGATCGGCCAATTCACCATCGAGGGCGACCTGCGCCGCGAAACGACCATGAACATCAAGCGTTTGATGGACATCGGTTGCTACCGGGGTTTTCGCCATCGCCGCGGCCTGCCCGTGCGCGGCCAGCGCACGCGCACCAATGCGCGCACCCGCAAGGGCCCGCGCAAGGCTGCCCAGGCACTCAAGAAATAACCGGAAAAGAGAATCGTCATGGCAAAGGCTCCCGCCAATACCGCCGCGCAGCGAGTGCGCAAGAAGGTCCGCAAGAACGTGTCAGACGGCGTCTGCCACGTGCACGCGTCCTTCAACAACACGATCATCACGATCACCGACCGCCAGGGCAACGCCCTGTCGTGGGCCTCTTCGGGCGGCCAGGGTTTCAAGGGTTCGCGCAAATCGACCCCGTTCGCAGCCCAGGTCGCTTCGGAAGTGGCCGGCCGCGCCGCGATCGAGCAAGGCATCAAGAACCTCGACGTCGAGATCAAGGGACCCGGCCCGGGCCGCGAGTCGTCGGTGCGTGCGCTGGCCGCACTCGGCATCCGCATCAACTCGATCGCCGATGTGACGCCGGTGCCGCACAACGGCTGCCGCCCGCAGAAACGCCGCAGGATTTAAATGGAAGACTCGGCATGCCTTCGGCACGCCGAGTCCTTGTTCAAGCCCACTGCCATCGGCCCCAGGCTGATGGCTCCCGCGGCAACAGGCCGCGGCAGATGAAATAAAGGAAGCAAAGTGGCACGCTATCTCGGCCCCAAGGCCAAACTCTCACGCCGTGAAGGCACGGACCTGTTTCTCAAGAGCGCCCGCCGCTCGCTGGCGGACAAGGCCAAGTTCGATTCCAAGCCCGGCCAGCACGGCCGCACCTCGGGCCAGCGCACGTCGGATTTCGGCCTGCAGCTGCGCGAGAAGCAGAAGGTCAAGCGGATGTACGGCATCCTCGAGCGCCAGTTCCGCAAGTACTTCGAGGAAGCGGCCCGCCGCAAGGGGAATTCGGGCGCCAACCTGCTGTTCATCCTGGAGTCGCGCCTGGACAACGTGGTCTACCGCATGGGCTTTGGCTCCACCCGCGCCGAGGCGCGCCAGCTGGTGTCGCACAAGGCGGTCACCGTGAACGGCCAGCCGGTCAACATCCCGTCCTACATGGTCAAGACGGGGGACGTCATCGCCCTGCGCGAGAAGTCCAAGAAGCAGAACCGTGTGGTCGAGGCGCTTCAACTGGCCCAGCAGGTCGGTTTGCCGGCCTGGGTCGAGGTGAATGCCGACAAGGCCGAAGGCGTCTTCAAGAAGGTGCCGGATCGCGACGAATTCGCGGCCGACATCAAGGAAGCACTGATCGTCGAGTTGTATTCGCGCTAACGGAGGATAACGAGCCTCCCGTCGGAGTCTCGTCCTTCGAGATTTTTTGTTCCCTGCCGCGAGGCATCGCGGTCTGGGCACTTCACCAGCCTTACCGGTGTAACGAGCCGGGGGTATTGAGAGGAAGTCCTGAATGCAAACGAACCTGCTGAAACCCAAAGCCATCAACGTTGAACAACTTGGCACCAACCGTGCCAAGGTGACGCTGGAGCCGTTCGAGCGCGGCTACGGCCACACCCTGGGCAACGCCCTGCGCCGGGTGCTGCTGTCCTCGATGGTGGGTTACGCGGCCACCGAAGTCACCATCGCCGGCGTCCTGCACGAGTACTCGTCCATCGACGGCGTCCAGGAAGACGTGGTCAGCATCCTGCTGAACCTCAAGGGCGTGGTCTTCAAGCTCCACAACCGCGACGAAGTCACCCTGAGCCTGCGCAAGGACGGGGAAGGCGTCGTCACGGCGGCCGACATCCAGACGCCCCACGACGTCGAGATCATCAATCCCGACCATGTGATCGCGCACCTGTCGCAAGGCGGCAAGATCGACATGCAGATCAAGGTCGA
>JAGRPN010000303.1 GCA_019449555.1 Ramlibacter sp.
ATCGGCACCTGGCGCGACAACATCCGCACCGACGAGACGCTGGCGCGCAAGTGGTTCGACAAGCACGGCATGAACGAGCTGGTTAACGACGTGGTAACGCGCTGCCCGACCAAGGCGATCATGCTCAAGGAGATCAAGGACGTCCGCCAGGGCCCCAAGCTCAGCAGCGTGAAGGTCAGCGACACGCATGCGCTGGAGATCGACAACGGCGACTGCGTGCGCTGCATGCACTGCATCAACGTGATGACCGGGGCGCTTGCGCACGGCACCGACACCGGCGCCACGATCCTGGTGGGCGGCAAGCGCACGCTGAAGATCGGCGACCTGATGGGCACGGTGGTGGTGCCGTTCATGCCGCTCAAGACCGACGAGGACTTCGAGGCGCTGGTCGACCTGGGCCAGCGGGCGATCGACTTCTTCGCCGAGAACGCGCTGGAGCACGAGCGCACCGGCGAAATGATCGAGCGCATCGGCCTGGTGAATTTCCTCGAGGGCGTGGGCATCGAGGTCGATCCCCACATGGTGTCCACCCCGCGCACCAATCCCTACGTCCGTACCGACGGCTGGGACGAGGAAGTCGCGAAGATCAACGCCAAGAAGGCAGCCTGAAGGAGAGCCACGCCATGGCCCATCGCACCCCCATCGAGAGCGGCTGCCCCGACAACAAGCCGTTCCTGCACCCGAGTCTCGCGAAGAACTACGGCAACTGGAGATACCACGACCGCCCGCGGCCCGGCGTACTGCATCACGTCTCGCACAGTGGCGACGAGGTATGGACGGTGCGCGCCGGCACGCAGCGGCAGATGGACGTGCACACGGTGCGCAAATTGTGCGACATCGCCGACACCTACGCCGACGGGCACGTGCGCTTCACCATCCGCTCGAACATCGAATTCATGGTGGCCGACCCCAACAAGGTCGCGCCGCTGGTCAACGCGCTGACGGAAAGCGGTTTCCCGGTGGGCGGCACCGGCAACTCGGTTTCCATGATTTCCCACACGCAAGGCTGGCTGCATTGCGACATTCCGGGCACCGACGCCTCGGGCGCGGTGAAGGCGCTGATGGACGAGCTCTACACCGAGTTCATCCGCGAGGACATGCCCAACCGCGTGCACATGTCGACCTCGTGCTGCGAGATCAATTGCGGCGGCCAGGCCGACATCGCGATCGTGATCCAGCACACCAAGCCGCCGAAGATCAACCACAGCCTGGTGGCCAACGTGTGCGAGCGGCCGGCCGTGGTCGCGCGCTGCCCGGTGGCTGCGATCCGCCCGGCCCTCGTCAACGGCAAGCCCTCGCTGGAAGTGGACGAGAAGAAATGTATCTGCTGCGGCGCCTGCTACCCGCCGTGCCCGCCGATGCAGATCAACGATCCCGAGCACTCCAAGTTCGCCATCTGGGTGGGCGGCAAGAACTCGAACGCGCGCGGCAAACCGACCTTCATGAAGATGGTCGCCTCGGGCATCCCGAACAACCCGCCGCGCTGGCCGGAGGTGTCGGCGATCGTCAAGAAGATCCTCTACACCTACAAGGAAGACGCGCGTGCCTGGGAACGGCTGTCGGACTGGGTCGAGCGCATCGGCTGGCCCCGGTTCTTCGAGAAGTGCGACCTGCCGTTCACGAAGTACCTGATCGACGACTGGCGCGGCGCGCGCGCCAACCTCAACGCTTCGGCGCACATCCGCTTCTGAAGGCGCTGCATGAAGTTCTCCCTGCTTGTCAGCGAAGGGCCTTACACGCACCAGGCGGCCGACACCGCGTGGCAGTTCGCGTCCGCCGCGATCGCCCGCGGCCACGAGGTCAAGCGCGTGTTCTTCTACCACGACGGCGTCTACAACGCGACGAAGCTCACCGAGCCGCCGCAGGACGACCGCCACATCGTCAATCGCTGGTCGGCGCTGGCGAGCGAGCACCAGGTCGATCTGGTGGTCTGCGTCGCCGCGGCGCTGCGGCGCGGCATCAAGGACGAGGTGCTCGCCCCCGGCTTTCGGATCTCGGGCCTGGGCCAACTGGTGGATGCGGGCATCAAGAGCGAGCGGCTCGTGACCTTCGGAGACTAGCCATGAAGAAGTTCATGTTCGTCAATCGCAAGGCGCCGCACGGCACCGTCTACGCACTGGAGAGCCTGGAAGTCGTGCTGATCGCCGCCACTTTCGACCAGGACTGCAGCTTGGTCTTCATGGACGACGG
>JAGRPN010000304.1 GCA_019449555.1 Ramlibacter sp.
GATCGATTCGGACAGGTCGCTCTGCTTGATGAGGGTGGTAGTCATGATGCGGTGTGGGTGAGGACGCTGGGGCAACACAAGCCGCCGCAAGTCTGCTACGGTGGCTCTCCACCCGGTATTTTGACAGCTCATCCTCCGCCCGATATTGATCCAACAACATGAACACACGCATCGAACGGGACACTTTCGGACCGCTCGAGGTCCCGGCCGAGCGGCTCTGGGGCGCCCAGACCCAGCGCTCGCTGCAGAATTTCGCGATTTCCGGCGAACGCCAGCCGCGCGAAATCATCCGCGCGCTGGTGCAGATCAAGCGCTCGTCGGCCGTGGTCAACCACCTGATGGGACTGATGGACGACCGGAAGGCGTCGGCCATCATCGCGGCGGCCGACGAGGTGCTGGCCGGCCGGCACGACGACGACTTTCCCCTGGTCGTCTGGCAGACCGGCTCGGGCACGCAGACCAACATGAACGTCAACGAGGTGCTGGCGAACCGGGCGAGCGAACTGCTGGGCGGCCCGCGCGGCGAAGCGCGTCTCGTTCATCCCAACGACGACGTCAACATGAGCCAGTCGTCCAATGACGTGTTTCCCACCGCCATGCACGTGGCGGCCGTGGACGCGATCAGGAATCGCCTGCTGCCTTCGCTGATGAAGCTCAAAGGGACGCTCGCGGCCAAGGCCCAGGCCTTCGACGATATCGTGAAGATCGGCCGCACCCACCTGCAGGACGCGACGCCGCTCACGCTGGGACAGGAGTTTTCGGGTTACGCGGCGCAGCTGGAACAGGCCGACCGCCACCTGCATGGCAGCCTGCCGCACCTGTGCGAACTGGCGCTGGGCGGCACCGCCGTCGGCACGGGCCTGAATGCGCCGCGAGGGTACGCGGAAAAGGTCGCGGCGGAGCTGGCGCGGCTGACGGGCCTGCCATTCGTCACCGCCCCCAACAAGTTCGAAGTCATGGCCGCGGCCGATGCCCTGGTGCATGCGCACGGCGCCCTCAAGACGTTGGCGGCCAGCCTGATGAAGATCGCCAACGACGTGCGCTGGCTGGCCAGCGGGCCGCGCAGCGGCATCGGCGAGATCACGATCCCGGAGAACGAGCCGGGCTCGTCCATCATGCCCGGCAAGGTCAATCCCACGCAGAGCGAGGCGTTGACGATGCTGTGCTGCCAGGTATTCGGCAACGACGTCGCCATCAATTTCGGCGGGGCTTCCGGGAACTTCGAGTTGAACGTGTTCCGCCCGATGATCGCCCACAACTTCCTGCAAAGCGCGCGGCTATTGGCGGACGGCATGGCCAGCTTCAACGACCACTGCGCGGCAGGCATCGAGCCGAACCGCGAGCGGATCGCCGAACTGGTCGCGCGCTCCCTGATGCTGGTCACCGCGCTGAACCCGCACATCGGCTACGACAAGGCGGCCCAGATCGCCAAGAAGGCGCACCAGGAGGGCACCAGCCTGCGCGAGGCGGCGCTAGCCCTGGGGTATGTCACGGCGCAAGAGTTCGACCAGTGGGTCCGGCCGGAACTGATGGTCGGCCGGTGACCCGGGCGCCGGCAGCGGCGATCGGGTTATTACCGATGGCGGCTCCGTCCGAATGAGACCGTGGCGGGCCCGGTTCCGGTTAGATTTGTAAGCTTGGCGCCAGTCAGTGGCTTGTAAGTGCAAACGCTGAGAGTAGCCGGCGGCAATCACCATCTAAGCGGAGACAAACATGAGTGCTATCGAGTCGGTCCTGGTCGAGAACCGTGTCTTCCCTCCTTCCGAGGCCACCGTGAAGGCCGCGCGCATCTCCGGGATGCGGGCCTACAACGCGCTGTGCCAGGAAGCCGAAAAGGATTTCGAGGGCTTCTGGGCGCGCCTCGCGCGCGAAAACGTCGTCTGGACCAAGCCCTTCACCCGCACGCTCGATGAATCCCAGGCCCCGTTCTACAAGTGGTTCGACGACGGCGAACTGAATGTGTCGGCGAACTGCCTGGACAAGCACGTCGGCACGCCGGTCGAGAACAAGACCGCGATCATCTGGGAGGCCGACGACGGCTCGGTCGTCCAGGTCACCTACAAGGAACTGCTCGCGCGCGTGAGCCAGTTCGCCAACGCGCTGAAGGCGCAGGGCATCCACAAGGGCGACCGCGTGGTCATCTATATGCCCATGTGCATCGAAGCCGTCGTCGCCATGCAGGCTTGTGCGCGCATCGGCGCCACCCACAGCGTGGTGTTCGGTGGCTTTTCGGCGAAGGCGCTGCACGAGCGGATCATCGATGCCGGCGCCGTCGCCGTGATCACGGCCAACTTCCAGATGCGCGGTGGCAAGGAAATGCCGCTCAAGGCGATCGTCGACGAAGGTGTCGGGATCGGCGGCTGCACGACGCTCAGGACCGTGCTGGTATTCATGCGCACGCCGACTCCGTGCAACATGGTCGCGGGGCGCGACAAGACGTTCACGGAAGTGCTGCAGGGCCAGTCCACCGAGTGCAGGCCCGAACCCGTCGGCGCCGAGCATCCGCTCTTCATCCTTTACACCTCGGGCTCCACCGGCAAGCCCAAGGGCGTGCAGCATTCCACGGGCGGTTTCCTGCTGTGGGCCAAGCTCACGATGGATTGGGTTTTCGACATCAAGCCGTCGGACGTGTTCTGGTGCACGGCCGACATCGGCTGGGTGACGGGGCACACCTACGTGGCCTACGGCCCGCTCGCGGCGGGCTGCACCGAGGTGATGTTCGAGGGCATTCCCACGTACCCCAACGCCGGCCGGTTCTGGCAGATGATCCAGCGGCACAAGGTGAGCGTGTTCTACACGGCGCCGACGGCCATCCGTTCCTTGATCAAGGCCGCCGAGGGCGACGAGAAGATCCACCCGAAGCGCTACGACCTCTCGAGCCTGCGCATCCTGGGCACCGTCGGCGAGCCGATCAATCCCGAAGCCTGGATGTGGTATCACAAGAACGTCGGCGGCGAGCGCTGCCCGGTCGTCGATACGTGGTGGCAGACCGAGACCGGCGGCCACATGATCTCGCCGCTGCCGGGCGCGACCCCGACGGTGCCGGGCTCTTGCACCTTGGCGCTGCCGGGCATCATGGCCGCGATCGTGGACGACCTGGGCAAGGATTTGCCCAACGGCGACGGCGGCCTGCTGGTCATCAAGCGGCCCTGGCCGGCGATGATCCGCACCATCTGGGGCGACCCGGAGCGCTACAAGGCCAACTACTACCCGCCCGAGCTCGGCGGCAAGCTCTACCTGGCCGGCGACGCCGCGGCGCGCAGCGTCGATCGCGGCTACTTCCGCATCGGCGGACGGGTGGACGACGTCCTCAACGTGTCGGGCCACCGGCTGGGCACGATGGAGATCGAATCGGCCCTGGTCGCCAAGACCGACATGGTGGCGGAGGCGGCCGTGGTCGGGCGACCGGACGAGCTGACGGGCGAAGCGATCTGCGCCTTTGTGGTGCTCAAGCGCAGCCGCCCCACCGGCGAGGAGGCCAAGCAGATCGCCAACGAACTGCGCAACTGGGTTGCCAAGGAGATCGGCCCGATCGCCAAACCCAAGGACATCCGCTTCGGCGACAACCTGCCCAAGACCCGCAGCGGCAAGATCATGCGGCGCCTGCTGCGCTCGATCGCCAAGGGCGAGGCGATCACGCAGGACGTCTCGACGCTGGAGAATCCGGCCATCCTGGAGCAATTGGCAGAGAAGCTGTAAACCGCGAAGCGGCCACAAGTACAAAGCCCGCATAAGCTTCTCAAAGAAGAAAACAAAGCCCGCCGAAAAAACAAAGCCCGCCGAAGGCGGGCTTTGTACTCGTGGCGGCTGCGCCGACTTACTTGAGGCTCAGCACCCAGGCGGCCAGTTTCTTGGCTTCGGCCTCGTTGACCTGTGTATTCGCCGGCATCGGGACCGGACCCCAGACGCCCGAGCCGCCCTTCATGATCTTGATGGCCAGTTTGTCGACGGCGTCCTTCTGGCCGGCGTACTTGGCAGCGACGTCCTTGTAGGCGGGACCGACGACCTTCTTGTCGACCGCATGGCAGGCCAGGCAGTTCTTGCTGGTGGCCAGCGCCAGGTCGGCCAGCGCGGGTGCGCAGGCGGCGACCGCGACCAGTGCAAACAGGGCACGTTTCATTCGTTTCCTCTCAGGTTGAGTTACAGTGTTTCAACGCGATTGTAGTGACTGCCGTTGACGCCGGGCCGATGCCCGTGCCGCTGACAAGGCAGAGCATTTTCGGAGTAACCGCATGTATTTCCTTGGAATCGGGATCGTCCTGCTGGCGTTGAAGTACCTGGAAATCGGGCCGGTCGCTGCGTGGGATTGGTGGGTGGTGCTTTCACCGTTCGCCCTGGCGGTCGCATGGTGGGCCTGGGCCGACTGGTCCGGCTACACCAAGAGGAAAGCGATGGAGAACGAAGACGCCCGCAAGCGGGCGCGCATCGACAAGAGCCGCGAAGCGATGGGCGTGAAGCCCAAGCGCCGCTCGTAACGGGCGGCGCCTTCAGCCGACGTTCACGTGCTTGCGCTTCAGCGCGGCAACCGCCGGTCCTTCGATCACCGTTCCGTCGGGCCTGAACCGGCTGCCATGGCAGGGGCAATCCCAGCTCGTTTCCACGCTGTTCCAGTGGACCTTGCAGCCCATGTGCGTGCATACCGGCGAGATGGCGAAGAGTTCGCCCTCGGGCGAGCGCCAGGCCGCGCACGACTCGCCTTCGACCTCCATGATCGCGCTGTCGCCCGCCGCCAGGCTCGACAGCTGCTGCTCCTGCCGATGCGTGAGATAGTCTTTCACCAGGGCCTTCGTCATGGTCCCGACTTCCTCCAGGATCGTCCTGCCGCCCTTGACCGGTGAAAAGCGCGTAGGCTTGCACAGCACGCCGAATTCCGGCGTGTGTCCCTGCAGTTGTTCGGCGATGATGCGCGCCGCGACCGTTCCCCACACGAGCCCGTCGGTGGCGAAGCCGGTGGCGATGAAGCACCCCGTCACGTCGCGCCCGACGTAGGGCAGGCCGTCGGCCGAACGATAGTTCTGGGCCGACCACCGGTACACCGGTTCCCCGGGCCCGAACTGCTGCTCCATCGCCATCTCCAGCGCCATCAAGCTGGCCTTCGCGTTATGCAAGCCGGTCTTGTGCTCCTGCCCCACGCAGATCAGGAAGCGGCGGCCTTGCGCATCGAGCGTGCGCACCGAATAGTGTTCATTGCCGCGGTACCAGAAGATGCCGGGGCCCGGATCGGCCGAATCACGCTCGCGTGCGATGCCGTACTCGCGATGCACCGGCATCTCCGCCTGCACCAGGTGGAAGCCCGATGGTGAATGCGTCGCCAGCACGATCTCCTTCGCGCGGATCGTGGCCGTCGGGGTGGCCGCGCGGTTGCTCTTCATGTCCAGTGCGATCACGCGCGAGTGTTCGTGCACGCTCGCGCCGGCCTGGGTCGCGAGCTTCGCCAGGTGGGTCGCGTACGCCTGCGGGTGGAACTGCGCCTGTCCCTGCAATGCGAGTACGTCGCCCACCGGCTGGGGCAGCGGCGCGGGCACCCGCGTTTCGAGACGGACGGGAGCGTCCGCCTTGGCCAGAGCGGCGTGCTCGTCGTTGATTTCCGACTCATGTTCCTCGGTCGTCGCGTAGAGA
>JAGRPN010000305.1 GCA_019449555.1 Ramlibacter sp.
AACCACCAGCCGGCCACCGCGAGCGCGACGGCCGGTGCGAGCAGCAGCGGCACCGCGCCCCAGTGGTCGAACGCATAGCCGGCGGCGCTGACCCCGACGGCCTGGCCGAAGAACAGGCAGAACGCGAACAAGGCCACGGCGGTGCCGCGCACGGCGGGCGCCATCTGGGTGGCATGCGTCTGCAGCGTGTTGTGGTACAGGTAAGTGCCGAAGCCCACGAGCAGGGCCGTCGGGCCGGCGAGCGCCCACCATGGCGACGCTAGCCATGCCAGAAAGCCCGCCCCCATCATCCAGCCGCCCGCCAGCACCATGCGCCGCTCGCCGAACCTGCGCACGATCCGCCGCGCGCTGATGGCGTACACCAGGCCCCCGACTGCATACAGGGCGACCAGGGCGGATGCCGCCGAGAGGCTGAGGCCGTAGCGAAGATGCAGGTAGGAGGGCAGGTAGGCCATCGGTCCGAGCAGGAACAACCCTTCGATCAGCACGGCTACGAGCACGGTGCGCGCCCACGGCAGCCGCAGCACGGAGCGCAGTTGGGCCACGAATGCGAACGGCGCTGCGTCGGCGGCCCGCGCAGGCGGGGGCGCATCGCGCAGTCGGGCCAGCAGCAGCACGGCCACCACGGCATAACCCGCCGCCAGGGTGAAGAACGCCCCGCGCCAGCCGAGCGGCGAATCGGCGAAGAGCCCGCCGGCCAGTTGCCCCGCCATCATCCCCGACAAGGTGCCCGTGAGCAGCCGGGCCAGTGTGGCCTGCCGGCGCTCGTAAGGCACTGTGTCGCCGATCCAGGCCATCGCCAGCGGGATCACGCCGGCGGCGGCCATGCCCCAGGCCACGCGCATCCACACGAGCGCTTCGAAGGCGGGCGCCAGCGCCGAAGCGAGCGCGCCCGCCGTGCAGCCGAACAGGGCCACGCAGACGAGCCGCGCCTTGCCGTAGCGGTCGCCCAGCGGGCCGAACAGCAGTTGCATCGCGCCATACGCGACCGAAAAGCCGATGATCACCTGGCCGGCGGCGCCCGGCGTGCGATCGAAGTCATGCGCCACGCGCGGCAGCAGCGAGTCGCAGATGCGCAGCGCCGCGCCGCTGAAAAACGCGGCGAACGACAGCAGCACGATGACGACGCCGGTGCGCGCCGGTGTCCGCTGGACAACGTTCAGGGTCGGACCGTTCACCGGGCGAGTGTACGGGGGTGAACTCTGCGCGCCGATCCGCATCGAACGTCGAGCACCATGAAACATCCGGCATGAAGCGCAGAGCGTTCCTCCTCACCGGCTCCGCGCTCGCGATCGGCGTGGCGGCGGCCGCTGCATCCCCGTCCTCGTTCGCGCAGCCGCGGTACACGGTCTCCGCCGGGCAATTGCAGCGGCTCGTCGGCGAGCGATTTCCCCTGCGCTTTCCGGTGGCGGACCTGTTCGACCTGGACCTGCAGGCGCCGCGGCTTCGATTGATGCCGGCCTTGAACCGCATCGCCGCCGAAATGACCATGCGGGCCGCAGGCCCGGCATTGCGGCGCAGCTACGACGGAAGCTTCGATGTGGACTTCGCGCTGCGTTACGAGCCGAGCGACCAATCGATTCGCGCGCATCGGCTGCGGGCGCATTCATTTCGCTTGCCCGGTGTCGCGCCGGAAATGCTGATGCTGCTCGAAAGTCAGGCGCAGGTCCTGGCGGAGCGCAGCCTGCTCGAAGTGGTCCTGCACCGGTTGCAGCCGCGCGAGCTCGCGCTGGCCGACACCATGGGCCTGCAGCCGGGTGAGATCACTGTCAGCGACGAGGGGCTGGTGATCGGCTTCGTGCCCAAGCCGCGCTGAGCCGCGCACAGGAAGGCGAACGGCATGTCATTTCGTCGTGGCTCCGCGCGTCCTTTGTCGGATTTACGGAACACAGCGATACAGGATGGGGCCGTGGCTCAGCGTGAGCCACGGCGCGTACGGCTCGTTACTTCGTGGACGACGGACTGGCGCTCGTGCCGGGGCCGCCGCCGGCTGGAGTTGCGCATGCCGTGTTTTGCAAATCATGTGCCCGCCCCATGCATGAGGCGGATGGGCTCGCTCACCCGCCTGGGACGGGCGGGGCGGCGGGCGCCGAGAGCCAGCGGATCGCCTCGGTCATCGACGTGAAGACCCGCAGTTGCAGCCCTTGCTTGACGGCTACTTTCTCGCTGGTACGCGTGATCTGGTTTTCCGGTACCAGCGATGCAAGGCGTTCGAGGTGCTTGAGGTGTTTCGCGGCCGCTTCCCCGATCTGGAAATGGTCGGTGAACTTGAACTCGTTCACGACATCGAGCAGGTCCACCAGCACGCGCCTGTCGCCGTGCCGGCGCGAGTCCTCGGCGAAAGCGGCGATGAACGCCAGGAAATCGGGCAGTGCGGCTGCTCCGCTGACCTTCACCGACGTGAAATCGGGAAGGCGTCGAATCGTCGTCTGCAAAGTCATTGCGCTGATTGCCGTTGCGCACTCGATGTTAATGCGCGGCCCTGGCGGCGTGTTCTTGATTTACGCTGCTTGCACGTGGTTTCGGATCGCAAGCAGCCTGGCCTCTCGACAACGCAGAGAGTGCAGCTCGCGCGAGCCTCGTGGACTGAATCGGCGCAAGTGTTCGAACGGAAAGTTCTATGTCGAGCGACGCGCTTTCGTCTTTGCCGAAGCGCTGGTCGCTGGTTGCAGGATCGCACGGGTGCCGGCCACAAAAGTCCTGACGTGCAGCTCGATCACGCGCTCCACATCGAGCGCGGTGGCGTCGCGATAGATGTGGCGGCGGATCGCCAGGTGCGAGACGTTGCCGTGCAAAGTCCAGCCGAGCTCCTGGAGCAGGCTGCGGTCCGATGGCAGCCGCAAGCCGGCGTCACTCGCCGCTTCGTCGACCACCGTTTCGAGCAGCGTGCGGATGATGGCCGCGATATAGGTCGGCGCCATCTCCACTTCCGCCAGCGAGGCATACAGGAACAGGCGCAGCCAGCGGCGGGTCAGGATCGTGTCGTAGTACTCGCGGTAGAACTCGTTCAGCCGCGCTTCCAGCGGCTTGCTGCGATCGCGCAGTTGCACGAACCAGATCGCCTTGAAAGGACCGGCGATGTTCGCGTCGTAGACCGCGTTGATCAACGCCGACTTGCTGGGGAACACGCTGTAGAGCAGCCGCTGCGACACTCCGCACGCGTCCGCCAGGGCGCGCGTTTGCGCCGTCAATCCGTACTCCGAGAAGAACTCGAATGCTTTTTCCAGGATGCGCGCGCGGCGTTCCGCGGCCGGCAGCCGAGTGGTCGGGCGGCGCTTGCCCGCTTTGGCGGGAGCGGGCGTGTCCTGGCGGTTGGCGGCGAGGAGGGCTGATCTGGCTTTCATGTGACGCAGTCACTGACGCTCGCGCGCGGGGCGAACGGACGCCAATCTACCCGCGAGCATCATATCGTCGTGCGACGAAGTATAGGGTAACATCCCGGCGACTGGATCCTTCGCACGTTCACTCCTCGGGAAGCCATCATGATCTTCGAAATGCGCACCTACCGCGTCCAGCCGGGCAAGGCGGTGGAATTCCTCAAGCTGTACCAGGAGCAGGGGCTGCACATCATCACGCGCTACGCTCGCCTCATCGGCTGCTGGACACAGGAATCGGGCGTGCTCAACTCGGTGGTCTTCATCTGGGCTTACGACGACCTGGGGCATCGCGGCACGCAGCGCGGCAAGCTCGCGCAGGACGCCGAATGGAGCGCTTTCGTGCCGGCCATGCTGCCGTACCTCGTGCACCAGGAAAGCGTCTTCCTCAACCCGGCCGCCTTCTCGCCGCTCAAGTAGCTCGCGCCGGCGCGGCCGGCCCCCCTGGAATGCGCCGGGTGGCTTCTCGCAAGCTTCGCGGCCTGTTGGGCTGCGAGACCGCCGAGCCGCCGAAAAATTTCTTCAAGTCGTCACTTGACGATATATACCCCTGCGACGAATAATGCCATCCGGTCGAGCCGGCGGCAGTGGGCTGGCGGCTTGCGTACCTGATGGCCCGGCACGGCCCTGGACCTGGTGCCGCCCCCGAGGAAAGTTCGATATGAGCAACGTATGGACCCCTGGATCGAATCGCCGTGAGTTCCTCAAGATGTCCGCGGCGGCGAGCGCGGCCGGCGCGGGCCTGCTGCCGCTGGCAGGCGGCGCGCAGGGCGCTCCGCTGAATTTCTTCACATGGTCGGCCGCGGTCGATACCGTGAAGAGCCACCTCACGGCCTTCGAGGCGAAGACCGGGATCAAGGTCAATTACAACAACGCGCCGTGGGCGCAGTACCGCGACACCATGGTGACGAAGTTCGTCGGCAAGGCGCCGATCGACGTGCTGTGGGTGTCCGACAGCTGGCTGCCCGAGTGGGCCGATGCCGGCTGGATCACCCCGGTCAACGGCTATCCCGAGCTGATGAAATACAACGAGGGCACCGACGACTTCTGCGTCAAGTCGATGCAATACAAGGGCAAGCAGTACGGCCTGACCTATTACTCCGACTACATGGCGTTCTTCTACGACGAGGAGATGCTGAAGAAGGCCGGCATCAAGGAGCCGCCGCAGACCTGGGAAGAAGTCGTCCAGCAGTCGGCCCGGATCAAGCAGGCCGGCCTGTCGCAGTACCCGCTGATGCTGTCGATGGCGCGCGAGAGCTGGCTGATCGAATTCCTCACCGCCATGGTGTATTCGAACGGCGGCCGTTTCACCGACGACAACGGCGCGGCGCTGATGGCCGACCCGAAGCGCGGGGCGGGGCAGGCGCTGCAGTGGGTGGTGGACGCCGTCAACAAGCACAAGATCGTTTCGCCGGCCTGCGTCGAAACGGGCGAGCTCAATGGCCTGAAGTCGTTCACGTCCGGCAACCACGCTTTCGCGATGCTCGGCCGCTATCGCATCCGCACGCTGAACGACCCGAAGCAGTCGCAGATCGCCGGTCGCGTCAAGCAGGCCCTCATGCCTGCCGGCCCGGGCGGCTCGCACGCCACCGTAGGCTGGATGCGCTTCTACGGCATGACCGCGCAGGCCGCAGCCGACAAGGCACGCGCAGCGAACGCCGCGAAACTGATCGAATGGTTCGGCGGCAAGGCCGACGGCAAGTACCAGTTCCAGAAGATGCTGTTTACCGACATCGGCTCGGGTTTCGGCGTCAAGGAGCTGTTCAAGGACCCGGACATCCAGGCTTCCTACCAGAAGTACTCCGACCTGGCAATGTTCGAAAGGCAACAGCAGCTCGCTCGCAAGAAGGACGTGGTCGCGCGCTGGTTCGGCGAGTGGGACGAAGTCAACGGCACGGCCTGGCAGTCGGCCATCGTCGGCAAGAGCACCCCCGCGGATGCGCTGAAGAAATCGGCCCAGGCATGGAACGATATGCGCAAGCAGGCTTGAGCGAGCCTGCCCCGCTGGCGGAGTCCCCCAGCCGCTTCTTCCCGGCCACACGCGTGCCGCCGGCCGCCCCGAAACGCGGGCGGCTCGCGCGGCTCTTGCGCAATCCGGTGAGCGCGTACGACCAGAAGAGCGCCATGCTGTTCCTGGCGCCGATGGTCGCCGTGCTCATGGTCGTTGCCGTCTTCCCGGTGCTGTACTCCTTCTGGATCAGCCTGTTCGACCTGAAGCTGACGCGCCCGCACCGCGTGCCGTTCGTGTGGTTCGACAACTACGCGCGGATCTTCCAGGACTCGCTGTTCTGGGAATCGGTGGGCCGCACGACCAGCTTCACGGTGATGTCGTCGGCGGCGATCATGGTGATCGCCACGCTGATGGCCCTGCTCCTCAACGAGGAGTTCCGCGGCCGCCGGCTGCTGTCGGCGATCCTGCTGATTCCGTGGGCGATCCCGTACGTCGCCAACGGGCTCATGTGGAAGTGGATCTACGACTCGGGTTACGGCGCGCTGAACGGCCTGTTGCTGCAACTGGGGCTGATCGACAAGTACCTCGTGTGGCTCGGCGACGCCGACAAGACGCTCGTGTTGATCACTAATTCCTTCGTGTGGAAAGAGGTGCCGCTCGCCACGATCCTGTTGCTCGTCACGCTCAAGTCGATCCGGCCCGACCTCTACAGCGCGGCCAAGGTCGACGGCGCGAACACCTGGCAGCGCTTCGTGCACATCACCTTGCCGTCGCTGGTTCCGGGGTTCGCCCTGGTGCTGATCTACGAGACGATGATGGCGATCCGCCACTTCGACCTGTTCTTCATCCTGACGGAAGGCGGGCCGGCCGAGGCCTCGCACGTGGTCGCATGGGAGGTGTACGTGGAGACCTTCCGCAAACTCGCGTTCGGGACCGGCGCGGCCCTGGCCTACATCATGGCCATCGCCACTTTCACGCTGGCGTTCTTCATCATCCGCAGCACGAGCCGCAAGCTGTAGGCCTCCGTCGTGACAGCCCAGAAGATCCCCCACCTCGGACGGCGCGCGATGCTGTTCGCGGCGTCGCTATTGTTCTCGATCTACGTCCTGGCGCCGGTCGCGTGGCTGGTGTCCTCGTCGTTCCAGTCGGAGGCGGAAATCACGTCGGTGCCGCCGCACTGGATTCCGCACCAGCCGACGGCCGAGAACTTCGCCGCGATCTTCAAGGCGAAGGAGGCGGTGGTCACCTACGAGAACCGCAAGCAGGGCGACACGGCGACCGGCGGCTTCATCCCGTCGACCGCCAAGAACCTGCTGCCCGGCATGTGGAACAGCCTGGTCGTGGCGCTGGCCGTCGTCGTGCTGAACCTGCTGGTGAGCGTGCCCGCGGCCTATGCCCTGGCCAAGATCCGCTTCATCGGCCGCACGACCTCGATCTATTTCATGCTCACTTCGCGCGTGATCCCGGACATCGCGCTGGTGGTGCCGTTCTTCCTGTTCGTGCAGAAGCTCGGGCTGCTGGACAACCTGCTGTCGCTCATCATCACGTACCTCGCGATCACGGTGCCGTTCAGCATCTTCATCCTGACCGGGTACTTCGAATCGCTGCCCGACGAGCTGGACAAGGCGGCACGGGTCGATGGCTGCTCGCGCCTGCAGACGCTGATGCTGGTGTTCCTGCCGCTGGCGTTGCCCTCGCTGGTGGCCGTCGTGCTGTTCACGTTCCTCACCAGCTGGAACGAGTTCCTGCTGGCGCTGATGTTCACGCAGACGCCGGCCTCGCAGACGATGCCCATCGTCGTCGCATCGTTCACGTCCGACTTCACCATCAGTTTCTCGTTCATCAATGCCGCCGGCGTGCTAGCCATCGTGCCGCCGGTGATCATCGCGATCCTGTTCGAGCGCTACATCGTCTCCGGCCTGACGGCCGGTGCCGTGAAAGGATAAAGGAGCCCGCGTGGCAAGAATCACTTTCGACTCGGTCGGCAAGAAATATCCCAACGGTTTCGTGGCGCTGGAGGGGCTGAACCTCGACATCGCCGACAAGGAATTCCTGGTGCTGCTCGGCCCCTCGGGCTGCGGCAAATCGACGACGCTCAACATGATCGCCGGGCTGGAGGACGTGACCGACGGCAACCTGCTCTTCGACCGCGACGTGATGAATACCGTGCCGCCTCACAAGCGCGACGTCGCGATGGTGTTCCAGAGTTACGCGCTCTACCCGCACAAGACCGTGTATGACAACATTGCGTTCGGCCTGCGGATGCGCAAACACCCCAAGGGCGAAATCGACCGGCGGGTGCGCGACGCCGCGCGGCGCCTGGAGATCGAGCCGCTGCTGGAGCGCCGGCCCGACCAGCTCTCGGGCGGCCAGCGCCAGCGGGTGGCGCTCGGGCGGGCCATGGTGCGCCAGCCGGCCGTGTTCCTGATGGACGAGCCGCTGTCGAACCTGGACGCGGCATTGCGGATCTCGATGCGCGCCGAGATCAAGCAGTTGCACCAGGTGATGCAGACCACGTTCGTGTATGTCACCCACGACCAGGCCGAGGCGCTGACGCTGGCCGACCGCATCGTCGTGATGCGCGGCGGCGTGGTGCAGCAGGTCGGCTCGCCCGACGCGATCTACGAGCAGCCGCGCAACATGTTCGTGGCGTCGTTCCTGGGCAATCCGCCGATCAATTTTCTCGAGGGCCGGCTGGCGCAGGAAGAAGGGCGCGTCGTGTTCCGGCGCGGCCAGTTGCGGCTGGGCTTGCCCGATCACGTGATCGCCAAGGTCGGCTCGCAAGTTGGCCGGGAAGTGGTGCTGGGGATCCGGGCGGAAGACGTGTTCGAAACGCAGCCCGGCGCCGAGGGCGTGCAGGGCCGCATCGTGTCGGTGCTGCCGGTGGGCTCCGACCAGTTCTACGAGATGGAAGTCGAAGGCGTGAAGTTGTTCTTCCGCCTGGGCAAGGAAGTGCAGCACCGCAGCGGTGACAACGCGGCGCTGGGTGTGAACGTGAACCGATTGCACCTGTTCGACAAGCAGACCACGCAAAGCCTGGTATGGAATTGACCGGCGCATGAAACCCGCTGCATTCGGCTATCTGCGGCCGACCTCGATCGAAGAGGCGCTCACTCAGCTTGCTGCCGGCGGCGCCGCGGCCAAGCTCATCGCCGGCGGGCAGAGCCTCGGGCCGATGATGAACATGCGGCTGGCCACGCCTTCGCAGCTGATCGACCTGAACGACCTCACCGAACTCGCCTGCATCCGCGACGCCGGCGAGTGGCTGGAGATCGGCGCGCTGGCGCGGCATCACCAGATCGCCTCATCAGCCGTCGTGCAACGCGACTGCCCGTTGTTGGCGCAGGCCGCGCAGACGATCGGCCATTACGCGATCCGGCAGCGCGGCACGCTCGGGGGCAGCCTCGCGCACGCCGATCCCGCCGCGCAATTGCCGTTGGTGGCGGTGACGCTCGGGGCGCGGCTGAATTTGGTGAGTGCCTCGTCGAGGCGATCGGTGCCCGCGCATGAATTCTTCCTTGCAGCGATGACTACGGCGCTGGAAGGCGACGAGCTCATTGCTTCGATCGAGTTTCCCAAGGCTGTGGCCGGCGAAGCGGCTTCGTTCAAGATGTTCAACCGCCGCCATGGCGATTACGCGATCGTCGCGGCCGCCACCACGGTGCAGGTCGAAGACGGCAAGGTGAAGCGCGTTCGCCTGGGGCTGGGCGGCGTCGCGCCGATGCCACGCTGCCTCGACGAGGTGATTGCGCCCTTCCTGGGCGGCACGCCCGACGAGCAGTGGGTCGCGCGGGTGGCCGCCGCGGTGCGCCAGGCCGTCGCCCCCGATGACGACACGCGGATTTCGGCGCTCTATCGCCGGGAACTCGCCCAGACCCTGGTTGCGCGCGCGCTGGCACGCGCGACCGGCCAACTGCAGGATCACCCATGACCGGAAAGCAGAGCATCACGTTGACGGTGAACGGCCGCAACATCGAATTCGAGGCGCAGCCGCGCAAACTGCTGTCGGACGCGCTGCGGGAAGACTGCCGGCTGACCGGCACGCACGTGGGCTGCGAACACGGCGTCTGCGGCGCCTGCACGGTGCTGGTCGATGGCCGGCCCGTGCGCTCGTGCCTGACCTACGCGATCCAGATGGAAGGCCATGAGATTTCGACCATCGAGTCGGTGGGCGAGCGCGGTGCGCTGTCGTCGCTGCAGCAGGCGTTGCACGAAACGCACGGGCTGCAGTGCGGGTTCTGCACGCCCGGGATCGTGATGACGTTCGAGGCGTTCCTGCGCGACTATCCCGACCCGACCGAGGAACAGATCCGCGAGGCGCTGTCGGGCAACCTGTGCCGCTGCACCGGCTACCAGAACATCGTCTCGGCCATCCAGTTGGCGGCGTATCGGATGCGCAGGGAGGCGGCCCATGCCACAGCCTGAATTCCGCCACATCGGGGCCGCCCACCTGCGCAAGGAGGACGAGCGGCTATTGACCGGCCACGGCCGTTTCGTGGACGACATCGCGGTGCCCGGCGAGCTGCACGCGTGCTTCGTGCGCTCGCCGCATGCGCACGCCCGGATCAAGGCGATCGACCCGCAAGCTGCGCTGGAACTGCCCGGCGTGGTCGCGGTCTTCACCGGCAGGGACCTCGCGGCGTGGACGACGCGGCATCGCATGGCGCCTGCCATCGAAGGCTTGCAGGCGGTCGAGATGGACACCTTGCCGGTGGACAAAGTCCGCTTCCAGGGCGACCCGGTGGCTTGCGTGATCGCGCGGGACCGCTACACCGCCGAGGATGCGGCGGAACAGGTCGCGGTGGACTACGAAGTGCTGCCGGCCGTCACGTCGATGTGGCAGGCGCTCGATCCCGGCTCGCCGCGCGTCGATGAGACGCTGCTCTCCAATCTGCTGTCGCACCAGCACGCGGAGCACGGCGACGTGCAGGGCCGCATGCGCTCGGCGCACCGCGTCGTCGAGAGCACGTTTTCGCAGCACCGCCAGACCCACCTGCCGATCGAGACGCGCGGGTGCATCGCGGTCTGGGACGAAGGGCGCCAGCACCTGACGTTCCATGTCGGCACGCAGGTGCCGCATCCTTATCGCACGACGCTGGCCGCGCGGCTGCGCCTGTCGGAGTCGCAGGTCACGGTGATCTCGCCGGACGTGGGCGGCGGCTTCGGCCAGAAGATCGCGCTCTACCGCGAGGAACTCGTCGTCGCGGCCATTGCGCGCCAGATCAGGCAGCCGGTGCGCTGGCGCGAGGACCGCATGGAAAACCTGCTCGCCTCGTCGCAGGCGCGCGAAGACTTCTGCCGCACGCGGGCCGCCGTCGATCGGGAAGGCCGGCTGCTCGCGCTCGAACTGGAGATCGTCGAGGACTTCGGCGCCTACAGCTTCTACCCGGGCAATTACCTCGCCCGGGTGGTGGCGATGATCGTCACGGGACCGTACAAGGTGGGGCACTACAGCTACGACGTGAAGGTGCTGCTCTCCAACAAGGTCGGCAACGGTCCGATGCGCGCGCCCATGTCCATCACGAGCTGGGTGATGGAAGGCACGATGGATGCCGTCGCGCGCAGCCTCGGTCTCGACCCGGTCGCGGTGCGGCGCATCAACATGATCGAAGCGGCGGACCTGCCATACACGATGGCCACCGGCGAGGTGCTGGCCGACATCACGCCGCGCGAGACGATGGAAGCCGCGCTGGCGGCGGTCGATTACGAAGGGTTCCGCGAGCGCCAGCGCGCCGCGCGCCAACGCGGCGAGTACCTGGGCCTGGGCATCTGCACCGTCGTCGAATCCACCACCTATGGCTCGCGCTTCTACAAGGCAGCCGGCATCCCAGGGTCCGGCCACGAAGCCGCCTGGGTGCGGATCGAACCGTCCGGCGTCGTGAACGCGTCGTGCGGCCTCGGGGCGACCGGGCAGGGCTACGAGACCGCGCTGGCCAATGCCGTGGCCGACGGCCTGGGCGTGCATCCGGATTCGGTGCAAGTGCACCTCGGCCACACCGACGTTGCGCCTTATGGCATGGGCAGCCGCGGCGCGCGCGGCGGCACGGCCGGCGGCGGCACGCTGTACCTGTGCGCGCTCGACGCCCGCGCGAAGGTGCTGGCGATCGCAGCCCAGCGCCTGGGCCTGGCTTCGAGCGAGGGCCTGCGCCTGCGCGACGGCCGGGTGGAGCGGTGCGCCGGGGCGCAGTGGAGCGACTGCGCCCTCACGCTGGCGGATGTCGCGAGAACCGCTTACCTGGACCCGCTGGCGCTTCCGTCGGGCATGGGGCCGGGACTCGAGTTCCACACCACTTACGAGCCGCCGCCGATGACCTATTCGAATTCCACCCATGTGTGCGAGCTGCGCGTGGACGTGGCCACCGGCGCGATCCGCATCGAGCGCTACCTGGTCGCGGAGGATTGCGGCACCGTGCTCAGCCCCGTGGTGGTCGAAGGCCAGCAGCATGGAGCGATCGCGATGGGCCTGTCGGGCTCGTTGTTCGAGCATGTGGAGTACGACGAGAACGGCCAGAACCTGTCGGGCTCGCTGGCTGACTACCTGGTGGCGACGGCGTACGAACTTCCGAATTTCGAGATCATCGCCATGCACACGCCGAACCGGAGCACGCCGGCCGGCATCAAGGGCATGGCCGAAGGCGGCGTGATGGGCTCGATCGGCGCCGTGACCAACGCCGTCAACGACGCGCTCGCCCCGTTCGGCGTGGTCGCGAACGAGCAGCCTTTGACGCCGATGGCGCTGCGCGCGCTGGTGCGTGGCCGCCAGGCAACGACCGGCATCCATGGGAGCGCGCCGGCCGCGGCGCAGCCCGCAACCGTCGAGTGAGAAAGCAGGAAGGTATGGAATACAGCAAGAAGACTCGCGTCGGCTTCATCGGCCTGGGCATCATGGGCCGCAACATGGCCGGCCACGTCCTGGCCGCGGGCCACCCGCTGGCCGTCTACAACCGCAGTCGCGACAAGGCGGCCGAGCTGCTCGCGAAGGGCGCCCGCTGGTGCGACACGCCCGGCGACGTGGCGGCGCAATCCGACGTGGTCATCACGATGGTCGGTTTTCCGCGTGACGTGGAAGAGGTCTGGCTGGGCCCGGACGGCGTGCTCTCGCGAGCGCGCGACGCCCTGTTGATCGACATGACCACTTCCAGCCCCGAGCTGGCGCGCCGCATCGCCGGCGTGGCCGCCACCCGCCACTGCGAGGCGCTCGACGCGCCGGTATCCGGCGGCGAAATCGGCGCGCGCGACGCGAAGCTGTCGATCATGGTCGGCGGCAGCGAGCAGGCGTTCGCGCAGGCGCTGCCCATCCTGAAACTGATGGGGACGAAAGTCGTGCGTCAGGGCGAAGCCGGCGCCGGGCAGCACACCAAGATGTGCAACCAGATCGTGATCGCATCCACCATCATGGGCGTGTGCGAGGGCATCGCCTACGGCCAGGCGGCGGGCCTGCACCTGCCGACCGTGCTGCAGTCGATCGGCGCGGGCGCGGCCGGCGGCTTCCAGTTGAACGTCCTCGGGGCCAAGATCATCGATGGCGACTTCGCGCCGGGTTTCTTCATCGAGCATTTCGTCAAGGACCTGGGCATCGCGCTGGAGGAAGCGAAGGCGATGGAGCTCGAACTGCCGGGCCTGGCGCTGTCGCGCAAGTTGTATGCGCGGCTGATCGAGCAGGGCCATGGCCGGCTCGGCACGCAGGCGCTCTACAAGAGCTACGGAGCGCGGGCATGAGCATGGAAATCACGGGCGAATACCGCATTCCCGCCGCCCGGCAGCGGGTGTGGGAAGCGCTCAACGATCCGGCCGTCCTCAAGGAGTGCATTCCCGGCTGCAAGCAGCTGGACAAGGTGTCGGACACCGACTTCACCGCGATCGTCGCGACGAAGGTCGGGCCCGTGTCGGCCACTTTCCGCGGTTCGGTCAACCTGTCGGAACTGGATCCGCCCAACGGCTACACGCTCACCGGGCAGGGGCAGGGGGGCGCCGCCGGCTTCGCGCGCATGGGAGCGCGGGTGTCGCTGAAAGAGGAAAGCGACCACACCTTGCTCGCCTATGCAGCGCAGGCCGACATCGGCGGGAAACTCGCAAGCGTCGGCAGCCGGCTGGTGCAGTCGGTGGCGCGCAAGAACGCGGACGACTTCTTTTCGGCGTTTGCGCGCCAGCTCGGCGGCACGGGAGTGCAGCACCCGGCGCCGGCGTCCGCCCCGACCGCGGCTCCGGTGCTCGCCGGCGGCGGCGGCGTCGCTGCGATGCCGGCTGGCCTGGGGACGCCCGTTCCGGCCTGGGTGGTCGTGTTCTGCACCGGGCTCGGGCTGGCCCTCGGTTATTGCCTGGCCTTGCTCGCCCGCTGACCGCGGCGGTGCTGCGCCGACCACCGGTTCAGTGCGGCTGGGTGCCTGGCGTCGCCTGCGCCTCCTGCCGCGCCACTTCGCCGAAGCCGCTCGGGTCATCCAGCACGGCGAGCGCGTTGTGGACCTTTCTCACGCCCGGCATATCGGTGATCTGGGACAGCAAGCCGTCCAGCTCCTTGGCGAGCACCTGCCCGCTCAGGCGCACGATGCCGTCGTCCACCGACACGTCGATGGCGCGGGGGTGGCTGACCAGATGGCCCATGCGGGACTGCACCCGTTCGCGCAACTGGGCGTCGCTTTGCGGCTCGGTGGACGATACGCGATCCATGTTGCGGGTCGCCATGACGCCCTTGGCGCGGTCGACGATGTGCTTGCCCTTGTTCTCGACGAAATCCGCGGCATCGTGCGAAACGCCGACGATCTTGTCCCTGGCCAGCGCGCGGCGGCGGCGGCCCATCGTGCCGTCCAGGTAATACATGGCGAGCGCCCCGGCGGCAAAGGCCGCGATGATGCCGAGCACCTGGTTTGCAGTGAAATCCGGAACCTGTCTGTAGTACATGCTATTTCCTTCCAGCGTGTGCGATTCGATCGACCGATACTAGGCGCGCGATGCCGCGCAATCCGTAAGAATTGTTGTTTGCTCAAGCCGCTTTCTTGCGCGGCTTCGCCTTGACGCTGGTGCTGGCGCGGGCCGCGGTCTTGGACGCCGCCGCGGCGCGCCGTGGCCGGGCCGGTGCTTCCTCGTCGTTGGCGGCCTTGCGGCGCGAGGCGCTCTTGCGGGCCGCCGGCCTGGCTTCCTCTTCTTCCTCTTGCGCGGCCTTCGCGCCGGCGCCCTTGCGCAGGCTGCGCCGCAGCAGTTCGGTGAGGTCGATGATGTCCGCGCTGGGCTTGACTTCCTCGCCTTCCAGCGGCTTCATGATGTGCTCGCCTTCGCCGGCCTTCACTTTCTCTTCCACCAGTTTCTCGAGCTTTTCCCGGAACTCGTCGTGGAAGGCTTCCGGCTTCCACTTGTCCGCGAGTTCGTTCACCAGCTGTTCGGCCATCTTCAGCTCGCGCTCGCTGACCTTCGCGTCATCCTCGCCGGGCAGCGGCAGGCCCGCGGTGTCGCGCACTTCGTCGTGCCAGCGCAGCAGTTCCAGCACGAGCCCCTGCTCGGCCGGGAACAGCGCCGCCAGGTGCTGGCGGGTCGAGATCACGACCCGCGCGATGCCCACCTTGCCGGTGCGCCGCAGCGTCTCCAGCAGCAGCAGGTAGGGCTTCTGGCCCTTGGCCGCCGGCGCGACGTAATACGGCTTGTTGTAGTAGGTGCTCGGGATCTGTGCGCCGTCGACGAACGATTCGATCTCGATCGTCTGGGTCGTCCTGGGCAGCGCGGCCTTGATCTCGTCCGGCGAGACCACGACGAACTGGTCTTTCTCGTACTCGAATCCCTTGACCACCTCTTCTTTCTGCATCGCCTCGCCGGTGGCCTTGTTCACCTGCTTGTTGCCCACCGGGTTCATGGTGCGCTTGTCGAGCAGGTTGAACTTCATGCGATGCTCGGCCGTGGCCGAATGCAGGGTGACGGGGATGTAGACCAGCCCGAAGCTGATCGCCCCTTTCCAAAGGGTGCGGGTGCTGGAGGGTGCTGCCATGGTGCTTCAACCGTACCCGCTGGCGCGGCGCATTCTGTAGGACACCGCAGCAAGCTCCTGTGCGTCGCCGCCGCCGGGCACGTGCGCAGCGGCTCAGCCGCGCAATTGCGGATGCCGTCCTACGTTGCGCCCCGGGCCCCGCGGCAGATAGTGCATGGAAGCCGGCCCGACCGCCGGCTCAAGGAGTCGAGAGATGGCTGTTTGCGACAACTGCGGCAACGACTACGACAAGTCCTTCCAGGTGGTGAAGGAAGGCAAGACCCACACGTTCGACAGTTTCGAATGCGCGATCGCGCGGCTGGCCCCGGTCTGCGAGCATTGCCAGGTGCGCATCATCGGGCACGGCGTGGAATCGAAGGGCCGCTTTTTCTGCTGCGCGCACTGCGCGGAGCACCAAGGCGTGCAGGGCCTGGCGGACCGGCGCTGAACCCGCCCGCGCGGCCGCCCACCCGCGGCGGGTTCAGCCGCCCTTGTGCGGCCGCTTGCCGGGGTTCTTCTTGTTGCGCGTGGCGGTGCCGCGCTCGAGGCTGACCTTCTGGCCGCCGCCCGCGCGCTTGACCTTGATCCCTTCCAGGGTCTTGGGTGCGGGGGTGCGTTTGCGGTCGGCTTCGGTAACGATCTTGTTGCCCATGAGGTGCTCCGGTAGGGTTTGGATAACCCGCGATTAGGCCACAGCTTGAAGGGCCCGCATGGCCGCCCCCGCTACGACGCGGCCATCGTGTACAGCGGAATGTCCTTTTCCCGGGCGATCCGGTCCAGTTCCTCGCGGCTGTGCGACAGCATGAACGCTGCGATCGCCTCATGGGTGGCGGGGTCGAACATGGCGCGCAGGTCGGACGCGCTCGCGCCTGCCGCGGCGCAGAGCGCCGCAGCGAAGTGCGGCTCGAGCGACGCCACGGCCGCGCGGCCGTCCCGGCACCGGTAGATCCGATAGCCGGCGTGTGCGCCGCCGACGGCGCCGCCGGGCTGGGTCAGGCCCCACGTGCGGGGCAGGGCGAGCCAGGCCGCGGCTTCCGATAACGCCACTTCGATGAAGATCCCGCGCGCGTCGCTCTCGCCCGTGCCGGCGTAGCGCTCGTTGCGCGGCAGCGCCGCCTGCAGCACCGCCTCGCTGGCCAGCAGCGAGCCGCTCATGTCCGCGTACAGCGTCGGCGGCAGTTCCATGCCCGGCACGAGCCCGTTGTCGGCAAGATAGGTCAGGTCGTGGCCGGGCTCTTCGGCCCGCGCGCCCGGCGCGCCGACGATCGCCACGTGCGACAGCCCGGGGTGGAGCCGGTGCAACGCGTCCCAGCCGAGTCCGAGCTTTTCGATCGCGGAAGGCCGGAACGACGTGAGCAGTACGTCGGCCTTGGCGAGCTCGCGATCGAGCACCTTGCGCCCGGGTTCCGTCCTGATGTCGGCCGCCAGCACCTTGACGCCCTCGTGCAACTGCGCGTAAGCCGGCTTGTTGTAGTGCCCCATCGGATCGCCCGAAGGCGGCTCCAGCTTGACGCAGGTGGCGCCCATCCGGCGGCATCGCATCAGCGCGGCCGGCCCGGGCAGGTTCAGCGCCAGGCTGACGATTCGGGTGCCTCCGAGAACACGGGGGGTGCGCGTCATAGCGTTCCTGTAGAAGAGCTTTTGTGCAAGGCTAGCAGATCGCTGAAGGCCGAAATCGGTAACGCATCGCGTCGCGGCAGGCGGTGCCCGGCGGGGGCTCATACCGGGACGGTCGGCGCTAGGCGCCGACTGCGCTGCGCTGCTCGGCCTGGGACCGGCGCCGGGAAACTCACTGCGCGCCCGAAGGCCGCTGCGTTCAAACAGTCCCGGCGAGTCAGTCCACGAAGCGCGCCAAGCCGCGCACCGGCCCCAGGCCGAGCATCACAGCCGCCCCAGAAATCGCCCCCACCGGGCACCGCCTGCCGCGAGCCAACGTGGTGGTATTCGTCGCGAAGGCAGACCACATCTCTGCAAAGGCGGGATCGGGCGGGCCGCGTCGCATCGATCAAACGAGGTGCCTGCGTTTGTCCGGTCTCGCGGCGGCGCGCTTCAGCGCGCCTCGTAAACTGACTCGGCGCAAGTGTTCGAACGGAGCCGTAGGCGCAGAGAGTTTTGCGACGGCCGCGGGATCGGACAAACGCAGGGACACCGGGCGCGCAGCCCGGTCACCTCGTTGATGCGGCGCGGCCTGCCCGGTCCCGGCTTTGCCGCGAGGCTTGTTCGCGGCTTCCGGCTGTTCTATTCAGTCAAGCCCGCCGGCGGAGTGCGCCCGGCAGCAGCTACAGCGGCAGCCCCACGTAGTTTTCCGCCAGCGACGTGGACGCGGCACGGGAGTTCACGAGGTAATCGAGTTCCGCCTCCTGCACCTTCTGGCCGAACTCGCCGGTTTCGGGAAACTTGTGCATGAGGGAGGTGAACCACCACGAAAAACGCACGGCTTTCCAGACCCGGCGCAGGCACACCTCGGAGTAATGGTCGATGCCGTGGCTGTCGCGATCGCGGTAATGCTCGACCAACGCGTTCGAGAGGTATCTCACGTCGGTGGCGGCCAGGTTCAGTCCCTTGGCCCCGGTGGGCGGCACGATATGCGCTGCATCGCCGGCCAGGAACAATCGGCCGAAGCGCATCGGCTCGGCCACGAAGCTGCGCAGGGGTGCGATGCTTTTCTCGATCGAAGGGCCAGTGATCAGGCGCTCGCGCGCCGCCGGGTCGAGCCGTGTTCTCAGCTCGTTCCAGAACGCGTCGTCCGACCAGGACTCGACCTTGTCCTGCGACGGCACCTGCACGTAATAACGGCTGCGGGTGTGACTGCGCATGGAGCACAGCGCGAAACCGCGTTCGGTGTTGGCGTAGATCAGTTCGGGCGAGACCGGCGGCACGTCGGCCAGCACGCCCAGCCAGCCGAACGGATAGACCTTCTCGTAGGTCTTCAGCAGATGTGCCGGGGCGCTGGCACGGCTGACGCCGTGGAAGCCGTCGCAGCCGGCGATGAAGTCGCATTCGATCTCGTGCGCGGCGCCGTCCTTGACGTAGCGCACCTTCGGATGCGTGCCGTCGAAATCGTGCAGCGTCACGGTATCGCCCGCGTCGTACACCGTCTCCAGGCCCTGGGCCTGTCGCGCATCCATCAGGTCGTGCGTGACTTCGGTCTGGCCGTACACGGTCACGCTCTTGCCGCCGGTCAGCCCATGCATGTCGATGCGGTGGCGCGCGCCCTTGAACAGCAGCTCGATGCCATGGTGCACCAGGCCTTCGCGGCGCATGCGCGCACCGACGCCGCATTCGTCCAGCAGGTCCACGGCCACCTGCTCGAGGACCCCGGCGCGGATCCGGCTGAGCACGTGCGCGGCGCTCTGGCGCTCGACGATCACGTTGGAAACGCCGGCCTTGAACAGCAACTGCCCGAGCAGCAGGCCCGACGGGCCTGCGCCGACGATGGCGACCTGGGTGCGCATGGGATGTCTCCTGTTGCTGCAAGCTTAGGCGGCTGAAGCGCTTTGCGGAAGCGGGGCGCCCGAATCTTGTGCGATGATCGCCACCGCTGCGCGATGAT
>JAGRPN010000306.1 GCA_019449555.1 Ramlibacter sp.
GAGCGGAACCAGGGCACGAACGTGAAGTTGAAGACGGTGGACATCGCGGCGGGTTCCGGAGGCGGTGGACGTGCGCAAAGTGTAAGGCCATTCCCCGGTGCGGCCGGTTCGGGGGAGCGGCATGTAGGGCTTGCCCTGCGCCGTGCTTCAGGGCAGGTCGGTCGAAGCCAGCTCGCAGATTCGGCCCGAGGTCTCGTCGTACCACGCTACCCGGCTTGCATAGCTTTGCGCGGCGCGCGACATGTCATTCACCCTCGAGACCACGACCGAGGGGTCGGCCTCCGAGGTGGCGGCAAGCAGTCCGACGCCCACCTGCGCGGCCCATTTGGCCTGGCCGGCCTCCAGATCGCTCGCCATCGCGCTGGTACTCAGCGTCACCGGCTGCGACAGCCGCTTGGCCACCAGGCGGCTGAGCTGCACCAAACGCTGGCGATCGCCAGCGTCGCGCGCCACGAGCAGGAAGCCATCGTCGAACAGACGCACCATCTCCACGTCCGCCGGCACGCAGCGGCGCAGGCGGCTGGCGCAGACGTAGAGCGCGTGATTGAGTGCGGCACGGCCGTGCAGCTTCTCCAGCCCGGACAGATTGCCGATCGAAATGGCGATCAGCATCAGCGGACGTGCGGGGTGCTGTTGCTGGTGCAGGAATGCGAGGCCGACCACGTGCCCGAGGGCGGCATGGGATTGCATCCGCGTGACGGGGTCGTAGCGGGGGCCTTGCGCCAGCACCTCGCGTAGCTCGATGAGATACGAATACCGCCGCCATAGCATGGCTCCGATGCTCGTCAGATACGCCATGCCCGCCAGTGCGCTCGCAGGGTGCACCAGCCACGGTACGCCTCGTCGATCCAGCGCGATCCAGCTCAGGCCTGCGAGGGCCACGAGCATGAAAACCACGCCGAACACCGCGATCCACGCGAGCCGATCACCGCGCCGGCCGCTACGGATGGCGATCAGCAGACCAGCGAGGCCGATGCCGAGCGCGACCAGGGAGCTCAGTGCCAGCGCCTGCCTGGCATTTACCAGCCAACCGGCGCCCAACGTGACCACGGCAACGGCCAACATGCGCCAGCGAACACGGCGGGCCACATCGGCTCCGCGCAACAAGCCCAGCTCCGTCAGGAGCATCAGTCCGAGCAGAGCGGCGCTCACGATGGCGACATGAGCCAGCAGGCGAGCCTCGAGCGCCGTGTCGCTGACCGTCAGCCAGCCCAGATAGCTCACGACGAACAGCGCCGAAACGAGCGACGTGAACGCGGCCGACAGCGCTACGCGGCGGTGCGATTTCGCGAATGCAGCCAGCGCACCGGCCAGCATGAGTGCGGCGGTCGCAAAGAAGGCACCCCAGAAGCCGATCGCCACCATGTGCATGACAACACCATACGCGGGCGGTGGGGCAAAGGCAACGTCCAGCCGCCGCTCAAAGTGCGCAGGAGAAGATGGCCGCCTTTGCCTTGTCCGGCATGGCAGGGTCGATGTCGAGTGCCACGATGCGTCTCCGGCCAGCTTGGCGGGGCGAATGCCGCGCAAAGATTCGGTCTGAAGCACCGTTCGCCATCCTCGATAATTACCGGCTTTGAGCCGCGCGCCGCCCTTGTCCCTGAGCATCACATTCCCCGAATCCCTGCCGGTCTCCGCCAAGCGCGAAGAGATCATGGCGGCCATCGCGGCCCACCAGGTGGTCATCGTGTGCGGCGAAACCGGCTCGGGCAAGACCACGCAACTGCCCAAGATCGCGCTGGCCATGGGCCGCGGCAAGCTCAACGCCGCGCCGGGCCAGGGCCGCCTCATCGGCCACACGCAGCCGCGCCGCATCGCCGCCTCCAGCGTTGCCAAGCGCATTGCCCAGGAGCTCAATACGCCGTTCGGTGAAGTCGTGGGCTACAAAGTGCGGTTCCAGGACCGGCTGGCGCGCGACGCCTCGGTGAAGCTGATGACGGACGGCATCCTGCTGGCCGAGACGCAGACCGATCCGCTGCTCAAAGCCTACGACACGATCATCATCGACGAGGCGCACGAACGCAGCCTGAACATCGATTTCCTGCTAGGGTACCTGCGCGAAATCCTGCCGCGCCGCAGCGACCTCAAGGTGGTGGTGACGTCGGCCACGATCGACGCGGACCGCTTCGCGCAGCATTTCGGCACGGCCCGCGGCGCCGCGCCGGTGATCTACGTGTCGGGCCGCATGTACCCGGTCGAGCAGCGCTGGCGCCCGTTCGAGGAAACGCGCGACTACGGCTTGAACGAGGCGATCGCGGACGGTGTCGATGAACTCTGGCAAGGCGGCGCCGGCGGAGACATCCTGGTGTTCCTGCCCGGCGAGCGCGAGATCCGGGAAGCCGCGGACCATCTGCGCAAGCACCTGGCGCACCAGCCGCTCACGCGCGGCGCCGAGGTGCTGCCGCTGTTCGCGCGGCTGTCGCAGGCGGAGCAGGAGCGCATCTTCGACGACCACTCGGCGCGCCGCATCGTGCTCGCCACGAATGTGGCGGAGACGTCGCTGACGGTGCCGGGTATCCGCTATGTCATCGATGCGGGGACGGCGCGTGTGAAGCGCTACAGCTACCGCAGCAAGGTCGAACAGTTGCTGGTCGAGCCGATCAGCCAGGCCGCGGCTAACCAGCGCGCCGGGCGCTGCGGCCGCGTCGCCAACGGGATCTGCATCCGGTTGTACGACGCCAAGGATTTCGACGGCCGGCCGCGATTCACCGATCCGGAAATCCTGCGTTCGTCGCTGGCCGGGGTCATCCTGCGGATGAAGTCGCTGCGCCTCGGGTCTGTGGAGGATTTTCCTTTCCTCGAACCGCCGTCGCGCCGGGCGATCGCCGATGGCTACCAGCTGCTCGGCGAGCTGGGGGCGGTGGACGATGCGAACGAGCTCACCACCGTGGGCGCGGAGCTGGCCCGACTGCCGCTGGACCCGCGCGTCGGCCGCATGATCCTGGAAGCGCGCGATCGCGGCGCACTCGACGAGGTGCTGGTGATCGCCGCTGCGCTGTCGGTGCAGGACGTGCGCGACCGGCCGATGGAGGTGCAGGCCCAGGCCGACCAGCAGCACGCGAAGTTCGACGACGAGAAGAGCGAGTTCTCGGGCTACCTGAGGTTGTGGAAGTGGATTCACGAGGCGCGTGGCGGCCTGCCCTCACCCGGAAACGTAGTGCCCCCACCCCAACCCTCCCCCGCAAGGGGAGGGGGCAGGTCTTCACTCCCTCCCCCTTCGGGGGAGGGTGGGGGTGGGGGCAAATTTTCAATGCGTCGCATGCCGGTCGTGGGCAGCAGTGACGGCACGCCCTCCCACAAACTCTCCAACCGCCAGTACGAACAGCTCCTGCGCCAGAACTTCATCAACGTCCGGCGCGTGCGCGAGTGGCGCGACATCCACAGCCAGTTGCACACCGTCGTCGCCGAGCACAAATGGCGCCTCAACACCCAACCCGCGGGTTACGAGGAACTGCACAAGTCGATGATCGCCGGCCTGCTGGGCAACATCGGCTGGAAGCCGGACGATCCTTCGGCCGGTCCCGGGCAGTCGGAATACCTCGGCGCGCGCGGCATCAAGTTCTACCCGCATCCCGGTGCGCATCTGAGGAAAAAGCCGGGACGCTGGATCGTGTGCGCCGAACTGGTGGAGACCACACGCCTGTTCGGACGGGGTATCGCCAACATCGAGCCGCTGTGGATCGAGCAGGTCGCGGCTCACCTGCTCAAGAAGCAATTGCTCGATCCCCACTGGGAAAAGAAGGCGGCCGAAGTGATGTCGCTGGAACGCGCGACGCTGTACGGGCTGGTGATCTACAGCGGGCGCCGGGTTCCGTTCGCGCGCGTGGACATGCAGGGCGCGCGCGAGATCTTCATCCGCGAGGGGCTGGTCGGCGGCCAGTGGGAAACCCGCCTGCCCTTCCTCGCCGCCAACCATAAACTCGTGAAGCAGGTCGAGGAGCTGGAACACAAGTCGCGCCGGCAGGACGTGCTGGTGGACGAGGAACTGATCTACGCGTTCTACGACAAGTTCATCCCGCGCGACGTGCACAGCGGCGCCACGTTCGAGCGCTGGTACCGCGAAGCGAGCCGGTCCGATCCGGCCTTGCTCAAGCTCACGCGCGACGAGCTGATGCGCCATGAAGCGGCGGGAATCACGACGGATGCTTTCCCGAAGAGCATCCGCCTTGGAGGCGTGGACTGCCCGGCCGCGTATCTGCACGAGCCGGGCGACGCGCGCGACGGCCTCACGGTCACCGTGCCCTTGTTCGTCGTGAACCAGGTGAGCGACGAGCGCGCGGAGTGGCTGGTCCCGGGCATGCTCAAGGACAAGGTGCAGGCGCTGCTCAAGAGCCTGCCGCAACGACCGCGCTCGCGCTTCGTGCCCTTGCCCGAATCAGCGGCGAGATTGGCGGCCCGCTTGTCACAGCCTGATGCGTGGGCGCAAGGATCGTTGACGGATGCGCTCGCAAGGCTGGTGCGCGAGGAAACCAGCCTGGACGTGAAGCGGGCCGATTTCAAGCTGGACATGCTGCCCGCGCACCTGTTCATGAATTTCCGCGTGGTGGACGAACATGGGCGCCAGCTCGGGATGGGTCGCAATCCCGGTGCGCTCAAGGCCGAACTGGGAGCCCAGGCGCGCGGCGCGTTCCAGGCGCTGGCGGGAATGAAGGTTGCAGCTTCTCCCTCCCCCTCTGGAGGAGGGCGGGGTGGGGGCAGTCCGGCCGCGCAGAGTGCCCCACCCAACCTCCCCCCAACAGCGGGAGGGGAAAAATTGGCCGGCCAGCGTTACACCGGCTGGACGTTCGGCGAACTGCCGGAACTGATGGAAATCCGCAAGGGCGGCGCAAGCCTGGTCGGCTTCCCGGCGCTGATCGACCAGGGCGACGCCGTCACGATCGAGGTCTTCGACGAGCCGGAAGTGGCGGCAGCCAGGCACAGGGCCGGCTTGCGGCGGCTCGTGGCACTTCAGATCAGGGACGCACTGAAGTACCTCGAAAAGAATATCCCCGACCTGCAAAAAATGGCGGTCGCCTACATGCCGCTGGGCACGCAGGAGGAACTGCGCGACCAGATCGTCGAAGTGGCGCTAGACCGGGCCTTCCTGCAGCCACCCTTGCCCGCCGACGCAGCCGCATTCAGGCAACGCATCGACGAGGGCCGGGGCAGGCTGACGTTGATCGCGAACGAAGTGGCGCGGCTGGCGGCCACGATCCTGGCCGAGTACGCCATTGCCTCACGCAAGATCAGGGACACCAAAGGCCAGCCGGATGCCACCGGCGATGCCACCCAGCAGTTGCAGCGTCTGATCTCGAAGCGCTTTCTCGCGACGACGCCGTGGGCGCAATTGCAGCATTTCACGCGCTACCTGAAAGCCATCACGCTGCGCCTGGACAAACTGCGCGCCGACCCCGTCCGCGACGCGGCACGCCTGGCGGAGCTCAAGCCGCAGGAACAGCGCTACTGGCGCCTCGTCGCCGAGCGCAAGGGTGCGGTCGACGAGCGGATGCAGGAATTCCGTTGGCTGGTCGAGGAGCTGCGCGTGAGTTTCTTCGCGCAGGAGCTGCGCACGCC
>JAGRPN010000307.1 GCA_019449555.1 Ramlibacter sp.
CTCCGCTGTCTTCGTCACACGCACACCCGCATAACCGTAGGCGCGCGCCAGCGCGGTGAAATCGGGGTTGACCAGTTCGCTGCCGCTGACGTGCGCCGGAAATTCGCGCTCCTGGTGCATGCGGATCGTGCCGTACATCCCGTTGTTGAGGAGCACGATGATGCTCTTGCCGCCGAACTGCACCGCCGTCGCGAGCTCCTGCCCGGTCATGAGGAAATCGCCGTCGCCCGCGATCGTGAGCGCCGTGCGGCCGCTCGCCAGGTTGGCGGCAATCCCGGCGGGAACGCCGTAGCCCATGGCGCCGCCTGTCGGCGCCAACTGCGTCTTGAAGCCCTTGGCCAGGCCGTGATGGCGGAAATAGCGATGCAGCCAGGTCGCGAAGTTGCCCGCGCCGTTGGTGAGCACGGCATCGGCGGGAAGGTGCTTCGCGAGCACGGCCACGATGGCCGGCATGTCGATCGGTGTTCCGGCCGGCAGTCCGGCCAGCGGCTGCGGCACCAGATTGGCTTCGTAGTCGGAGTGCGCCGCCTCGGTCCACGCCGTCCACGGGACGTCAGCCGGCGCTGCGAGCACTTCGAGCGCCCTCGCCGCGGCGTTCATCGAGGCGTTGATGGCCACGTCGGCCTGGTACACGCGATTGAGTTCCTCGGCGCTCGCATGGATGTGCACCAGTTTCTGCTTCGAGCGAGGCGGCTGCAAGAGCGTGTAGCCACCCGTGGTCATCTCGCCAAGCCGCGGCCCGATGGCGACGATCAGGTCGCTCTCGCGCACGCGCGCGGCCAGCTTCGGATTGATGGCGATACCCACTTCGCCGGCATACAGCGGATGGTGGTTGTCGAACGTGTCCTGGAAGCGGAAGGCATTGCCGACCGGCAGCTTCCAGTTTTCGGCGAACCGCTGCAGCGCCTGCGCGGCCTGCGGGGTCCAGCCGCCTCCGCCCGCAATGACGAACGGCTTGCTCGATCGGAGCAGCAATTCGCGCAGCTCGCGCAGCGACCCCGGATCGATCCAGGCCTGCGCAGGCTCGATGCGCGCCAGCGGCCGCGCCGCGGTCTCGCGCGAGAGCATGTCCTCCGGCAACACCAGCACGACCGGGCCGGGGCGCCCGTTCATCGCGGTGGCGAAGGCGCGCGCCACGTATTCCGGGATGCGGTCGGGATCGTCGATGCGCTCGACCCGCTTGGCCATGCCTTTCGTGCTGGGCCCGAAAAAGCTCGTGTACTCGACTTCCTGGAACGCTTCGCGGTCGCGCTGGTCGCTCGCGACGTCGCCCACGAACAGCACCATCGGCGTGGAATCCTGGAACGCGGTGTGCACGCCGATCGACGCGCTGGTGGCGCCGGGGCCCCGCGTCACGAAGCACACGCCGGGCCGGCCGCTCAGCTTTCCGACGGCTTCGGCCATGAACGCGGCCCCGCCTTCCTGGCGATTGATCACGAAGCGGATCCGGTCGCGATAGGCGTGGAACCCGTCGAGGACGGCAAGGTAGCTTTCGCCCGGCACGCCGAAGACATCGCGGGTGCCCTGCGCGACCAGGCATTCGACAATCAGGTGACCAGCGATCTGACTCATGGCTTGACTCGATTAACGTTTTGGTGAATTATCAGGCCATGTCACGAGCACCAGCCACGGCCACCGACGAGCGCCTGCGCGATGCCGACCGCTCGCAAGCCACCATCTTAGCGGCCGCGCGGGATGAATTCGCCGAGCACGGCCTGGGCGGCGCGCGCATGGACCGCATCGCGGAACGCGCCGGCCTGAACAAGCGCCTGATCTACTACTACTTCGAAGACAAGGAGCAGTTGTTCAGCGCCGTCCTGGAGCAGGCGTACCTCGACATCCGCGAGGAAGAACGCAAGCTCAACCTGCTCGCGCTCGAACCGGCGGACGCGGTGCGCCAGCTGGTGGAGTTCACCTGGGACTACTATCTCGGCCACCCCGAGTTCCTCAGCCTCCTGAACAGCGCGAACCTGCATCGCGCCCGCCACCTGGAAGGCTCGCAGCGGGTGCGTGAGATGAACTCGCCGCTGATCGCGACGCTCGGCGAGATCCTGGAGCGCGGACGCCGCGAAGGCAGTTTCCGCGGCGGCATCGACCCGGTCCAGCTGTACGTCTCGATCGCGGGCCTGTCGTACTTCTACCTGTCGAACAACTACACGCTCTCGGCGATTTTCGGCCGCGACCTGATGACACCGAAGGCGCGCAGCGAGCGCCTGTCGCACATGGTCGAACTCGTCCTGGGTTACGTCCTGCGCTGAGGCTTACGCCGGCCGCCATTGACAGGTCGCGGTAATTCCCGCAACAATTCACCATCCAGTTAATCGAACTGCCATGGCCACCCAAAGACTCGGACTCATCATGCACGGCGTCACCGGCCGCATGGGCATGAACCAGCACCTGATCCGCTCGATCGTCGCCATCCGCGCCGAAGGTGGCGTCACCTTGTCCAACGGCGATCGGGTCATGCCCGACCCGATCCTGATCGGGCGCAACGCGGAGAAGATCGCCGCCCTGGCCAAGGCGAATGGCATCGAGCGCTGGGGCACCGACCTGGACCAGGCGCTCGCGAACCCCGACGACACCGTCTTCTTCGACGCCGGCACAACGCAGATGCGCCCGGCCCTGCTGGCCAAGGCCATTCGCGCCGGCAAGCACGTCTATTGCGAAAAGCCGGTGGCCACCAACCTGAACGAAGCGGTGGAGATCGCTCGCCTCGCGCAGGCTTCCGGCCTGAAGCACGGCGCGGTGCAGGACAAGTTGTTCCTGCCCGGATTGCGCAAGCTCGACATGCTGCGGCGTGCGGGCTTCTTCGGCCGCATGCTCTCGGTACGCCTCGAATTCGGCTACTGGGTGTTCGAGGGCGACCTGCAGCCGATTCAG
>JAGRPN010000024.1 GCA_019449555.1 Ramlibacter sp.
CCGAGAACGAACCGCTGGGTGTCGTCAGTCTGGCTGAGGCGCTGCGAATGGCAGGCGAGCTGGACGTGGACCTGGTCGAGATTTCCGCCACCGCGAATCCGCCGGTCTGCCGGTTGATGGATTACGGCAAGTTCAAGTACCAGGAACAGAAGAGGGCGGCGGAAGCGAAAGCCAAGCAGACGGTCATCGAAATCAAGGAAGTCAAGTTCCGGCCGGGCACCGACGACGGTGACTACAACATCAAGATGCGCAACATCAGGCGTTTCCTGGCCGAAGGCGACAAGTGCAAGATCACGCTGCGCTTCCGGGGCCGCGAGATCACGCACCAGGAAATCGGGATGGCTTTGCTCAACCGGATCCGCGACGAGCTGCAGGATTTGATCGTCGTGGAACAGTTTCCCAAGCTGGAAGGCCGGCAGATGATCATGATGATCGCGCCGGGCAAGAAGAAGCCGGCCGCCAAACCGGCGCAGGAAACCGCGCAAGCGGCTTCGGCGTAACGAATCGGAGCTCCGGCGGCAGCCTGCCGGCGGGGCCGATGAAGGAAGGCCTTCGGGTCTTCCCACAGAGCGGGCAGTCGCAGGACCGCCCGCACACAAGTGGCTCGGGGCCATCAAGACGCGAAATGATTTCGCGGCGCCTCACGAGCACAAGCTAAAAGGAGCATTCAAATGCCCAAGATGAAGACCAAGAGCGGAGCGAAAAAGCGCTTCCGCGTCCGTCCGGGTGGCACCGTCAAGCGCGCCCAGGCCTTCAAGCGTCACATCCTGACCAAGAAGACCACCAAGAACAAGCGTCACCTGCGGGGCTCGACCGCTGTGCATGAGACCAATATGGGTCACATGGCGCAGATGCTGCCCTTCGCCGGTATCTGATCGACCCGACGGACCAGGAGAAAAAACATGCCTCGCGTCAAACGTGGTGTAACGGCTCGCGCCCGCCACAAGAAAGTTCTCGCCCTCGCCAAGGGCTTCCGCGGCCGCCGCGGCAACGTCTTCCGCATCGCCAAGGAAGCGGTGATGAAGGCCGGGCAATATGCCTACCGGGATCGCCGCACCAAGAAGCGCGTCTTCCGCCAGCTCTGGATCGCCCGCATCAACGCGGCGGCCCGCGAGCTCGGCCTGACGTACAGCCAGTTCGCCAACGGCATCAGGAAGGCCGGCATCGACATCGACCGCAAGGTGCTGGCCGACATCGCCGTGCACGACAAGGCGGCCTTTGCCGGCATCGTGGAGCAAGTCAAGGCCAAGCTGGCTGCTTGAGTTTCACAGTGGGCGCTTGCGGGCGCCCGGGTGCAATCACAAGGACAGCACAAGGACAGGGCTAGGCCGCAGGCACTAGCCCTGTTTTCGTCTGGGACTCCCTGTTTTCGCCAGTGACCCCCTGTTTACGTCTATGACCACCAACGATCTGGATCCCATCGTCGCAAACGCCCGCCAGGCCTTTGCCAAGGCGCGTACGCCCACCGAACTCGAGAACGCGAAGGCGCACTTCGTCGGCAAAGCGGGGCGCATCACCGAGCTGATGAAGGGGATGGCTGCGCTTTCGGTGGAAGAGAAGAAGAGCCGCGGCGCGGCGATCAACGCGGCCAAGCAGGCCATCGAAGCGGCTCTCGATGAACGGCGCCAGGCCCTGGCCGACGCCGAACTCCACGTCCAGCTCAAAGCCGAGGCGCTGGACGTGACCCTGCCAGGCCGAATGCGCGAACCCGGTGGGCTGCACCCCGTGAGCCTCACGATGGAGCGCATCGAGCTGATCTTCGCCAGCATGGGCTTCGACGTGGCCGACGGCCCGGAGATCGAGTCGGACTGGCACAGCTTCACGTCGCTCAACAATCCGCCGAACCACCCGGCGCGCTCGATGCAGGACACCTTCTACGTCGACATCAAGGGTGACGACGGTATCCCGTACAACTTGCGGCCGCACACCAGCCCGATGCAGGTGCGGTACGCGCACCAGCACATCAAGAAATTCGCCCGGCGCGTGAAGGCCGGCGAACCGCTGCCCGAGATCCGGGTGATCGCGCCGGGGCGCACCTACCGGGTCGACAGCGACGCCACGCATTCGCCGATGTTCCACCAGTGCGAAGGCCTGTGGCTGGGCGAGAACGTGAGCTTCAAGGACCTGAAGGTCGTGTTCACCGACTTCTGCCGCACCTTTTTCGAGAGCGAAGACCTCGCACTGCGCTTCCGGCCGAGCTTCTTCCCGTTCACCGAGCCGAGCGCCGAGATCGACATCCAGTTCCAGAGCGGTCCGCTGGCGGGCCGCTGGCTGGAAGTCGCGGGTTCCGGACAGGTCCACCCGGCCGTCGTGCGCAACATGGGCCTCGATCCCGAGAAGTACATCGGCTTTGCCTTCGGCATGGGGCCGGACCGGCTCACCATGCTGCGCTACGGCGTCAATGACCTGCGGCTGTACTTCGACGGCGACATCCGCTTCCTGCGCCAGTTCCGTTAAACGACCAGGACAACAAGATGCAATTTCCCGAGTCCTGGCTGCGCGAATTCTGCAACCCGCCGCTGACCACCCAACAACTTGCCGACACGCTCACCATGGGCGGGCTGGAGGTGGAAGAACTGCGCCCGGTGGCACCGCCGTTCACGCGTGTCGTCGTCGGCGAGATCAGGCAAGCGGCGCAGCACCCGAATGCCGACCGCCTGCGCGTATGCCAGGTGGATGCGGGGCAGGGCGCCTTGCTCAATATCGTGTGCGGCGCGCCGAACGCGCGGGCTGGCATCAAGGTGCCGTGCGCGCTGGTGGGCGCCGAACTTCCGCCGGGTGAGGACGGACAGCCGTTCCAGATCAAATTGGGCAAACTGCGCGGCGTCGAGAGCCAGGGCATGCTGTGTTCCGCGCGCGAACTCCAGCTCAGCGACGACCACGCCGGCCTGCTCGAACTGCCGGATGGCGCGCCCGTGGGCGCCGACGTGCGCGACGTGCTCAAGCTCGACGACATGCTGTTCACGCTCAAGCTGACGCCCAACCTGGCGCACGCGCTGAGCGTTTTCGGCGTGGCGCGCGAATTGGCGGCACTGACCGGCAGCCCGCTCAAGCAGCCCCGCTTCACGCCGGTCGAACCGGCCCATGACGCGAAATTGAAGGTCAGGGTTTCGGCGCCCGACCTGTGCGGCCGCTTCTCCGGCCGGATCGTGCGCAACGTGAACACGAAAGCGAAGACGCCGCAGTGGATGGTCGAGCGGCTCGCCCGCTGCGGCCAGCGCAGCGTGACGGCATTGGTGGACATTTCGAACTACGTCATGTTCGAGTTCGGCCGTCCCTCGCACATCTTCGACTACGACAGGATCCACGGCAGCCTGGACGTGCGCTGGGGCAAGCCCGGTGAGTCGCTCAAATTGCTCAACGGCAACACCGTCACCGTGGACGAAGGCGTCGGGGTGATCGCCGACGATCGTGAGGTCGAGTCGCTCGCCGGCATCATGGGCGGCGACGCGACGGCCGTTTCCGACGAGACGCGCAACGTGTACGTCGAAGCGGCGTTCTGGTGGCCACAGGCGATCCAGGGGCGCTCGCGCCGCTACAACTTCACCACGGACGCCGGCCATCGCTTCGAACGCGGCGTGGACCCGAGCGAAACGGTGGAGCACATCGAGCACATCACGCGCCTGATCATCGACATCTGCGGCGGCGAAGCGGGCCCTATGGACGACCTGGCCGTGAAATTGCCCGAGCAGCAACAGATCAGCCTGCGTGTGGCGCGCGCGGCCAAGTTGATCGGCATGCCGGTCACCGAGACGCAATGCCGGGATGCGCTGTCACGCCTGGGCCTGCCCGTGAGCGGCGGCAACGGCGTGCTCACCGTCAAGCCGCCGGCCTACCGTTTCGACCTGACGATCGAGGAGGACCTGATCGAGGAAGTGGTGCGCATCATCGGCTACGCCCGGTTGCCTACCACGCCACCGGTCGCCCCGATCACGGCCAACTTGCCACCGGAAGCCCGGCGCAGCCGATTTGCGGTGCGCCGACTGCTGGCCGCGCTCGGTTACCAGGAAACCATCAACTTCAGCTTCGTGGAAGAGGCCTGGGAGCGTGACCTCGCGGGCAATCCGCACCCGATCCGCCTGCTCAACCCGATCGCGAGCCAGATGAGCGTCATGCGCTCGTCGCTGATGGGCTCGCTGCTGCAGGCGCTGCGCTTCAACCTCGACCGCAAGGCCGAACGGGTCCGCGTATTCGAGCTCGGGCGTGTGTTCCTGCGCGATGCGTCCGTAGTCACCACGGACACCACGGTCAAGGGCATCCACCAGCCGATGCGGGTGGCCGGCCTGGCGTATGGCGACGCCGACGGCCTGCAATGGGCGCGCAAGAGCCCGGGCGTGGATTTCTACGACGCGAAGGGCGATGTCGAGGCGCTGGTGTCGCCGCGGAAGGCGCAATTCAAGCCGGCCACGCACCCGGCGCTGCATCCCGGACGGTGCGCGAGCGTCTGGCTGGACGGTCGTGAGATCGGCGTGGTCGGCGAGCTTCACCCACGCTGGCGGCAGAGCTGGGAGCTGGCGCACGCACCGGTGCTGTTCGAGCTCGACCTGGATGCCGTGGTGGCCGGGCGGGTGCCGGCGTTCGAGCCGGTGCCCAAGTTCCAGCCGGCGCAGCGCGACATCGCCGTCATCGTGGCGGATACCGTGACGCACGACGACTTGCTGGGCGCGGTGCGTTCCGCCGACACCGGCGGCCTGTTGCGCGACGCGCTGCTGTTCGATGTCTACAAGCCCAAGCAGGCGGCGGCTGGACTGGCCGCGAATGAAAAAAGCCTGGCCGTGCGCTTGACGCTCGCGAGCGGCGAAGCCACACTGACCGACGAGCAGATCGAGCTCGCGGTGAAGGCGGTCGTCGACCGCATCGCGGCCCGCCTGGGCGGACGTTTGAGGGGATAGTCGCATGGTCGCACTCGCAACAACAATGCCGCAGGAAGACACCATGGACTTCGCTGTCGAAAGCCTGGAAACGCCGGCACTGACCAAGGCGCAGCTGGCTGAACTGCTGTTCGAGCAGATCGGACTGAACAAGCGGGAATCCAAGGACATGATCGACGCGTTCTTCGACCTGATCTCCGACAGCCTCGTCGATGGCAAGGACGTGAAGATTTCCGGCTTCGGCAACTTCCAGA
>JAGRPN010000308.1 GCA_019449555.1 Ramlibacter sp.
AGACGATCGTCATCGAGAACCGGCCAGGCGCCGGCGCGAGCATCGCCACCGACATGGTGGCCAAGTCCCCGCCGGACGGCTATACGGTGCTGCTTGCCAGCCCGGGCAGCATCATCGTCAATCCGGCGCTCAACCCGAAATTGACTTACACCGCGCGCGATCTGGCCCCGATCACCAAAGTGACCAGCTCGCCTCTGGTCATCGCAGCCAATCCGGCGACCGGCATCAACTCCATCCAGGACCTGATCGCCAAGGCGAAAAAAGCCCCCAAGGCGCTCAACTGCGCGACTGCCGGCAACGGGAGTGCTCCGCATCTGGGAGCCGCCCTGTTTTCGCAAGTGGCCGGTGTGGACATGACGCTGGTGCCGTTTCGCGGCGGCGCTCCGGCGATCCAGTCGGTCGTTGCCGGCGACACCCAGGTGACTTTCGCAACGCCGCCGTCGGTGCTTCCCATGATCCAGGCCGGCCGCTTGAAAGGTTTGGCGATCAGCGCCCGCGACAGTTCCGCCATGTTCCCGGGCTTGCCGGGAATGGCCGAGGCCGGGCTGCCCGATTACGCGATCGATTTCTGGTACGGCCTGTTCGTACCCGCGGCAACGCCCGCAGCCATCATCAGGAAGATCTTCGAGGCGGCCAACGCCGCGATGCAGCAGCCGCAGATCAAGACCGCCCTGGCACGGGAGGGAACCGCTGTGGACACATCCGGCTCGCCCGAACAGTTCGCCACCTTCCTCGAACAGGACTCGAAGTTCTGGGTCAAGCTCGTCAAGGATGCGGGCGTGAAGCTGGACTGAGCTTCCATGCGCCGCGCGAAGGTCTCAGGCGGGCGCCTTGCCGGTCTGCACCATGCGCATCGCCGAGGCGATCAGGGCCGAGACCTCGGTCATGTTGCTCGGCACGATCAGCGTGGTGGCGGCGTCGGCTGCGACATGGCTGTAAGCGTCCACGGCGCGTTCTGCGACTTTCAATTGCACCGCCTGTTCGCCGCCAGGCTGCCGGATCGCGGGGGCGATGCGCTCGATCGCCATGGCCGTCGCATCCGCGACGGCGGTGATGGAGGCGGCCTCGCCCTGGGCCTTGTTGATGATGGACTGCTTTTCGCCCTCGGAGCGGGCGATGAAGGCCTCGCGCTCGCCCGTGGCGATGTTGATCTGTTCCTGGCGCCGCCCCTCGGAGGCCGCGATCAGCGCGCGCTTCTCCCGCTCCGCCGTGATCTGCGACTGCATCGCGTGCAGGATTTCCTTGGGCGGGGTGAGGTCCTTGATCTCGTAGCGCAACACCTTCACACCCCAGTTCAGCGCCGCCTCATCGATCGCCGCGACGACCTGCGCGTTGATGATGTCGCGCTCCTCGAAGGTCTTGTCCAGTTCCAGCTTGCCGATCACGCTGCGCAGCGAGGTCTGCGCGAGCTGGGTCACCGCCATGATGTAGTTCGATGATCCGTAGCTGGCGCGCATCGGATCGGTCACCTGGAAATAAAGGATGCCGTCCACCTGCAATTGCGTGTTGTCGCGCGTGATGCAGATCTGGCTCGGGACGTCGAGCGGAATCTCCTTGAGGCTGTGCTTGTAGGCGACCTTGTCGACGAACGGCACCAGGAAGTTCAGTCCCGGCGCCAGTGCCGCGTGGTACTTGCCAAGGCGCTCGACGACCCAGGCGTTTTGCTGGGGCACGACCTTGATCGAGCGCACCACGAAGATCACGGCGATGACGAGGAAGACGAGGGCGATTTCCATTGGGTTTTTCTTTCTTGGGAGGTTCAGATCTTTTCCACCACGAGCCGGTTGCCGATGACCTCCCGCACGCGATGCGCGCCGGTGGTCTGCACGGCGCCGCCCTCGGGGATCACGGTCCAGTTTGCGCCCCGGTACTTGATGCTCGCCGTGCCGTCGGCGTTCCAGGCATCGACATGGACGATTTCCCCGATATCGAGATTTACGTCGCGATTGGCCGATGCCGCGGGACCGGGCGGGCGCCTGCCGCGCTTGAGGTGCCAGCCGGCGACGGCTCCTCCGCCGATCAGGGCGGCGACGATGATCTGGACGGTGACTGCCGCGCCGGCGTGGGCCGCCAGCGCGCCGGCCGCCAGACCCATGGCGAGCATCAGCAGGTAAAAGGTTCCGGTGACCAGTTCCACGGCAACAGCCGTGCCGGTCAGCAGCCACCAGATCGTGGATTCAGCCATTGCCCCTCCGGTTCGCATGTATTGATCGCACCACATTTTGGGTCAATTACGGCCCAGCGCAAGGAGGTGCGCCGGGTTATTTCATACACTTCGCGCCTGCTTTTCTTTTTTTGGCCGCCGCAGCGAAAGGCCTGGCATGAAATTCCGCTTTCCCATCGTCATCATCGACGAAGATTACCGCTCCGAGAACACCTCCGGCCTGGGCATCCGCGCGCTCGCGCAAGCCATCGAGGCCGAGGGCATGGAGGTGCTGGGCGTGACCAGCTACGGCGACCTGTCGCAATTCGCCCAGCAGCAAAGCCGCGCCAGCGCCTTCATCCTGTCGATCGACGACGAGGAGTTCACGCCCGGGCCCGACCTGGACCCGGCGGTGGTGAACCTGCGCACCTTCATCACGGAAGTGCGGCGCAAGAACGCCGACGTGCCGATCTACGTCTATGGCGAGACCAAGACATCGCGCCATATCCCCAACGACATCCTGCGCGAGCTGCACGGCTTCATCCACATGTATGAGGACACGCCGGAATTCATGGCGCGCCACATCATCCGTGAAGCGAAGTCCTACCTGGAGGGCATCCAGCCGCCGTTCTTCCGGGCGCTGCTTGATTACGCGGAGGACGGCTCCTACTCCTGGCACTGCCCGGGCCATTCGGGCGGCGTGGCTTTCCTGAAGAGCCCGGTGGGGCAGATGTTCCACCAGTTTTTCGGCGAGAACATGCTGCGCGCGGACGTCTGCAACGCGGTCGACGAGCTCGGGCAATTGCTGGATCACACCGGTCCCGTCGCCGCCAGCGAGCGCAATGCGGCGCGCATTTTCAACGCCGACCATTGTTTCTTCGTCACGAATGGCACCAGCACCTCCAACAAGATGGTGTGGCACCACACGGTGGCGCCGGATGACGTGGTGGTGGTGGACCGCAACTGCCACAAGTCGATCCTGCACGCCATCATCATGACGGGAGCCATTCCCGTGTTCATGAAACCGACCCGCAATCACTTCGGCATCATCGGCCCGATCCCGCAGAGCGAGTTCGAGCCCGCGGCGATCAAGGCCAAGATCAAGGCCAATCCGCTGCTCAAGGGAGTGGACCCGGAAAAAGTGAAGCCGCGCGTGATGACGCTGACTCAATCCACCTACGACGGGGTGATCTACAACACCGAAACCATCAAGAAGATGCTGGACGGCTACGTGGACACACTGCACTTCGACGAGGCCTGGCTGCCGCACGCGGCGTTCCACCCGTTCTACGGGCCGTACCACGCGATGGGCAAGAACCGGACGCGCCCCAAGGAGTCCCTGACGTTCGCGACGCAGTCCACCCACAAGTTGCTGGCGGGCATCAGCCAGGCCAGCCACGTGCTGGTGCAGGACTCGCAGAACCGCAAGCTCGACCGGCACCTGTTCAACGAGGCCTACCTCATGCACACGTCCACCAGCCCGCAGTACGCGATCATCGCGAGCTGCGACGTGGCCGCCGCGATGATGGAGCCGCCGGGCGGCACCGCGCTGGTGGAAGAGAGCATCCTGGAGGCGCTGGACTTCCGGCGCGCGATGCGCAAGGTGGACGAGGAGTACGGCAAGGACTGGTGGTTCAAGGTGTGGGGTCCCGACAAGCTCGTGGACGAGGGCATCGGACGGGCCGACGA
>JAGRPN010000309.1 GCA_019449555.1 Ramlibacter sp.
GCGGCGTTCCGTCACCTCGGCGTGGCGCCGCCCAAGAGCGCGGGCGAGCTGTTCTCGGAATAGTCCGCCATCGCGGACGCTGCCGGTTGCGCGTTGCACGCGATCAGGCACTGCGCCACGTAATAGGTTGCCAGCACCCAGCAGTGGACGTCGCCGCGCACGCAAACACTTTCTTTTGGATGGCCGTGGCGGGTTTCGTTTCCGATTCACGAATACCAGTTGTGCCCTGATGACCTGTGTTCGAGCGAAGTGGCTCGCCTGCGAGGACGGGATGCTCGAGGGCGCGTTTCCGATGGTCGGACAACTTCAACTCGTCAAATGAAAGTGATCAGAATGCTAGAGTCAATCAATCGCCGACAGTGGATGGGAATGACGGCAACGGGCGCTGCGTCGCTGTGGCTCGCCGGTTGTGGCGGCGGCGATGGCGCCGGTGCTCCCGGGGCGCAGGCTCGCTCGGTGGCAAGGGAACTCATCGCCCCTCGTCTGCTGACCGTCGGCAAGCAGCAAATCGCCGTGTACGAAAGCGGCGGCAGCGGTCCGGCCGTCATGCTAATCCACGGCAATTCGTCGTCCGCGAAGATCTGGCAACAGACGCTCGGTGGCGAACTCGGGCGCAAGTATCGCCTGGTGGCCATCGATTTGCCTGGTCACGGCGCGTCATCGGATGCAGCGCCGGAGGACCGCACGGCGGTCTATTCGATCCCCGGCTATGCGGCAGTCATTCGCGGCGTGGCAAGTCAGCTCTCGATCGAGAACGGCGTGTTCGTCGGGTGGAGCCTCGGCGGCCATGCCGTGATGGAAGCCAGCACCCAGTTGGGCGAGGCGGCGGGATTCATGGTGTTCGGCGCCCCGCCGCTACCGTTTCCGCCGGCTCCGGATTTCGGCGGCGCGTTCCTCAGCGCCTCCCCTCTCGCTTTCCAAAAGGACCTGACGCTGGAGGAAGCACGGGAGTTCGTCTCGACTTTTCTTTCGCCGGGCGCCGCCGTGCCGGATTTTCTGGTCGATGACGCGCTTCGAACGGACGGCAACGCGCGCGCGACGGTGGTGACCGTCCCGTTCTCGGACGAGATCGTCATCACAAGCAACATGCGCCAGCCCTTTGCGATTCTGCAGGGTGCGCGTGAACAGATCGTGAACCTGGCGTATTTGGAGAAGCTGGCGCCCTCGTTGCCCACCCTGTCGCAAGACCACGTGGAACTGGTGGCCGATGCGGGGCATGCGCTGCAATGGGAGCAGCCGGCCCGCTTCGACGCGCAGCTTGATGCGTTCGTGACCGCTGTTCAGGCAAAACCGTCCACCGTCGTGCCTTCGGGGGAAGCGGCCCCGTCGTGAGGCTTTGACCGGGCGCCGCAGTGTGACGCGGCGCTCCCGTTCAGGCGGTACGAGGAGCCGGGCACGATCGAGGACGTGATCGAGCCGTACCTGATCCAGCAAGGGTATCTGCAGCGCACGCCGCGCGGCCGGGTGGCGACGCTCGCGGCGTTCCGTCACCTCGGCGTGGCGCCGCCCAAGAGCGCGGGCGA
>JAGRPN010000310.1 GCA_019449555.1 Ramlibacter sp.
AGCCGGCGCGCTCGCGCGCGGCCAACCTTGTCTCCGTATCAACCTCGAAGGAGATATCGCATGGCCAACATTTCCACTGAAGCAGGATTGCGCGGCGCGGCGCCGACAGTAGGCATCGCTGCAACCCGCTGGCGCGCCGGCGCGCTGCTCGAGCAGGGTGCGGCGTTCACGCAGCTCGAAGCGCCAACCCTGGGGGCGCCGGCCGCCGGCGCTGCCGGGCCCGATTCGGCGACCGCAGGCGGCGAGCGGTTCGATGTCGTCGTCATCGGCGGGGGGCAGGCCGGCCTGTCGGTGGGCTATCGACTCGCGCGCGAAGGGCTGAAGTTCGTCATCCTCGAGGCGCGCGAGCGCATCGGCGACAGTTGGCGCAGCCGCTGGGATTCACTGCGGCTCTTCACGCCCGCTCGATTCGACGGGCTGGACGGCATGCGCTTTCCGGGCAGCAAGCGCGGCTTCCCGACGAAGGACGAGATGGCCGATTTCCTCGAGCAGTACGCCGCGGCATTCCGCTTGCCCGTGCGCACCGGTGTCAAGGTCGACGAACTCACGCGCGTCGGCCAGGAGTATGTGGTCACGGCGGGCGGCACGCGCTATCTGGCGGCTCACGTCGTCGTGGCTTCGGCGGGCTACCAGAAGCCAAAAGTGCCCGGCTTCGCGGCCGACATCGATCCGGCGATCAGGCAATTGCATTCGAGCGCCTACAAGAACCCGTCGCAGCTCGCGCCGGGCGGCGCCCTGCTGGTCGGGGCCGGCAACTCGGGCGCCGAAATCGCGATCGATCTCGCACGCACCCACCGTGTCTGGCTGGCCGGCCGCCACCCCGGTCACATTCCCGTGAAATACGACAGCGCCGTGGCCTACCACCTGGTCGTCCCGCTCGTGTTCCGCATCCTCTTTCACAGGCTGCTGTCGGTGGACACGCCGCTGGGCCGCAAGGCGCGGCCGCAGTTCCTCGCGCACGGCGGGCCCTTGATCCGGGTGAAACCGGGGGATCTCGATCGTGCAGGCGTCGTGCGCGTGCGGCGTGTCGGCGGCGTGAGTGAAGGCAAGCCGGTCCTGGAGGACGGGCGCCGGCTGGACGTGGACAACATCGTCTGGTGCACCGGCTACCAGCCGGGGTTCGACTGGATCAAGCTGCCGATCTTCGACGCGTCCGGCCGGCCCGATCAGTACCGGGGCGTGGTTGCCGGCGAACCGGGCCTGTACTTCGCGGGGCTGCCGTTCCAGCATTCGCCTTCGTCCGCCATGATCCACGGTGCGGCTCGGGACGCCCGGCGCGTGGTGGACCGGATCGCCAGGCGAATCCGCGCCGGCGCGGCGGTGCAGGTGGCATGAGGCCTGCATTCAGTACGGATTCGCAAACCCCAGCGAGCCCAGCAGCAGGATTTCCAGCGCCTCCATCTCGAGCGCCTCGCGTTGGCCGCGTTCATGCTCGTAGCCCTGCGCGTGCAACGTGCCGTGGACCAGCAGGTGCGCGTAGTGCGCTTCGAGCGTCTTGCGCTGCTCGCGCGCTTCGCGTTCCACCACTGGCCCGCACAGTACGAGATCGGCCACGACGAGCGGCTCGGTCCCATAGCCGAACGTGAGGACATTGGTCGCGTAGTCCTTGCGGCGGTACTCGCGATTGAGCTCGTGCGCCTCGTCCTCGCCGACCACGCGCACCGCGATTTCACCCGGGCGCGCCAGCGCATGACCGATCCAGCGGATAACGGCGGAGCGCTTGAGCACCGCGCGATGGACGCTCGCGCCGGCAAAGGGGCCGAACTGCAGCGTGAGCTCGATGCGCTGCCGCGGCGGCAGCGAAGACCCGTTTCCGGCCGGCCCGCCGGCGCTATTTCGCATCGCTCTTGCGCGCCGCATCGTACGCATCCACGATGCGCGCGACCAGCGGATGACGCATCACGTCGGCGCTGGTGAAGCGGGTGTGCGCGATGCCCTTGACCCGCTTGAGGATGCGCTCGGCCTCGACCAGCCCCGACAATTGGCCCTTGGGCAGGTCGATCTGGCTGATGTCGCCCGTCACCACCGCCTTGGCGCCGAAGCCGATGCGGGTGAGGAACATCTTCATCTGCTCGGGCGTGGTGTTCTGCGCCTCGTCGAGGATCACGAAAGCGTTGTTCAGCGTGCGCCCGCGCATGAACGCGAGCGGCGCCACCTCCAGCGCGTTGCGCTCGAAGGCCTTGGCCACCTTGTCGAATCCCATCAGGTCGTACAGCGCGTCGTACAGGGGCCGCAGGTAAGGATCGACCTTCTGCGCCAGGTCCCCCGGCAGGAATCCCAGCTTTTCGCCGGCCTCCACCGCGGGGCGCGTCAGCACGATGCGCTGCACCGCGCTGCGTTCCAGCGCATCGACCGCGCAGGCGACGGCCAGGTAGGTCTTGCCGGTGCCGGCCGGCCCGATGCCGAAAGTGATGTCGTGGCGGGCGATGTTGTCGAGATAGACGCTCTGGTTGGCGCTGCGGGCCTTGAGGTCGGCGCGCCGCGTGTGCAACACCACCGCGCCTTCCTCGTCTTCGCCCATCGCGCTTTCGCTGGCCACCATCAACTGCACTTTTTCCTGGGAGATCGGCCGTCCCGCGATCTCGTACAGCGCTTGCAGCACTTCCAGCGCGCGCTGCGCCCTGGGTTTCGGCCCTTCGATCTTGAACTGCTCGTGCCGGTGCGCGATGCTCACCTGCAATGCGATCTCGATGGTCCGGAGGTGTTCGTCGGTCGGCCCGCACAAATGCGCCAGTCGCGTGTTGCTCGGGGGCGAGAACGTGTGTTTGAGAATCAAGCTGATAATTCCGGTGAAACCGCAACGGCCCCAGGGGCCGAGGACCCCAATGATAGGCAAATTGACCGGAACGTTAGCCGACAAGAATCCGCCGCAGATCCTGGTGGACTGTCATGGCGTAGGCTACGAGGTGGACGTGCCGATGAGCACGTTCTACAACCTGCCCGCCGTCGGCGAGAAGATCAGCCTGCTCACGCATTTCGTGGTGCGTGAGGACGCCCAGGTCCTGTACGGCTTCGGTTCGGGCGCCGAACGCGAGACCTTCCGCCAACTCATCAGGATTTCCGGCGTCGGCCCCCGCACCGCATTGTCCGTGCTCTCGGGGATGAGCGTGGCGGACATCGCCCAGGCGGTCACGGCGCAGGATGCGGGGCGGCTGGTGAAGGTGCCCGGGATCGGCAAGAAGACCGCCGAGCGCCTGCTGCTGGAACTCAAAGGCAGGATCGGCGCCGACCTGGGTTCCGGCGGCGGACCGGCGACCACCGACGCGCAGACCGACATCATGCAGGCGCTGGTGGCACTGGGCTACAGCGACAAGGAAGCCGCCGCGTCGCTCAAGGCGTTGCCCAGGGACGTGGGCGTGAGCGAAGGCATCAAATTGGCGCTGAAGGCGCTGGCAAGATAGGCGCTTGGATCGAGTGACATGAGCAACGAGGCAACCGCGTGAGCATCCAGACCGACGATTTCGAAATGCCGCCGCCCGACCGGGTGGTGTCGGCAGTGCCCGCATCGCCGAACGAAGAGGCGATCGAGCGAGCCTTGCGGCCGAAACTGCTGGACGAGTACGTCGGCCAGGCGAAGACCCGCGAACAGCTGGAGATCTTCATCGGCGCGGCGCGCAAGCGGGGCGAGGCGCTGGATCACGTGCTGCTGTTCGGCCCGCCGGGGCTGGGCAAGACGACGCTGTCGCACATCATCGCGCACGAGCTGGGCGTGAACCTGCGCCAGACCTCCGGCCCGGTGCTGGAAAAGCCGAAGGACCTGGCGGCGCTGCTCACGAATCTCGAGAAGAACGACGTGCTCTTCATCGACGAGATCCATCGGCTGTCGCCGGTCGTCGAGGAAATCCTCTACCCTGCGCTCGAGGACTACCAGATCGACATCATGATCGGCGAAGGCCCGGCGGCGCGCTCGATCAAGCTGGACCTGCAGCCGTTCACGCTGGTGGGCGCCACCACGCGGGCGGGCATGCTCACCAACCCGCTGCGCGACCGCTTCGGCATCGTCGCGCGGCTGGAGTTCTACAGCGCCGAGGAGCTGGCGCGCATCGTGCGCCGCAGTGCCGGCCTGCTCAAGGCGCCGCTGCAGGAGGAGGGTGGCGTCGAGATCGCCCGGCGCTCACGCGGCACGCCGCGCATCGCCAACCGCCTGCTGCGACGGGTGCGCGACTACGCGGACGTGAAAGGCACCGGCCAGATCACGCTGGAGATCGCGCACAAGGCCCTGGCGATGCTCGACGTGGACCCGCAGGGCTTCGACGTGATGGACCGCAAATTGCTCGAGGCGGTGATCCATCGCTTCGACGGCGGCCCGGTCGGCCTGGACAACATCGCTGCGAGCATCGGCGAGGAGCCGGGCACGATCGAGGACGTGATCGAGCCGTACCTGATCCAGCAAGGGTATCTGCAGCGCACGCCGCGCGGCCGGGTGGCGACGCTCGCGGCGTTCCGTCACCTCGGCGTGGCGCCGCCCAAGAGCGCGGGCGA
>JAGRPN010000311.1 GCA_019449555.1 Ramlibacter sp.
CCGCAATTCGCCGCCGCCGTGATCGCGCCCGCGTTTCCGGAACAGGGCCGCACCCTGCAGGGCGGCCAGCTGCGTGTCCAGGGCAGACCCGCGGAGAACCTGGGGCATCCGGGCGACCTGATCGGCATGCTCCACGTCGCGGGCCTGGATGCGGCGCGGCTGGGCCCGCGACAGGAGCCGCCGGAGCTCGCGCGGCGCATCGCGGAAGCCGTCCAGGGCGGGGCCCGGGTGATCGTGGCGGATGCGCTGGATCGCAGCGACCTCGAGCGCCTCGCCGACGCGCTCTGTTCAAGCGAGGTCCCGCGCCTGCTGGTGGCGGGGTCCGCGGGGCTGGCGCGGTCCCTCGCGGCGCATGTGCAGCCGCGCACGCCCGGGCCAGCCTCCGGCGAACCGCAACCCGCGGCCGGTCCCGTGATGATCGTCGTGGGCAGCTTCTCGAACGCATCGAACGCGCAGGTGCAGGAGGTTCGCGCTTCCGGCGACGCACAGGTGATCCGGCTGCGGGCTGCCCAATGGGTCGAGCAGCAGCATGCCGCGTTGCGCCAGAAGACCCTGGTGATCGCGCGTGACCACCTACGCAACCACCGGGACCTGTTGCTCGGCATCGAGGGCGAGATCGAGCAGCCGTTCTCGCGCTCGACGGTGCGCGCCATGGCGCGCCTCATGGCGCCGCTACTGCAATATGCGGGCACCTGCCTCCTGACGGGCGGCGACACGGCGCGCGCGATGTTCAATGAGCTCGGCGTGGACCGGCTCGACGTGTCGGGCGAATTCGAACCCGGCATTCCCATCGGCCGCGCCGCCGGGCATGCCGCCGCCTTCGTGGTGAAGGCGGGCGGCTTCGGTGACGCGCTCGTGCTCCAGCGCATCATCCACCGATTCGGCGTGCGTGCCGACCCACCCCCTGCGCGCCCGCCGGCGCCTACCTGAGAAAGAACCCGCAAGCATGGAGCGTCCCATCGTCCTCATCACCATGGGGGACCCCACCGGCGTCGGGCCGGAGGTCATCGTCAAGAGCGTGAACCGTGCGGCCGTGCAAGAACGGCTGCGGCCCCTGGTGATAGGCGACACGCAGCGCCTGCGCAAGGCGGTGGAGCTCACGGGCGAGCGGCTCGCCGTGCGCACCGTGGCGCGGCCCGAAGAAGCCCTGTTCGAGCTGGGCACCCTCGACTGCCTGGACCTGGCGCTGGTGCCGGCGGACCTTCCGTTCGGGCGCCTGTCGCCGGTCGCCGGCGAGGCTGCCTACCGCTGCATCGTCAAGGCCGTGGAAGTGGCGCAAAGCGGCTTCGCCCACGCCATCTGCACGGCGCCGCTCAACAAGGAGGCGCTGCACGCGGCCGGCCATCGCTATCCGGGCCACACGGAGATGCTGGCGGAGTTGAGCGGCACGCCCGAGGTGTCGATGCTGCTCGTGGCGCCTAACCTGCGCGTGATCCACGTGACGACGCACATCGGCCTCATCGACGCCGTCGAGCGCATCGAGCCGGGTCTGGTGGAACGCACGATCCGGCGTGGGCATGAGCTGCTGGTGCGCGCCGGGATCGCCCGGCCGCGCATCGCGGTGTGCGGGATCAATCCGCATGCCGGTGAAAATGGCCTGTTCGGCCGCGGCGAGGAGCCGCAGAAGATCGTCCCCGCCGTCGAAGCCTGCCGGCGCGGCGGCCTCGACGTGCAGGGGCCGCTGCCCGCCGACACCTTGTTCTACCGGGCGACGCGGGGCGACTTCGACCTGATCGTGGCGATGTACCACGACCAGGGCCATGGCCCGGTCAAGGTGCTCGGGCTGGAGGCGGGCGTCAACGTGACGGTGGGCTTGCCATTCGTGCGCACGTCGGTCGATCACGGCACGGCGTTCGACATCGCCGGCACGGGCCGCGCCGATGCGGGCAGCATGGTCGCCGCGCTGGAACTCGCTGCGGAGTTTTGTCCGAAGGCGTAGCCGTCTACGGTCAGCCGGCGTAGCTGGGCGCAAGGACCTGCGGCGCGGCGGCATCGCGCGCCACTTCCAGCAGGGTGATCCGCCACAAGGTGCGCGCGTCGCCGGGGTCGGTCAGCGTAGCGGAATGCAGCAGCGCGGCGTTGTCCCACACGACGATGTCGCCGGCGCCGTACCGGAAGCGCAGCTGGTACTTCGCCTGGGTCGAATGCGCGGCGAGCTCGTCGAGCAGGTCGCGGGCCTCGTCCTCGGGCATGCCGACGATGCCGAAGGAACTGCCGGAGACCGCATACAGCGCCTTGCGCCCGGTCACGGGATGCGCCCGGGCGATGCGGTGCGTGACCACCGGCATCTTCGCCTTCTGCCCCGCATTGAGCACCGACGCCGCCGTGCGGCTCGCCTCGTCGACGTCGTGGCGGTTCCCGTAGTGATGGATTGCCAGCAGCGGCTCGATGCGCTTTTTCATCGCGTCGGAAAGGTCGTCGTAGGCTGCCTGCTGGTTCGCGAACAGCGTGTCGCCGCCGGCTTTTGGCACCACCCGCGAATACAGGGTCGTCGCGCGCGCCGGCACCGCCAGGTACGAATAATCGGTGTGAAAGTAGGAACCGGCGTCCTGCAGTCCGGTGGGGCGGCCGTTCTCCGTCACATTCGACAGGATGAGGATGTTCGGGTCCTCGGGATGATGGAACTGGTCGATCACATGCGGCTGCGGCGGACCGATACGCCGCGCGAACGCCACGAACTGCGCCGGCGTGATGTCCTGCGCCCGCAGCGCGAGCACGTGGTTCGCGTAGAACGCGCGCTCGAGCTCGGCGAAATCCGCAGCCGACAGGTTCCGTGACAGGTCGACGTCCCGGGTTTCCACGCCGAACGGGGACAGTGGCTTGAAGCCGATCATGATGCCGAACGCAGCGCTGCAGCCAATGCATCCGGAATCGTCAAGCCCTCGGCTTGCGCCTTGCTGCGCAGCGCTTCGCGCCGCGCGCCCGGCAGCCGCACGCCTTCGTCTTTCAGCATCTCGGCCACCAGCACTTCGACGCGATCCAGGAAGACGCCCGCACCCGCCAGTGCGCCGGGATCGATCACGATGAATGCCTGGCCGAGGCGCGGCTGATTGCCCTCTTCGACGAAGAAGCTCGACGCCTCGAAGCCGAAATTGGCGCCTATGAGCGCGGTGACCAGGAGTTCCACGGCCAAGGCCAGCATGGCGCCCTTGGGACTGGATGCGGCGCCGATCGGAAGCATGGAGCCTTCCAGGCCCGCTTTCGGATCGTTGGTCGGGCTGCCGTCCTTGTCGAGCGCCCAGCCGAGCGGGATGGCGCGCCCTTCCTTGGCTGCCACCATCAATTTGCCGCGCGCCACCTCCGAGAGGCTCAGGTCGATCAACAAGGGATCGCGCTCGCGGCGCGGAAAGATGGCCGCGACCGGATTGGTGCCGAAGATCGGGTGCCTGCCACCGGCCGCGGGCATCGCGGCAGGTGAGTTGGTGAAACCCAGGCCGACCATTCCCGCCGCCGCGGCGGCTCGCAGGTGATCGACCAGCACGCCGCCATGATGGCTGTTGGTGACGCCGGCAAACGACACGCCGAAACGGTTCGCCCGCTCGACGGCTTCACTCACCGCCAGCTCGCAAGCCGCGAAGGCGAGGCCCTCCCTGGCATCGACCAGCACCGCACCGCCGCGCTGGGCCGTGATGGAGGGGACGGCGGTTCCATCGACACGGCCATTGCGCAAATGGGCGGCGTATTGCGCGACCCGCGACAGCCCGTGCGAGCCCAGACCCTGCGCTTCGGCCAGCACCAGCGCACGCGCGGCCGAGCGTGCCATCTGCGGGCCGGCGCCGGCGCGGGCCAGGGCGGCGAAAACCAGATCTTCCGCTTCGTCGAGTGTCAGGACTGCCATGGCTCGAGGCCCTCCAATACCTTGTCAGCGATCAGGAACGACACACGAGCGTTGCTGTCCGCGGTGACGCCCGCCACGTGCGGCGTGAGGAGCAGGTTCGGGCAGTCCGAGAAGTGGGCCGACGGCGGCAGCGGCTCGGTTGCAAAGACATCGAGCGCCGCTCCGCCCAGCGCACCGCTTCTGAGTGCATCGGCGAGAGCGACTTCATCGACGATGCCGCCGCGCGCCGTGTTCACGAGGATCGCGCCGCGTTTCATGCTCCCGATCCGCCGGGCGTCGAGGAGCCCCCGGGTCGCATCGGTCAAAGGCACGTGCAGGCTCACGACGTCGGCCGACGCCAGGACCTCATCGAAAGTGGCCCGGCGCACCCCGGCGTTGGAGAACACCGGATCGGATGCGTCGAGCAACGGGTCGTGCGCGATCACCTGCATGCCCACACCGTGGGCCAGGCGCGCCGTCAACTGCCCGATCGAACCGAAACCGACGAGGCCGAGCACGCGGCCCCCGATTTCGCGGCCGCCCGACAGCGCCTCGCGCGGCCAAATCCCCGCGGCCACGTGCGCGCTGCTGGCATAAGCGCCGCGCAGCAGCAGCATGGCGGTGCCGATCACGTACTCGGCCACCGACGCGGCGTTCGCGCCGGTGGCCGGAATCACCCGGATTCCGCGCGCCTCGCAGCCGGCCACGTCGATGTTGTCCAGCCCGACGCCGAGCCTGCCGACGACGCGGCAGCGCACGAGTGCGGCCAGCAGTTCACCACGGACCTGGGTGCGGTTGCGCACCACGATCGCATCAGCGTGTGCCGCTTCAGCGTGCAGCCGCTGCGCGTCGTCGACCAGCCTGGGGCCATAGAGCACGTCATGGCGCGCCCGCAGCCGGTCGACCGCGCGTTCGTCCATGAACTCCGTGACCAGGATGCGCACGGGGCGTCAGGCGCTCTCGTACAGGCGGGTGAGTACGAATTCGCGGTGACCCAGCGCCTCGGCCGCGGTGAGCCGGCCGTTGACGGTGCGCAGCATGCACTCCAGCAGTTTGTCGCCGGCCTGGTCGAGCGTGAGCTCGCGCTGCAGGAGCCCCGACGTATCGACGTCCAGGTGCTCGCTCATCAGCCTGATGGTGCGCGGATTGGCGCAGATCTTGATCACCGGCAGGATCGGGTTGCCGATCACGTTGCATTGCCCGGTGGGGAAGAAGTGCACCACGAAGCCCGATGCCGCGCACAGCGTCACCATCTCCGCCGCGGCGCTGGACGAGTCCATGAACCACAGGCCGGGGCCGGTCGGGACCTCGGCCTTGTCGAGCACGCCGTCCACCAGGCATTTCTTGCCGATCTTCTGGATGTTGCCCAGCGCTTTTTCCTCGATGGTGGTCAGCCCGCCGGCGATGTTGCCCTTGGTCGGCTGCGAGTCGGACAGGTCGCTGGTCTTGTGCCGGTTGATCACTTCCTGGTACCGGTCGAACATGAACATGAAGCGGTCTCGCACTGCCGGTGTCCGGCAGCGCGCCGCGACGATCTGTTCGCCGCCCGTGATCTCCGTCGTTTCGCCGAACACCAGCGTGGCGCCGAGTTCGTAGAGCTTGTCGAACGCGTTGCCGGCCGTGGGATTCGCGCCGCACCCGGATGTGGTGTCGCTCTCGCCGCACTTGGTCGAAACCCACAGCTCCGAGATCTCGCAGGGCACGCGCTGCTTCTCGCTGGCCCATTGCACGTATTCCTTGGCCACCTTGCTGGCCCGCATGATCGTGTCGTGGTCGCCATGCAGCTCGATGCCGAAACCGGTCACCGGCTTGCCCGTTGCGGCAATCCCTTCCACGACCTTCTGGGTCCAGGTGTCCTCGATGCCGATCACCACGACCGCCGCCACGTTGGGGTTGGAGCCGGTGCCGATCAGCGTGCGGAAATGCAGGTCGAGGTCGGCGCCGAATTGCAGCCGCCCGTACGGGTGCGG
>JAGRPN010000312.1 GCA_019449555.1 Ramlibacter sp.
CACCGCGGCCTGCAGCCAGCCGTTGCGCTTGAAATTGACGAAGTGCACCGCATCCGACGTTTCGATCACGTCCGCCGTGTAGATCTTGCTGCCGTACTCCTGGTTGATGCGCTGGAAGATGCGTTCGGCGCCGGAGCGCTCGACCTGCACCTTGATGCCGGGGTACCTGGCCTCGAACGCCTTGGCGAGGCCTTCGGCCACCTTCACGTCCGTCGCCGAATACCAGACCACCTTGCCTTCCTTCGTGGCGGCCGCCACCAGCTGCGGCGTTGCCTCGTACGGCGCCGGTGCCTGCGCGGCGGCGGGCCCGGATGCCAGTGCGCCGGCAGCGCACAAGGTCGCGGCAATTGATTTCCTGAACATGGCTGTGTCTCCTTCTATTGGGATGGCCTAGAGATCGGGGATTCGCCGTTATTAGTCATGACCTTCACGCAAGTGTCAACAATTTTTTGTGGAATGCCTACAATAGTTTCACGATCGTTGACATACCCACATGACGCCGCCTACCCATTCGAACGCCGACCAGAGCTTGCCGGGCACCATCGCCGAGCAGATCAAGCAATTGATTTACGCCGGTGAATTCCGGGCGGGGGATCGGCTCAACGAAGCGGCGCTCGCCCTGCGTATGGGCACCAGCCGTGGCCCCATCCGCGAGGCCATCCGCATCCTGGCGGGCACCGGGCTGGTGGTCGCGGTGGTGAACCGCGGCGTGTTCGTGCGCCAGGTCTCGATTCCCGAAATGCTGGAGATCTACGACCTGCGCGCGCTGGTGTTCGGCTTCGCTGCGGAACGCGCAGCGGACCACGTCACCGACGCCGATCGCCGCAAGTTCGAGGCGCTGCTCGATGGCATGGACCGCGCCTGCCAGGCCGGCGACCACGGCCTGTACTACGAGCTCAACCTCCAGTTCCACGCGCTGGTGCTGGCGTTGGCGCACAGCCGGCGCGCGCAGCGGCAGTACGACGATTACGTCAAGGAACTGCATCTGTTCCGGCGGCAGAACTTCAGCAAGCCGGGCAATATGCGCACCTCGAACCTCGAGCACCGCCGGATTTACGAGGCGATCTCCAAGGGCACGAAGGCCAAGGCCAAGGCGCAGGCCGAAAGCCATATCCAGGCCGGCCGCCAGCGCCTGCTGGCCATGCTCGGCGACGCGACGTCCTAGCGGGCAACGGGGCCGCGCCTTTTGTGCAACAGTACAGGCGCACATTTCCGCTTCCCACCGATGAACATCCTTTTTGTCGCCGACGCCCTCGAACTGTTCCAGACCTACAAGGACACGACGTTTTCGATGATGCGCGAGGCCCAGCGCCGCGGCCATCGCATCGTCGCCTGCGAGCCGCGCCACCTGACCTGGCGCTCGGGCGACGTGGTCAGGGCGCACGTGCGCGAGATCACGCTGACGGGCACGCTGAACGACTGGTTCCAGGTGAACCAGGCGGGCTTGCGCGCCCTCACGGAATTCGACGCGGTGCTCATGCGCAAGGACCCGCCGTTCGACAGCGAGTACTTCTATGCGACGCACCTGCTCGAGCAGGCGCAGCGGGAGGGCGCGCGCGTGTTCAACCGGCCCGCATCGCTGCGCGACCACCCCGAGAAGCTGGCGATCATGGAGTTCCCGCAGTTCGTCAGCCCGACACTGGTCACGCGCGATGCGGAGGACGTGAAGCGTTTCCATGCGGAGCACGAGGAGATCATCCTCAAGCCGCTGGACGGCATGGGCGGGATGGGCATCTTCCGCGTCGGCGCGGACGGGCTGAATCTGGGCTCGATCATCGAGACGCTCAACCACCACGGCACCACCACGATCATGGTGCAGCGGTTCGTGCCCGAGATCGCGCAGGGCGACAAGCGCGTGCTCGTGATCGGCGGCGAGCCGGTGCCCTACAGCCTGGCGCGCATTCCCCAGGGCAGCGAAATCCGGGGCAACCTGGCGGCGGGCGGCAAGGGGGTCGCGCAGCCGCTCTCCGCGCGCGACCTGGAGATCGCGCGGGCGATCGGCCCGGTGCTCGCGCAGCGTGGCCTGCTACTGGTCGGACTGGACGTGATCGGCGATTACCTCACCGAGATCAACGTGACGAGCCCGACCTGTTTCCAGGAAATCACCGAGCAGATGGGTTTCGATGTGCCCGCGATGTTCATCGATGCCGTCGAGGCGGCAACGGCGTCCTGAGGATTTGGGTTGCGGAGTTGCAGCAGGGGAGTTTGTTTTCGCAGCAGACACCCCCTGCGTTGGCTCGCGGCGGGCACCGCCTGCCGCGACGCGGGACCTGTGCTGCCTGCGGAAGTGACTCGCGTGCTCCAACTTGCGGCCAATCAGGCCAACCAGACCCGCCACGAGCTTCAGCGTCAGCGCCTCCTGCGCCTTCCTGCCACGGGCTCCGGCAGGAACGCGCCTACCGCATTGCGGTCAAGCGGCGGTCTGGCCGTCCACGAACACCCGCAGCTCGCCGGATTCGAAGGCGGTCCAGTTCTCGTTGGTCGTCAGCGGCGCGGTCACGACAACCGCCACCCGGTCGTGCGGCGTCGTGTTGCGGGCGAAGTCGATGCTCAGGTCCTCGTCCGCCAGATGCGCGTGCGCGAACGGGTGCTTGCGCTCGACGAAAAACAGGTTGGTGGAGCAATGGGCCCACAGCGCGTGGCCGTTGGACAGCATGAAGTTGAAGGGGCCGTGCCGCGCGATGCGCGGCGTCAGTTCCCGCAAGGTCAACGTCAGCTCGTGCACGCTCGGCACCCCCGCATGCGATTTCGCGAGCTCCTGCATCAGCCAGCAGAAAGCGCGCTCGCTGTCCGTCGCGCCGACCGGGCGGAAGCTCGCATGGATGCGCGGGTGGAAATTCTCCAGGTTGCCGTTGTGCGCGAACACCCAGTAGCGGCCCCACAGCTCGCGCACGAACGGATGGCAGTTCTCGAGCGCGACCGCGCCCTGCGTCGCCTTGCGGATGTGCGCGATCACGTTGCGGCTCTTGATCGGGTATCGCCGGATCAGCTCGGCCACGGGCGATTCGCTCGCCGGCTGGTGATCCACGAAATGCCGCAGGCCGACGCCCTCGAAAAAGGCGATGCCCCAGCCGTCCACATGCTGATCGGTGCGCCCGCCACGCTGGGCAAAGCCGGTGAAACTGAACGTCACGTCGGTGGGCGTATTGCAATTCATGCCGAGCAGCTGACACATGGAGTTATTCTGACTGCTGGCGCTTGCCGGCGGGGCGCGGCTCGCGCAATTGGGACGCGGCGGCCATTGCCAGCGCGCACAGCGCCGCCAGCATCCAGAACACCTCGTTGAAAGCGGCCAGACGCGCGACGCTGGTCACCGGGTTGGCCAGCGAGTCGCCATGCGCGGCAACCCGCCACTCCAGGACGATCCCGCACAAGCTCACTCCCGTCGCGCCGCCGAGCATCCGTACGAAATTGATCGCGCTCGAGCCCTGCGGAATGAGGCTGCGGTCGAGCGAACGCATCGAGCCGAGATTGAGCGACGGCAGGATGAAGCCGAGCCCGATGCGCCCGAGGATCGCCCACGCGACCAGCAGCCAGATCGCGCTTTGCAGGTGGATGCTCGTCATCAGGGCGAACGAGCCCGCCAGCAGTGCGAGCCCGACGCTCACCAACAGACCCGTCGGCTTGCGGTCGGCGAGCCGGCCCACCAAGGCGATCGTCACCGCCAGCACGAGCCCAGCGGGCAGCAGGATGGTGCCCACATACGAGGGCGACAGGCCCAATGCCACTTGCATGTAGACCGGCAACAGGTAGGTGGACCCGAACAGGGCGGTACCGTAGATGAACGCGACGACGCTGCCCATCGCGAAACTGCGGCTGCCGAACAGCGCCAGGTCCATCAGCGGTTCGCCGCCACCGGCCTTGACGCGGCGCTGCCAGGCGAGGAAGGCAACCAGGGCCGCCGCGGCAGCCACGAGCAAAACGATGCTGGAAGGGCCGCCGCCGTGCAGCTCGACCAGTCCGTTGAGCAGGCACAGCGTGCCCGCCACGCCGAGCAGGAGGCCGCGCCAGTCGAGCCGGTTGCCGCGTTGCGCCATGACACCGCCCGGAGCAGTCATGGGGACGAACTTCCAGGCGAGCCAGAACGAAGCGAGGCAGAACGGCACGACCATGAAGAAGATCGAACGCCACCCGAACAGGTCCACCAGCACCCCGCCGATGCTCGGCCCGAGCGCGGGCGCCAACACGACGCCCATGCCGAAAATGCCGCTCGCGCGTCCCTGCTCGTTGGATTCGAACGCCCGCAGGATGATGATGGCGGGGATCGGCTGGACCACGCCTGCGGCCAGCCCTTCGGCGACGCGTGCGGCCAGCACGACAGCGAACCGATTCGCCAGCCCGCCGGCGATGCCGCCTGCCATCAACAGCGCCATCGTGCCGAAGTAGGTCCGGCGGTAGCCGTAGCGCGCCAGCAGCCACGGGGTAGTGAGCATCGACGCGGTCATCGACACCATAAAGCCGGAGCTGACCCACTGCGCACGCTCCTGGCCCACCGCGAAATACCGGCTCATGTCCGGGATCGCCACGTTCACGATGGTGGACGACATGATCGAAGCCATGGTGCCGACCATGACGGACAACAGCAGCAGCCACCGGTAGCGCGGATGCGACCGGTCCGGCGGCCGGCTAAGGCTTGCCGTCAAGGCGCTGTCCCTGCGATTCTTCCCATGGTTTTCCTGAAGGCGGCGGCATCGGTTCCTGCGATGATAGAAGCAGTTCACGTGAGGAGAAGCCTTGCACACGCACCTGGACGAGCATGTTCCGCTGGGCCGGCGGCGCAACAAGGTGGTCAGCGCGGCCGAAGCGGTGCGGCTGATCCATGACGGCGACACGGTCGCGACCGGCGGCTTCGTCGGCATCGGTTTCGCCGAGGAAATCGCGGTGACGCTGGAAGCGCGCTTCCTTGCGACCCAGGCGGAGACCGGCAACGGCTCGCCACGCGGGCTCACCCTCGTGTATGCAGCGGGACAGGGCGACGGCAAGGAGCGCGGCCTCAATCATTTCGGCCATGCCGGGCTCGTGCGGCGCGTGGTGGGCGGCCATTGGGGGCTGGTGCCGGCGCTGCAAAAGCTAGCGGTCGCCAACGCGATCGAGGCCTATAACCTGCCGCAGGGGGTGCTCACGCACCTGTACCGGGACATCGCCGCCGGCAAGCCGGGCACGTTGACGCAGGTCGGACTGGACACTTTCGTCGATCCGCGCCACGGCGGCGGCCGCGTCAACGCGTGCACGACCGAGGAGCTGGTCCGCTTGATGGAGATCGATGGGCAGGAGTACCTGTTCTACAAGGCGTTCCCGATCTCGGTCGGGATCATCCGCGCCACCACGGCCGATCCCGACGGCAACCTGACCATGGAACGCGAAGCCTTGACGCTCGAAGCGCTGGCGATCGCGATGGCCGCGCGCAATTCAGGTGGCATCGTCATCGCACAGGTCGAGCGCATCGCCGACCGCGGCACGCTGCATCCGCGCCAGGTGAAGGTGCCCGGGGTGCTGGTGGATGCGGTGGTGGTCGCGAGCGATCCGGCCTATCACATGCAGACGTTCGTGGAGCAGTACAACCCGGCGTATTCGGGCGAGATCCGGTTGCCGATGGACCAGCTCGTGCCCATGCCGTTGAACGAACGCAAGGTCATCGCGCGGCGCGCGGCGCTGGAGCTGAAGACGAACAGCGTCGTGAACCTGGGCATCGGCATGCCCGAAGGCGTGGCCGCGGTCGCGGCCGAGGAGCGCGTGATCGACCTCGTCACGCTCACCGCCGAAGCCGGCGTGATCGGCGGCATTCCCGCCAGCGGCCTGAGCTTCGGCGCCGCCGTGAACCCGCAGGCGGTGATCGACCAGCCGAGCCAGTTCGATTTCTACGACGGCGGCGGGCTCGATCTCGCGGTGCTGGGGCTGGCGCAGGCCGACGCGCAGGGCAACCTCAACGTGAGCCGGTTCGGTCCGCGGCTGGCCGGCGCGGGCGGCTTCATCAACATCAGCCAGAACGCCAAGACGGTGGTGTTCGTGGGCACGTTCACCGCGGGCGATCTCGCGGTCGAGGTGAAGAACGGCAAGGTCCGCATCGCGAGCGAAGGCACGATGCGCAAGTTCGTGCGCGAGGTGGAGCAGCGCACGTTCAGCGGCCGCGAGGCCAGGCGGCGCGGCCAGCGGGTCCTGTACGTCACCGAGCGCTGCGTGCTGCGGCTGGCTCAGGAGGGCGGGATGGAGCTGATCGAGATCGCGCCCGGCATCGATCTGGAGCGCGACGTGCTGGGCCAGATGGATTTCATGCCGGCCATCGCGCCCGAACTCGCGCTGATGGACAGCCGCCTGTTCACCGCGGCGCCGCTGGAATTGCGCGACCGCCTGCTGGCCAAGCCGCTGTCGGAGCGCCTGGAACTCGACCTGCAGCACCGGCTGCTGTTCATCGACTTCCATGGCCTGGATATCGCGAGCAAGGGGGCGATCGCGGAGGTCGAGCACCGGGTGACGCAATTGCTCGCGCCGGTGGTGACGCGTCCCGAGGAGCGTATCGCGGTCGTGGTGAACTACGACAACTTCACCATCCCGCCCGCGCTGGTGGACGAGTATTCGGCGATGGTCACGCGCCTGTCGGAGCGCTTCTACACGCGCGTCACGCGCTACGGCGCTGTCGGGTTCCTGAAGGCGAAACTCGAAGGGCGCAGTCCCGCCTAGCGCGCCGCGCCGGCGCAAGCCGGGCAGATGCAGACCTTGCGGCGCAGCGCTTCAGGGACGCGCTGCAGCAGTTCCTGGCTGAACTCACGCTGCGTGCACCAGCAAGGGGGCTGCTGCACGCCGGTCGCGCGCTCCACTTGCCCGGCGCACTGGTTCGGCTGCCCGCACAACGGGCAACGGGTCGTGTCCAGGGAATCTTCGGTGGGCATGGCGTGCGGGGGAAACGCCGTCAAGTCTAAGCCGGTTCGCTCGCGCGCTCTCAGGCGGCAGGTTCCTGCTTCAGCCGGTCGAGCGCATGCGACACGACGCCGTGCATGCGCACCGGCCGCAGGTAACGGTCGCGGATCAGGCGCTCGCACACCCGCTTGGTCATCGAATGGGGGCGTCCACCCTGGCTCACGAACATGAACAGCGTCGCATTGCTGCTCGCCCAGATCAGCTGGGCGCGCCGCCAGCGCCGCTTCGAGTACAGGTCGAACCAATCGCCTTCGCGCAGTGTGGCCACGCCCATCGCGCCATTCGGCGCCGGCTCCGCGGCGCGCGACGCTTGGGCGGCCGCGCCCGACGGTGCGCGGGGATGCGACTCCAGCGGCGCCGGCGCGGAAACCGCCGGCTCGCCAGTCAGCTCGCCCATGTCGGTCGGCAGCGTTTCCTCGAACCCGGCGACGTCGAGCTCTTGCGGGCTCATCCACGGGTGCACGCTGACCGGGTCGGCAGCCGCGCCTGCCACTGGAGCCGGGGGCGCAGGCGCCTGATCGACCGCCGCCAGCGGCGCCATGCCCGATGCGCGCGCGTCGTGCCGCGACTTCGCGCGGCGCAGCTTGAGCACCGGATGGTGCAGCTTCATGAGCGCGTGGAAAAACGCCTCGTTTTCTTCCGCGCCCTGCCCGATCGAGGCCAGTCCTGCGCGCAGGGTGGCGACGAGATGCGGGACGCGCTCGAACAGCTGGGCGGGTTGCTTGAGGGTGACTTCGCGCTTGACGCTCCACAGCAGATCGGGGATCACCGACAGGTAACCGCAGGGATCGATCTGCTTGGCTTTGTCCGTCAGGCGCGCGTGCGCCAACACCAGCGCCCAACGGCCGAACAGGAAATCCTGGACCACCGCGGGCACGTTCTCCAGGTCCGGCCGCGAACTCAATTCCCACGCGATGTGGCTCGCTTCGGCCTGGCGCCGCTCGGCGAAGCGCATCGCACTGACCGCATCGCTTCGCTGCTGTTCCTCCGCGCGATCCACTTCGTCCCAGGCCGTCTGCAACCGCAGCAGCGCCTGCTCGAACGGCACCGAGCCGCGGATCGGCACGCGGTTCAAGCCGTTGAACTCGCGGCTGACGTCCGCGAAGAAGGCCGAGAAATCTTCGGCGAATTCGTCGTTGTAGCGGAAGCTGCGCTGCGCGACCCGCTCCATCAGGAGCCGGCCCGGGTGCTGCTCGTCGGTAAAGAAGCGCGGGTCGACCATCGCCAGCCGCAGCAGCGAAGGCTCGAGCGCCACGATCGCCTCGCGCACCGGCGCCAGCAATCTTCCATCCTGGGCGATACCGTTGACGACCTTGCGCACCAGCTCCAGGCCCAGCACCTGAGCGACCCGCGTGGCATCCCTGCGCAACTTTGTGCGCACGAGCGAACGCTCATGCGATTTCGCGAGATCTCCCCAAAGGCTCGTGCTGAGCGTGCTTTGCACGTCCACCGGCAACGGCGGGCGCTCCACCACGGGCAATTCGCGGTAACCGGACGGCAATGCGCGCCGCGCGACGGCCGGGGCGGCCGCCTTGGCCGCACTGCGCAGGGTGGCCAACTCGCGTTCCACTTCCGCGTAATAGGAAGAGGGTAAAGGCTGGGACGCTTCGGCGCCGCCGCCGCGGACGAGAAAGTCTCGCATCAGTGCGGGGCTGATCTCGTGGCCGGACAGACGCGGGGAGGGCGCCGCCGCGGTGCGACCGGCGCCGGCTGCGTGCCCGTCGGCGCTCGACCCCGGCGAGCGCGCTGCCGACTGCGTCCCAGTGAAGCGATAGTCGGCCGGCTGCACATTGGCATTCTTCAGCTGCGTGACCAGCCGCCCATACAGGTTCTGCAGTTCCTCGCTCAGGGGCTCGGCCAGGTATTTCAACCACAGCGAGCCGGTGGACGCGTTCACCTGGCTGCGGCCGATCAGCGCCCGCAGGCTTTGTGCGAAGACCTCGGGGCGAACCGGATTCAACTCGGGCCGCACGCTGGTCAGGCCCATGGCAGAACTCATGAGCGCATCGAGTTCGGACACGGGCCGCTCCACCAGCGGCCGCACGTGCCGCACCAGCCGCGAGGATTCGATCTCTTCGAGGATCTCGGCGTCGTCGACGAGCGTCAACTCCTGGGGCCGGGAGCGGCCGCTGCCGCCGCGCTGCTCGGGCGAGTCGGCGTCCGAAGCGACTGGCGTGTGGAATGCCCGACGCAACTCGTCCCCGTAGTGCTTGCACCACGCATCCTGATGGGCCAGCAATTCACGCCAGGCTTTTCCCAGCTCGATGCGTTCGGCAGATCGCTGGCTCGTGCTTTCGGCCTCCTGGAGCACGCTGACCACATGGTTGAGGCAACGCTCCAGGGCCATCGGCGCCGAGTCGGCGACCTCGTTGAAGCATTCTTCGAGTGCGGAGGATTGCGGGGCCATCGGTGGCTAAACCTGCCAGGGAAACGGGAAAACGGCCGCATCGGCTCAGGCGAGAAACATTACTGCTGAGCCGCTGTAGCCCGTTTGTAGCAGGCTTGGCACGCCACGCAACGGTTCGCAATATTCGGTTACCACTTTCGGCGGGCGGGCGCCGCTCGTCGCCCGGCAGCTGCCGTTCGGCGCTGCGAGGCGGACACTAACGCTGCCGCGCTTTGACCTTTTGCCGCCACGCGTGCAGCAGCGGCTCGGTGTAGCCGCTCGGTTGCTCGAGTCCCTTGAACACGAGGTCGCAGGCGGCCTGGAATGCCTCCGATTGCTCGAAGTTGCCGGCCATCGGCCGGTAGGCGGGATCGCCGGCGTTCTGGCCGTCCACCACGGCCGCCATGCGGCGAAACGTGTCCCTGACCTGCTGCTGCGTGACGACGCCGTGCAACAGCCAGTTGGCGACATGCTGGCTGCTGATGCGCAGCGTGGCGCGGTCTTCCATCAATGCCACGTTGTGGATGTCGGGCACCTTCGAGCAGCCCACGCCCTGGTCGATCCAGCGCACCACGTAGCCCAGGATGCCCTGGATGTTGTTTTCGATTTCCTGCTGGCGCTCGGCGGCCGTCCACTCGGCCTGCGCCACCACGGGGATCTGCAGCAGTCCGGCAAGCAGGCGGTCATGTTCGCCGTCGGCATCGATCTTTTCCATTTCCTTTTGCACCGCGGCCACGTCGACCGCGTGGTAGTGCAGCGCGTGCAGCGTGGCGGCCGTCGGGCTGGGCACCCACGCCGTGTTGGCGCCGGCGCGCGGATGCGCGATCTTCTGCTCCACCATCGCGGCCATCAGGTCCGGCATCGCCCACATGCCCTTGCCGATCTGCGCGCGCCCGCGCAGCCCGCAGCCCAGCCCGACCACCACGTTGTTCTGTTCGTACGCCTGGATCCAGGCGCTGCCCTTCATGTCGCCCTTGCGGAACATCGGCCCCGCATGCATCGCGGTGTGCATCTCGTCGCCGGTGCGGTCCAGGAAGCCGGTGTTGATGAACGCGGTGCGAGCCGCCGCTTCGGCGATGCAGGCCTTCAGGTTGACGCTGGTGCGGCGCTCCTCGTCCATGATGCCGAGCTTCACGGTGTTGGCCGGCAGACCGAGCAGCGCTTCGACCCGCGCGAACAGTTCGCACGAGAACGCCACTTCCTGCGGCCCGTGCAACTTGGGCTTGACGATATACACCGATCCGGTACGCGAATTGCGGATGCCGTTCGCGCCGTGGCCCTTCAGGTCATGGATCGCGATCGCGGTCGTGACCACCGCGTCCAGGATGCCTTCCGGGATTTCCTTGCCCCCGCCGTACAGGACGGCGGGATTGGTCATGAGGTGCCCGACGTTGCGCACGAACAGGAGCGAGCGCCCGTGCAGCGTGACATCGCCGCCGGCCGCCTGCGCGCCCGCACCGAAGCCCGCCTTGTATTTGCGGTCCGGGTTCAGGCCGCGCGTGAAAGTCCGCTCACCTTTGGTGACCTGCTCGGTGAGCGTGCCCCGCATGATGCCCAGCCAGTTGCTGTAGGCCAGCACCTTGTCCTGCGCATCGACGCAGGCGACCGAGTCCTCCAGGTCCAGGATGGTGGACAGCGCCGCTTCGATGATCAGATCGCTCACTCCGGCGGCATCGGACTGGCCGATCGGCGTGTTCCGGTCGATCTGGATGTCCACGTGGATTCCGTGGTTGCGCAGCAGCACCGACGACGGCGCAGCGGCATCCCCTTGGTAGCCGATGAACTGGGCGGCATTCTTCAGGCCCGTGGACGACCCGTTCTTGAACGTGACCGCCAGTTTCCCGTCCACGACGCGGTAGCTCGCGGCCTCCTGGTGCGAACCTTGCGCCAGCGGCGCGGAGCGGTCCAGGAACTCGCGCGCGAACGCGATCACCTTCGCGCCGCGTACCGGGTTGTAACTCTTGCCCTTGTGGGCGCCCTCGCTTTCGGGGATGACGTCGGTGCCGTACAGCGCGTCATACAGCGAACCCCAGCGCGCGTTCGCCGCATTGAGCGAATAGCGCGCGTTCAGGATCGGCACCACCAGTTGCGGGCCGGCCTGCAGCGCCAGTTCCGCATCGACATCGGCCGTGGTGGCTTTCGCGCCCGCCGGCGGCGGCACCAGGTAGCCGATCTTCTCGAGGAAGCCGCGATAGGCGGGCAGGTCGGTGATGGGCCCGCGATGCGCCTTGTGCCAGCGATCCAGTTCGAGCTGGAGGCGGTCGCGCTCGGCCAGCAGCGCGTGGTTGCGTGGCGCGAAGTCGGAGACGATCGCATCGAAGCCCTTCCAGAACGCGGCGCTGTCGACGCCGGTGCCCGGAAGCGCCTCGTCTTCGATGAAGCGGTGCAACTCATTGGCCACCTCCAGGCCGTGGATGCGGGTGCGCTCGGTCATGTGTTTCTCCTAGGCGGGGATTTCAGAAAAAGGCAAGGACGTCGCGCAGGCTGCTGCCGGTGCGCGTGGGCTGCGTGCCGAGTTCCTCGAACGGCAGCTGATAGCGGTTCACCCAGAGCGTGCGATACCCGTACCAGGTCGCGGCCAGCGCGTCCCAGCTGTTGCAGCTCACGAAGGCGATCTGGCGGGCGTCCAGGCCGGTTGCCTGGGTGCCCAGTGCATACACGTCGGGGTGCGTCTTGTACTTGCGCACCGCGTCCACGCTCAGGACGTGATCGAGCAGTCCCTCCAGGCCGGCGCTGCGCACGGCGACGGCCAGCATCTCCGGGTCGCCATTGCTCAGGATGCCGGTCGTCACCCGCTTCGCCTTGAGCGCCGCCAGCACTTCCTTGTTTTCGGGGAACGCCGACAGATGGTTGTACTGGTTCATCAGCCGTTCTTCGTGCCCGGGCGTGAGGTCCAGTGCCAGTCGTTTGCAGGCGTAGCGCAGCGCGGCGCGGGTCAGTTCCCAGAAGGGCTGGTAGTGCGCGCCGTCGTTGCTCGCGGTGACCAGGTGCGTGTACTCGATCTGCTTGTCGCGCCAGAGCACGCCCAGGGCGTCGCCGTGGCCGGGAAAGAGCTGCTCGGCCAGCAGCCCGACGCTGTAGACGTCGAACAGGGTGCCGTAAGCATCGAACAGGACAGCCTTGGGTTTTTCCATGATTTGACTTTATTCGATACTTTGCACGGCATTAATCAAGTTGAATGCGTGTAATCCGTGCATGAAATGCATGTAATCAATGTGAAATCCGCTGAACAGCGGCCGAATCGGGGCGGTCGGCGAAAATAGGGCTGTTACCTGAACGGAAGGGCAAGATGACCCCAAGCGACCCGCTGAAAAGTACCGGGCGACCGCCTTCGGCTGAGCCGCGATTGGCCTATGAGGGCGTGCGGGTGGTCGAGTTCACGCACATGGTGATGGGACCGACCTGCGGAATGGTGCTGGCCGATCTGGGCGCCGAAGTGATCAAGGTCGAGCCGCTCGCGGGCGACAACACGCGCCGGCTCCTGGGTTCGGGTGCGGGCTTTTTCCCGCTCTTCAACCGCAACAAGAAGAGCATCGCGCTCGATCTGCAGGCACCGCAAGGCAGGCAGGCCGCGCTCAGGCTGATCGCCACCGCCGACATCGTGAGCGAGAACTTCAAGCCGGGCACGATGCAGAAATTGGGCCTGGATTACGCGACCTTGTCGCGGCTGGACGAGCGGCTGATCTATGTGAGCCACAAGGGGTTCCTGCCCGGCCCCTACGAACACCGCACCGCGCTCGACGAAGTGGTGCAGATGATGGGAGGCCTCGCCTACATGACCGGGCGCCCCGGCGATCCGCTGCGCGCGGGCACCAGCGTCAACGACATCATGGGCGGCATGTTCGGCGCGATCGGTGCGATGGCGGCGCTGGCCGCGCGCGCGAAGACCGGCAAGGGCCAGGAAGTGCAGAGCGCGCTGTTCGAGAACAACGTGCTGCTGGTGGCGCAGCACATGATGCAGTACGCCGTCACCGGCCAACCCGCCGCGCCCATGCCCGGCCGCATCTCGGCCTGGGCAGTCTACGACGTGTTCACTGTGAAGGACGGCCAGCAGATCTTCCTGGCCGCGGTCAGCGACACCCAGTGGGCGATCTTCTGCGACGCGTTCGGCTTCGACGACCTGCGCTCCGATGCGCGCCTGAAGACCAACAACGACCGCGTGAATGCGCGCGAATGGATGATCCCGATGCTGCGCGAGCGGCTGGCCGGCTTCACCGCCGCGCAGCTCACCGCCACGTTCGAAGCGCGCGGACTGCCGTTCGCGCCGATCACCCGGCCCGAAGAACTGTTCGACGATCCCCATCTGAACGCGACCGGTGCCCTGGCGCCGCTCACGCTGCCGGACGGGCGCGAAACGCGGGTTCCGTTGCTGCCGCTGACGATCGGCGGCAGCCGGCCCGGGGTGCGGCTGCAGCCGCCGCGCCTCGGTGAGCACACGGTCGAACTGCTGAGCGAGCTGGGCTACAGCCCCGGCGAGATCGCGGCGCTGCAAGCGATGAACGTGATCCGCCGCGACGACTTGGCATAAGGTCGGCGTGCCTTGCCCGCGGGCTGGCATAAGGACCCAGCATCGAAGCGCAGAATTTTGGCCTGCGCAGCGCAATAGAGCTGAATTGCTGCGTGATTCCTGACTTGCGTGCGCATAATCTGCGCTGGATGGACAAACTCAAGCAGCTCGAGTCGTTTACCTCGGTGGCAACGCGGGGCAGCCTGACCGCCGCCGCCAAAGCCGAAGGGGTCGCGCCCGCGATCATGGGACGGCGGCTCGACGCGCTGGAAGAGCGCCTGGGCGTCAAGCTGCTGGTTCGCACCACGCGGCGCATCTCCCTGACGCACGAAGGCAGCGCCTTCCTGGAAGACTGCCAGCGCCTGCTGGCCGACATCGCAAACGCGGAAGCGAGCGTCAGTGCCGGCGGCGTCAAGGCCAGCGGGCACCTGCGCATCACGGCTCCGGCGGGCTTCGGGCGCCGCCACGTCGCGCCGCTGGTGCCGCGGTTTCGCGAGCTGCACTGCGAGGTCACGATCTCGCTGAACCTGAGCGACCGCGTGGTGGACCTGGCCGGCGAAGGCTACGATTGCGCGGTGCGCGTCGGCGACCTGCCCGATTCCTCGCTGGTCAGTGTGCGGCTGGCCGACAACCGCCGCCTGTGCGTCGCGACGCCCGAATACCTGAAGCGCAACGGCACCCCGCAGCATCCCAGCGAACTGATGAAATTCGACTGCCTGACGTTGTCCAGCGATGCTTCGCAGACCCGGGGCTGGGCGTTTCGCGTGCCGAAGGCGGAAGGCGAGGAGGTCGTTTACCTGCGCCCGGGCGGGCCGCTCGATTGCTCGGACGGCCAGGTGCTGCACGACTGGTGCCTGGCCGGCTACGGCATCGCCTGGCGCAGCACCTGGGAGGTGGAGCGCGAGGTGGCGGCCGGGCAGCTGGCGGAAGTGCTGGGCGAGTTCGCGGCGCCGCCCAACGGCATCTACGCGGTCTTTCCGCAGCGCAAGCACCTGCCGCTGCGGGTGCGGTTGTGGATAGACTTCCTCAAGCACAACTACAACCAACCCGATTTCTGGAAGGCATCATGACGCTGGAAGCCCTGCTCGCCTACGCGCACATCCTGGCCATCCTCACCGCCGTCGTGTTCGTCACGAGCGAAACCGCCATCTGCCGCACCGACTGGTTGAATCCAAAGGTGGTGCAGCGGCTGGTCGCGGTGGATCGCATCTATCTGATCGGCTTGGCCGCGGTGCTGATCACCGGACTGGCGCGCCTGTACTTCGGCATCAAGGGCAGCGCCTGGTACTGGAGCAACTGGTTGTTGCACCTGAAGATCGGGCTGTTCATCGTGGTCGTCCTGCTGGCGATCCGGCCGGCACGCAATTACCGGCGCTGGCTGCGCGAACTGAACACGACCGGGGCCCTGCCCGATGCGGCGCAAATCAACGCCACCCGCCGGCTGGCGTTCACCGCGGCTCACATCATCGCGCTGATCCCGCTCGCCGCGACGTTCCTCGCGCGCGGCTTCGGGGCCTAGTGGCCACAAGCTCGGCCACAAGCTGAAAACAAGCCTCGCGCCCGCGGGGCTTGTCCCTGCAGCCCGAGGGCGGCGCGTAGCGGCCCCGTAAAATCGCGCGATGCTCCTGGTCAAACAACAATTGCTCGGCAGCCTGGCCGCCGGGCTGGAACGGCTCGCACCCGGCGCGGGAGCCAAGGCGGCCTTCGAATCGCCCAAGGTCGCGGCGCACGGCGACCTCGCCTGCACGGCGGCCATGCAGCTCGCCAAGCCGCTGAAGCAGAGCCCACGGCAGGTCGCTGAAAAATTGCGCGCGGCCTTATTGGAGACGCAGCCGTTCCAGCAATGGGTCGAGGCGATCGACATCGCCGGCCCCGGCTTCCTGAACATCAAGCTCAAGCCCGAAGCCAAGCAGCAGATCGTCGCCGAGATCCTGGCCGCCGGGCCGTCGTTCGGTGTGCAGCCGGCCAACGGGCAGCACATGATGGTGGAATTCGTTTCCGCCAATCCGACCGGGCCGCTGCACGTCGGCCATGGGCGGCAAGCGGCGCTAGGCGACGCGATCTGCAACCTGTATGCGACACAAGGCTGGGACGTTACCCGCGAGTTCTATTACAACGACGCGGGTGTGCAGATCGCCACGCTCGCCACGAGTGTTCAACTGCGCGCCAAGGGCTTCAGGCCGGGCGACCCGCAGTGGCCGGAAGCGGCCTACAACGGCGACTACATCGCCGAGATCGCGGCTGATTTCCTGGCCGGCAAGACCGTGCGTTCGGACGACCGGGAATTCACCGCGACCGGCGACGCGGACGACCTGGACGGCATCCGGCTGTTCGCCGTCGCCTGGCTGCGCCACGAGCAGGACCTGGACCTGAAGGCGTTCGACATCCGCTTCGACAACTACTATCTCGAGTCGAGCCTCTACACCAGCGGCAAGGTGGATGCCGTGGTGCAAAAACTGCGCGACGCGGGCAAGACCTACGAGCACGAGGGGGCCCTGTGGCTGAAGTCCACGGAGTACGGCGACGACAAGGACCGCGTCATGCGCAAGGGCGACGGCAGCTACACGTATTTCGTGCCGGACGTGGCCTACCACATCACCAAATGGGAGCGCGGCTTCACGAAGGTCGTCAACATCCAGGGCACCGACCATCACGGCACGATCGCGCGGGTGCGCGCCGGCTTGCAGGCGGCCGGCGTCGGAATCCCGGCCGGCTACCCCGATTACGTGCTGCACACCATGGTGCGCGTCATGCGCGGCGGCGAGGAGGTGAAGATCTCCAAGCGCGCGGGCAGCTACGTCACGCTGCGTGACCTGATCGAGTGGACCAGCAAGGACGCGGTGCGCTTTTTCCTGCTCTCGCGCAAGCCCGACACCGAGTACGTGTTCGACGTCGACCTGGCGCTGGCGCAGAACAACGACAACCCGGTCTACTACGTGCAGTACGCCCATGCGCGCATCTGCTCGGTGCTGGCGATGTGGGGCGGCGAGCCGGCATCGCTCACGGGGGCCGACCTGTCCGTGCTGCAAAGCGCGCCGGCGCAGGCCCTGATGCTGGAATTGGCCAAGTACCCCGACATGCTGCGCGAGGCGGCGGCCGATTTCGCGCCGCACGACGTCACTTTTTACCTGCGCGAGCTAGCCGCCACCTACCATACTTACTATGATGCCGAGCGCATCCTGGTGGACGACCAACGCCTGCGCCACGCGCGGCTGGCGCTGGTCGCAGCCACCGCCCAGGTATTGCACAATGGATTGGCGGTGCTGGGCGTTGGCGCCCCCCGGAAGATGTAGCCGCATTGCGGCAGGAAAATCAAAGCAGTGAAAAACAGTCAGCGCGGTTCCGTCTTCGTCGGCATCATCATCGGCGTGGTGCTGGGCCTCGCCGCGGCCCTGGCCGTGGCCGTGTACGTCACCAAGGTACCGGTGCCGTTCCTGAACCGCGGCCAGAGCCGCACGGCGGAACAGGACGCGGCCGAGATCCGCAAGAACCGCGACTGGGACCCCAATGCGCCGCTGTACGGCAAGAACCCTGCCAAGCCGCTGCCGCCGGCGCCCTCGGTGATCGCCCCGGCGCCTCCGGTCGCAACCATTCCCGCGCCCGCCACGGCGCCGGCTCAACCGGCCGCGCCCGCGGTCAGAGGCAAGAGCGCCGACCCGCTCGGCGAGCTGGCCGCGGCGCGCACCGCGTCGCCCTCGGCGCTGTCCGATCCCTTCTTCTATTTCGTGCAGGCGGGCGCATTCCGCACCCCCGAGGATGCCGAAGCGCAGCGCGCCAAGCTGTCGCTGATGGGCATCGAGGCCAAGGTGACCGAGCGCGAGCAGTCGGGCCGCCAGGTGTTCCGGGTGCGCGTGGGCCCGTTCGACAAGAAGGAAGACGCGGACCGGCAAAAGGAAAAGCTCGAAGCCGGCGGCGTGGAAACCGCGCTGGTGCGGGTCCAGCGTTGAGCCGCCCGCCGGAACCTTCCGGCCGGGCTTGCCTCTGACCTCTTCACAAGGAGTGGAATCGACATGAATCGACGCGAGTTTTCCGTGGGCGCGGCCTGCGTGGTGGGCATCGCCGCCCTGGGGTTGCCCGCCGGTGTCTTTGCGCAGGCCAGGAAGCCCGAGAACGGGACCGACTACCTCGCGCTGGACAAGCGCGTGAACACGGATGCCCCGGCCGGTAAAGTCGAGGTGATCGAGTTCTTCTGGTACAGCTGCCCGCACTGCAATGCCTTCGAGCCGAAGCTGGAGGCCTGGAGCAGGAAGTTGCCGCCCGACGTCGTGCTCAAACGCGTCCCGGTCGCGTTCCGCGACGATTTCGTGCCGCAGCAGCGCCTGTTCTACACGCTGGAGGCGCTGGGCAAAGTGGATGAGCTGCATGCCAAGGTGTTCCAGGCGATCCATGTCGACCACAAGCCGACCAACAAGGAGGACGCGATCCTCGACTGGGCCGGGCAGAATGGGCTGGACAAGGCCAGGTTCAAGGAGCTGTACAACTCCTTCTCGGTTTCCAGCAAGGCCCGTCGCGCCAGCCAGTTGCAGGACGCGTTCAAGGTGCAGGGCGTGCCGGCGCTCGGCATCGCGGGGCGTTATTACACGGACGGCACGATGGCCGGCACGCTGGACCGCGCCTTGCAAGTCACCGACTACCTGATCGCCGAAGCGCGCAAGGCGCGCTGACGCGAAGCGCACGCCGCCCGGCGAGCAGTTCGTTCGGAAAAAGCCCGCTTGGCGGGCTTTTTGCTGGCTGCTCTGGCTACAATGCGCAGCAAGATTCATGCCTTTAGCTGCCGCCGGCCGGTCCGCCGGGCATTGCCGGCCTGGAGCGAAACGCCATTTCCCTATGAAACAAGCTCGCACTGCCGTGTTCCTGTCGTTTGCGCTGGCCATCGCGGCGGGACCGGCCCTGGCCGAGAAAGCGGACAAGGGCAAGCCGATGAACGTGGAGGCCGACGCACTGCGCTACGACGACCTCAAGCAGGCCAGCGTGTTCACGGGGCGCGTAGTGATCACCAAAGGCACGATCGTGATCCGGGGCGCACGGGTCGATGTGCGGCAGGACCCGGAAGGCTACCAGTACGGCGTGGTCACGGCCGAGCCCGGCAAGCTCGCCTTCTATCGCCAGAAACGCGAAGGCGTGGATGAGTTCATCGAGGGCGAAGGCGAGACCATCGAGTACGACGGCAAGGCCGATCGCGTGAAGTTCATCAAGCAGGCCGAACTGCGCCGGTTGCGCGGGGGCACCGTCAGCGACGAGATGGTCGGCAGCCTCATAACCTACGACAACAGCAACGACGTGTTCACGGTCGATGGCGGCCCGGCCAGCCCGGCGGCTGGCGGCCGGATCCGGGCCGTGCTGTCGCCGCGCGCGGGGGCTTCAGCGCCGGCGAGCGCCGCCAGCCAGCCGGCCCAGCCGGGCGTGCGGCTGCGGCCGAGCACCACGCTGGAGGGAGCCAGGAAGTGATCGAGGTATCCCCCGTCCGGCGCGCCGCGGCGCCGCCGGCCGGCCAGAGCCGACTGCAGGCGCGCCATTTGCAGAAGTCCTACGGCAGCCGCAAGGTCGTCAAGGACGTTTCGCTCGACGTGGCGAAGGGCGAGGTCGTGGGCCTGCTCGGACCCAACGGCGCCGGCAAGACAACGTCGTTCTACATGATCGTGGGCCTGGTGCGCGCGGATGCCGGCGAGATTTCGATCGACGACAAGTCCGTCGAGCACATGCCCATTCATCGGCGCTCGCGCCTGGGGCTGTCGTACCTGCCCCAGGAACCGTCGATCTTCCGCAAGCTCAACGTCGAGGAGAACGTGCGCGCGGTGCTCGAATTGCAGCGCGATGGGAACGGGCATCCGCTGGCCCGACCCGAGATCGAAAAGCGTTTGTCCGCGCTGCTGCAGGACCTGCGGGTGGATCACCTGCGCGATTCGCCGGCCCTCGCGCTATCGGGCGGCGAGCGGCGGCGCGTGGAGATCGCGCGCGCCCTGGCGACCCAGCCGCGCTTCATCCTGCTGGACGAGCCGTTCGCCGGCATCGACCCGATCGCGGTGATCGAGATCCAGCGGATCATCGGCTTCCTGAAGTCGCGCGGGATCGGCGTGCTGATCACCGACCACAACGTGCGCGAGACGCTGGGCATCTGCGATCACGCCTACATCATCAGCGACGGCAACGTGCTGGCCCAGGGCACGCCGTCGGAGATCGTGAACAACGCCGACGTTCGCCGCGTGTACCTCGGCGAGCATTTCCGCATGTAATGGATATGGCCCCCACGCTTGGCACTGCGTGCGCTGCGCTGCCCTCCGAGGGGGCGCACCTGTCGAGGGGCGGCCCGTCGACAGGTGGCCGTTTTTTCCGATGAAGCAGGGCCTGTCGCTACGCGTCTCGCAGCATCTCGCGCTGACGCCGCAGCTGCAGCAGTCGATCCGGCTGCTGCAGCTTTCCACGCTGGAGCTGTCGCAGGAGGTCGAGCAGATGCTCGACGACAACCCCTTCCTGGAGCTGAGCCTGGACGAGCCGCCGCGCGAAGAGTTCGGCCTGGCGCAGGCGGACGCGCCGGTGCCGGAAGACGACCGCGAAACGGAGCTCGCCGACTTCAGGCCGCCGCTGCCGGACGAAACACGCGCCGCGCCCGCGGAGCCGGAGCCGGCCGCCGGGCCCGAGTCCGAGCCGCCGAACTGGGAAGGCGACGGCAGCACCGAAGTCATCCCCGACGACGGCGAGTGGGGCGGCGATGCGCCGCCGCGCCGCAACAACCTCGCCGGCGACGAAGAAACCGATGCGACCGAGCTGGCGCGCGGCCACGAGTCGCTCCAGGCGCATCTGCACCGGCAGGCACTCACGCTGCGCCTGTCGGAGGAAGACCGCTGCGCGCTGCGCTTCCTGATCGAGTCGCTCAACGATGACGGCTACCTGGACGAATCGCTCGAGTCGCTCGCCGCCGGCCTGTCGCCGCATGACCTGGAGCAGCAGGAGGAACTGGTGCACCGGTTCACCATGGCGCTGGGCCTGTTGCACAACCTGGAGCCGGTCGGCGTCGGCGCGCGTTCGCTCGCGGAATGCCTGTCGTTGCAGCTCAAGGCGATGCAGGCCGCTCCCGACGCGCCGGCGGCCTGCGCAACGGCGCTGCGCATCTGCGCGCAGCCGATGGAACTGCTGGCCAGGCGCGACGTGAAGCGCCTCGTGCAGCTGTGCGGCGACAGCGACCCACAGGTGCGCGCCGCCATCGGGCTGATCACCCGGCTCGAACCCAAGCCCGGCCGCCGCTTCGTCGATGTCGAGCGCAACATCGTGATCCCCGACGTGCTGGTCACCCGCGCCGGCCGGGGCGCCCAAGCGCGCTTTCGGGTGCAGCTCAATGCGGACGTGATGCCGCGGCTGCGCGTGCACGACGTCTATGCCGGCGCGCTGAAAGCGCACAAGGGCGAAGGCCACCAGGCGCTGCAGCAGCGGCTGCAGGAGGCGCGCTGGTTCATCAAGAACATCCAGCAGCGCTTCGATACGATCCTGCGGGTCTCCAACGCGATCGTCGAGCGGCAGAAGAATTTCTTCGTGCACGGCGAGCTCGCGATGCGCCCGCTGGTGCTGCGCGAGATCGCCGACGAGCTCGGCCTGCACGAGTCCACCATCAGCCGGGTGACCACGGCAAAATACATGTCCACGCCCTTCGGCACGTTCGAGCTGAAGTATTTCTTCGGCTCGGCCCTGGGCACCGAAACCGGCGGCAACGCGTCGAGCACGGCGGTGCGCGCCCTGATCAAGCAGTTCGTGGCAAGCGAGAACCTGAAGAAGCCCCTGTCGGACAGCCAGATTTCCGACATGCTCAAGGAGCAGGGCATCGAATGCGCGCGCCGCACGGTGGCCAAGTACCGCGAGGCGCTGCGCATCGCCCCGGCCAATCTGAGAAAGGCGCTGTAGGCGCCCCCGTTTTCGAAGCAGCCCGGTGAACCAGCTCCAACTCTTCCTGCCTTGCGCCGCCGGCGTCGAGGGTTTCCTCGCCGACGAAGTGCACCGGCTCACCGGGCTGGCCGGCGATGACCTGTTGACCGGCCGCGGCGGTGTGGCGTTGCGCGCATCGTGGCGCGACGCGATGCTGCTGAACCTGAACAGCCGGCTGGCGCAGCGGGTGCTGGTGCAACTGTCGCACGTGCCCTGCCGCAACGAGCAGGACCTGTACGAGGCCGCGAGTGCGGTCGCGTGGGAGATCTGGTTCACCCCGCGCGAGCGCTTCAAGGTCGAGGTCACGGCGCAGCACAGTCCGCTCAAGAGCCTGAATTTCGCCGGGCTGAAGATCAAGGACGCAGTGGCGGACCGGTTTCGCCACAGGGCGGGCGTGCGGCCCGACGTCGACACGCAGTCGCCCGACGTCCGCGTCTATGCGCACCTGACGAGCGACAGCGCCACGCTCTATATCGACACGTCGGGCGAGCCGCTGTTCAAGCGCGGCTGGCGCGAGGACAAGGGCGAGGCGCCGCTGAAGGAGACGCTGGCCGCGGCCATGATCGCCGCGAGCGGCTGGGACGCCACGCTGCCCTTGTACGACCCTTGCTGCGGCAGCGGCACGATCGCGATCGAGGCGGCCCAGGTCGCGTGCCGGATCGCGCCGGGGCTGTTGCGCCGCTTCGGCTTCGAGAAGCTGCTGCCTTACGAGGTGCATGTGTGGCAGCCGCTGTGGGAAGAGGCGAAGGCGCGCCAGCGGCCGCCCAGCGCCCCGGTGTTCGGCAGCGACGTGGCGTTCCGGATGGTCGATTTCGCGGTGCGCAACGCCGGCCGCGCCGGTGTGGCCGATGCCGTGCAGTTCCGCGGCGGCGACGCGCTGCAGCGCATGCCGCCCACCGCCGAGCCGGGCGTGATGCTGGTGAACCCGCCGTACGGCGAGCGCATCGAAACGGCGGGTGTCGCGGGGCGCACGCAGCGTGGCCGCGAGCGGGCGCAGGGCGACGAGGGCGGCGATTTCTTCAACCAGCTCGCCTCGCACTGGAAGAAGAACTATCCCGGCTGGACGGCCTGGGTGCTGACGCCCGACCTGAAATTGCCTTCGCGCATGCGGCTGAAGGAGTCCCGGCGCGTTCCGATGTGGAACGGCCCGATCGAGTGCCGGCTGTTCCGCTTCGACATGGTGCGGGGCTCCGCCCGCAAGCCGGAAGCGGGTCCGGCGGACGGCGACAGGGAGTCGTGAGATGACGGCGCCCGTGTTGCTGGTGGTGGACACCAACGTGGTCCTGGACCTGTTCGTGTTTCGCGATCCGCGCACCGAACCGCTCGCCGCCGCCCTGGCGCGCGGCCATCTCGAGTGGCTCGCGACGGCCGCGATGCGCGAGGAGCTGGTGCGGGTGCTGGCTTACGCGCACATCGCGGCGCGGCTGGCCGCCAACGGGATCGAGCCGTCGGATGTGCTGGAATATTTCGACGCCCGCACGCGCATGGTGGCCCCGCCGCCCAAAGCGATGGTCACCTGCACGGATGCCGACGACCAGAAATTCGTCGATCTCGCGGTCACGCACAAGTGCCTGTTACTGAGCAAGGACGCGGCCGTGCTGGCGCTGCGCAGGCGCCTCATCCCGTTCGAAGTCGGCGTCTTCGCCGCACTACCCCCGGCCTCTTCCTACAGCCTCATCCGTTCCTGAATCGCGACACTGGACTGCTCGCGTTCCCTCATTCCCGAAGGAGCATGTCGCTGTACACCGCTTTCGAGAACTGCTGGCTTGGGTGCGAGCTAGGGCGCGCCGCCCAGCCGGTGCACGAGGCCGGCCAGCGCATGCTGCACCGTCGCTGCGCGCACCGCGGCACGGTCGCCGCCGAAGCGCCGCAGCTCGGTCGTGACCACGCCATCGACGGCGAAGCCGAACCAGACGGTGCCCACCGGCTTCCCGGCGCTGCCGCCGGTCGGCCCCGCGATGCCCGTCACCGAAACGCCGACCTGCGCCCGCGATCGCCGCACCGCGCCGGCTGCCATGGCGCGGGCCACCGGTTCGCTCACTGCGCCGTGGACCTTGATCTGCGCCGCATCGACCCCGAGCAGTTCGACCTTGGCCTGGTCGGAGTAAGTGACGAAGCCGCGCTCGAACCAGTTGCTGGAACCCGAGAGGTCGGTGCATGCGGCGGCAATCAGGCCGCCGGTGCAGCTCTCGGCGGTCACCAGCATCCAGCCCTTGTCCTGGAGCAATTTCGCCAGCTGCTGCGCGGGGCTCACCAGAACCTCCAGGCCGCGATCACCAGCAGAGTGCAGAACGCGGCGACCAGGTCGTCCAGCAGGATCCCGAAGCCGCCGCGCCAGCCGAAGCCGTGAAACAGGTCGTCGGCCCACGCGACCGGCCCGGGCTTGACGGCGTCGAACACGCGAAACAGCACGAACGCCCAGAACTGGCCCCAGAAGCCCGCCGGCATCACGAGCCACAGCACGAGCCAGAAGGCGATCACTTCGTCCCACACGATGCTGCCCGGGTCGAGCACGCGCATGTGGCTCGCCGTGACCGTGCAGGCCCACCAGCCGATCACGAAACCGGCGGCGACGACCAATCCGATCGCGCCGGCACCCAGCCAGTGCTGCAACACCAGATAAGCCGCCCAGGCCCACAAGGTGCCCGCCGTGCCCGGGGCGACCGGCGACAGGCCGGAGCCGAACCCGAGCGCGATCGCATGCGCCGGATGGGCCAGCATGAAGCCCAGGCCGGGCCGCAGCACCGGCGGGCGCACGGGCGGATTGAGCGGGGCTGCCATGCGGCAATGGTAACCACGCAATGGCCTGCCGCGCCCCACGGCATCAGCGGGCCGTCACCTGCAGCTGCCGTGGCTCTTCCTGAACTGGCGCGGCTCGATCGCGCGGGCCTCGGACCACAGGCCGAGCCGCGCGTCCCGGGCGCGCGCCTGCTGCTCCTCGTAGGGGCCGCCGCGCCCGCGAAACCGATACGACCAGGCGTAGCCGCGCTCCACCATCCACGCGCCCACGTCCTGGCCATCGATGCTGACGCGCGCGAGCGTGCGCTGATAGGTATCGCGCGCGCGGGTGCGCACCGCGACCGGCCGGCGCAACACGAGCGCCGCCAGCGCGTCCCGGGAAAGCCGGCCGGACGCCTGGCAGATCTCGGGTGCGTCGATGCCTTGCAGCCGCAGCTCGATCGGCGCGCCGCCCGACGCGGGGCGCACCCACAACGAGTCGCCGTCCGTCACGTGGGTCACCGTGCCCTGAAAGCCCCGGGCCTGGGCGCATGCGGCGAAAACCAGGAGCACGCCCGCGGCGACCAGGCGATGGTGAACGCTCATCACCTCACAACGCCCGAGGCGACAACGCGCCGACAGCCCCAGCCCCGGCCGGGCGATTTCCGTTGTGCGCGCAGCTCAGGCGAAATGATCGAAGGACCGGTAGGGCCGCTCGATCGGCTGGCCGTTGCCGTCCAGCAGGCGCAGCCCCGCTTGCGCCTCGATCTGCCCGATGCGCGTGACGGCCGTGCCCGCCGCCCGCGCCGCCGCCTGCACGGCTTCACGTTGGAAAAGCGGCGCCGTGAACGCCAGCTCGTAGTCGTCGCCGCCGGACAGCACGTAGTCCAGTTGCCGCTCCTCGTCGAGCGCGCCGGGCACTGCCATCAAGCCGGCGGCCAGCGCAGTCTCGACGCGCGCGCCCACCTTCGACTGGCGAAGCACATGGCCCAGATCGCCCACCAGCCCATCACTGATGTCGATCGCCGCAGTGGCGACGCCCCGCAGCGCGAGGCCCAGTGCCACCCGCGGCGTGGGCTGCTCCAGCCTGGCCCGCGCCGTTTCGAGCAGCTCGAACGGCAACGACGCGCTGCCGCGGAGCACGTCGAGCGCGAGCCGCGCGTCGCCGAGCGTGCCGCTCACGTAGAGGTCGTCGCCGGCGCGTGCCCCGGACCGCAGCAGCATGCCGCCCGCGGGGACCTCGCCGAACGCCGTGATGCAGATGTTCAGCGGCCCGCGCGTCGTGTCGCCGCCCACCAGTTCGCATCCATGCGCGTCGGCCAGCGCCAGCAGGCCGCGCGAGAACGGCTCCAGCCAGGCTGCGTCGGCCTGCGGCAGCGCCAGGGCCAGCGTGAACGCCAGCGGCTTCGCGCCGCAGGCTGCCAGGTCGCTCAAGTTCACGGCGAGCGCCTTGTGCCCCAGCTTGAACGGATCGACGTCGGGGAGGAAATGACGGCCTTCCACCAGCATGTCGGAAGTGACGGCCAGTTGCATGCCCGGCGCGAGCGCCAGCAAGGCGCAGTCGTCGCCGACGCCGACCACATTGCGGGTGACCGGGCGTTTGAAGTAGCGGTCGATGAGGTCGAATTCACCCATGGCGAGCCATTGTGCCGCCCCGGAGCGCTCAGTGGCCGCCCCGGAACCGCAGCGCGCCCTGCCGCACCACCTCGGCCAGCAGCCGCTCGCGCGTCTGCTTGTCGCGCAGCCAGCGCGCGTCGTTGGTACCGAGCTCGGCGTCCTCGGCCAGCAGCTGCATGCCGTGGCTGGCGCCGACGCGGCGCGAATGGTCGCCGATCTGGCGCAGGGTCTGGATGATGTGATCGCGCAGCGGCATGTGCTGGCCGGTGGGCGGATCGACGTACACCGCCTCCAGGCCGAAGCGGCAGGCCTGGAAACGGTTGTACGTGTAGACCATGTAATCGTCTTCCTGCGGCATGAACGGCTGCTCGTGCAGGAACCAGGAGGCCAGCGACTGCACGAATCCGGCCAGTGCGGCGGCGCGCTCGACGGTGAGCGGCGTGTCGAACACGCGGATTTCGATCGTGCCGTATTCGGGCTTCGGCCGGATGTCCCAGTAGAAGTCCTTCATGCTCTTGACGACGCCGGTGCGCGTGGTCTTGGCGAAGAACTTGCCGAACTCGTCCCAGCTCAGCGTGAAGGGGGCGCGGCCCGACATCGGGAAGGCGAACACCGAGTTGAGCCGCGCGGAGTCGAACTGCGTGTCCTGACCCTGCACGTACGGCGACGAGGCCGACAGCGCGATGAAGTGCGGGATGTAGCGCGACATGCGGTGCAGCATCAACAAGGCGCTGTCCGCGTCGGGGCAGCCCACGTGCACGTGCTGGCCGAAGATGGTGAACTGCTTGGACAGGTAGCCGTACAGCTCGGACAACTCGCGAAAGCGCGGCTTGTCGTAGATGCGTCGCTCGTGCCACTGCTGGAACGGGTGGGTGCCGCCGCCGACCAGCGCGATGTTGAGCTTGTCGGCGCATTTCACCAGCGCGTCGCGGATCTCCGACAGCTCGGACACGACCTGCGCCGGCGACTCGCACACGCCGGTGGAGATCTCGATCATGCTGGAGGTCATCTCCGGCACCACCGAACCCGGCAGCGTATAGCGCGCCATCAGCCGCAGCATTTCGTCGGAGTAGGGCGCGAGGTCGTAGTCGTGCGTGTTGACCAGTTGCAGCTCCAGCTCGACGCCCAGCGTCAGCGGCGCGGAATGCTGGAAGGGCTCCAGGCTCGGGGCCGGCGTGGCCGGTGGGGCCGTGGGTGCGACGCGCTTATCCACGCAATTCCCCGGCCTGGCTGATGGCAGCGCGTTCCGGCGGGAAGGCCCGGGAGCTTTCGCGCGCCCGGTAGATGGCGAACGTGGCGATGATGGCGCCGACGACTTCCATCAGCAGGATCGCCGGCAGGGCGATGCTGGCGATGCGCGGGCCCAGCGTGAGCGACGAGGCGACGAACTGCTGCACCAATAACAGCGCCACCGAGGACATCGGCGACATCGCGCAGCCGGTCCAGAACGCCTGGCGCCAGTTCGTGCCGCTGCCCCAGTTGCCGGCGCCGACGCCGAGGACCTTGGCCGCGGCCCGCGCCAGCACCAGCGCGGCCACCAGTCCGGCGACCGCCGGATTCCAGTCCGCCTTGGCCGCCACCACCGACACCAGCACGAACATCAGCATGATCAGGAGCGACGCCGCCGTGCCCAATTGCCGTGTCCAGGCCCACGGGCGCGGATTGAGCTGCTTGAGCAGGATGCCGCCGAGCAGCGCCGCCAATGGCGCGGAGCCGCCGAAATGCGAGGCCAGCGCCGCCGCCGCGGCGATCAGCGCGATCAGCAGGATCGACGTGTTCTCGCTGGTGGGGCTCATCACCCGCAGCGCCATCCGCAACGCCAGCGCCAGCAGGCCGGCCATCACGAACGACACGCCCAGCACCACGGCCACCGGATAAAGCGTTTCAGCCACGGTCGTCGCCTCGGCCCGATGCATCACGCCGGTGCGGGCGCTCACCAGCGTCAGCGCGTACAAGGTGCCGAGCGTGGACAGCACCATGGCGCGCTCGGTGACCGGCCCGGAGGCCTGCGTGTCCATGACCACCCGGCTGAGCACCGCGGGCGAGGACACCATCGCGATCAGCGCCACCGCTTCGGCCACGCTCGACCGCACGCCGAGGTAGCGCAGCGTGTAAAAGACAAACACGGCGGCGAGCACGGATTCGAGCACGCTTTGCAGCAGCACCATCGGGTTGTGCCTGAACCAGCGCAGCGGAATGCGCCCGCCGGCCTCGAACAGCACCACCGACACGCCCAGTTCCAGCAGGAACAGCGCGATGCCCTGCAACGGCCACGCCGCGCCCGAAAAGCCGGCCAGACCGGCGATGGCTCCGGTCAACGAGTAGCCGACGACCTTGGGCAGCCCGGTGTGCCGCTGCAGGAGATGGCCGGCCGCGGCGGCCACCGCCAGCAGGATCGACCATTGAACGGTAGGCAGGCCGGCCGAGGGCCTGAGCCAGTCAGCCCAGATGGCCATGAATTCATTCATGTGCGTTTCCCCCGGCGCGCACTGCACCCCCGTGGGCCGCCGAAAAGCTGTAGGACTGCGCGCTCACGGCGGGCGGCGCTCAATGCAGCACGCGGCTGGAGCCGTCGTCGAGCACGAACGCGGGAATCTCCACCTCGAAGCGTTCGCCGTCCTCCGCCACGCAGAAGTAACTGCCTTGCATGGTGCCGCTCGCGGTGCGCAGGCGGCAGCCGCTGGTGTACTGGAACGCTTCGCCGGGCTTGAGCAGCGGCTGCTGTCCGACCACGCCCAAACCCTTCACTTCCTCGGTCTGGCCCACCGCGTTGGCAATGATCCAGTGGCGCGAAATCAGTTGCGCCGGCACGTCGCCGGTGTTCGTGATCGTGACGGTGTAAGCGAAGCTGTAGAGATTCTGGCCGGGTGCGGACTGATCCGGCAGGTATTGGGGATCGACTTCGACCCGGAAGCTGTACTTGGCCATGGGCTCATCGTAACCTTCCCCCGGCGATTTGCGAGAATCCAGGGATGAGCACCATCCATCGCATCGCTCCGTCCATTCTGTCGGCCGACTTCGCCCGCCTCGGCGAAGAAGTGCGCTCAGTCATCGCCGGCGGGGCCGACTGGATCCACTTCGACGTGATGGACAACCACTACGTGCCGAACCTCACGTTCGGGCCGATGATCTGCTCGGCCTTGAAACCGTACGCCGTGACCGCCGACGGCCGGCCGGTTCCGGTGGACGTGCACCTCATGGTCCAGCCGGTGGACGCGCTGGCACAGGCTTTCGCCCAAGCGGGGGCCGACTGCATCAGCTTCCACCCGGACGCCTCATCGCATGTGCACCGCAGCGTGCAGGCGATCAAGGCGGCCGGCTGCAAGGCCGGGCTGGTGTTCAATCCGGCGGCGCCGCTGGACGTGCTCGACTGGATGATCGAGGAGATCGATCTCATCTGCATCATGAGCGTCAATCCCGGCTTCGGCGGCCAGAGCTTCATCGAGTCGGCTTTGCGCAAGATCGAGCTGGCCCGCCAGCGCATCGACGCATGCGGCAAGGACATCCGGCTCGAGGTCGACGGCGGCATCAAGGTGGACAACATCGCCCGGGCGGCGGTCGCCGGCGCCGACACGTTCGTCGCAGGCAGCGCGATCTTCGGCCAGCCCGACTACCGGCGCGTGATCGACGCGATGCGCGCGGCGCTCAAGGGCTGAATTTCTTCACCGGGTCGGGCGGTTCCTCGCGCAGCTTCTCGTAGGTCTCGTGGAGCACCGGCCCCTTGTCGGTGTCCACCACGCCGCGCTCGATGTCCTCGCGCCCCAGCTGGGCCGTGCGCTGCGCGGAAGGTTCACTGCTGGCCTGGCTGTCGGCCGATTCGTCGCGCTCGTGCGGCGCGCGCAGCGAGCGCTCCTGCTTGTCGCCCTGGACCGGGACCGTGTTGCCCTGGCGCGAAGGCCCTTTGTCCTTGGCCGGGGCCTGGCGGCGCCGGCTGGGAATTCGGTTGTGCATGGCGGTGTCCTCCAAACGCAAACGGTTGCAATCAATGGTGCGGTCGCGGCGCATTCCCAGCAGTAGGACGCACCGCGTCGCGCTTGTAGGAGAACGCCTTCGACGCGCGGCCGCGCCGAGTCGGCGCCGTCCTACCTGCAAAGACTGCCTGCGCCGACAAACGCCCCCGCTGCCCAACTACGAACAGTTGCGCATGAGCTTTCGTATGCTGGAGGCGGTTGGATGCAAGCCTGACGGCAAGGGAGATGCCATGGAGTTGCTCGCCGGAATACCGGATTGGTTGGTCTGGTGCGCCGCCGGCGCCGCGGGCTTCATCGCCCTGGCCGCACTGGCGAGCATGCTCGATGCCGCGCTCGAGCTGGCGAGCTGAAGCCCCCGTTTTCCATCCGCCGCTGCGCCCGTGCCGGGCGCGTTTTCGTTGCTTGAACAAGAAAAGCGCCATCGGAGTATCGAATGCCACAGTCCAAGCAGGATGCGCAGCGCAAGTCAAAGGCCGGCGAGGGCGCGGCCAAGCAAAAGCAGCTGGAGGCGTTCAGCCAGGGACCCGAAAACCTCCTCACCACCAACCAGGGCGTGGTGATCCCGGACAACCACAATTCGCTGAAGGCCGGCGTGCGCGGCCCGTCGTTGCTGGAAGACTTCATCCTGCGCGAGAAGATTGCGCATTTCGATCGCGAACGCATCCCCGAGCGCGTCGTCTATGCGCGCGGTGCGGCAGCGCACGGCTATTTCGAGCTGGCGCGGTCCCTGGTCGAGTACACCAGCGCCGATTTCCTGCAGGAGGCCGGCACCCGCACGCCCGTGTTCGTCCGATTCTCGGCTGCGTGCGGCTCGCGCGGATCGGCCGATACGGTGCGCGACCAGCGCGGGTTCGCGGTGAAGTTCTATACGCGCGAGGGCAACTACGACCTCGTGGGCGGGAACATGCCGGTGTCCTTCGTGCAGGACGCGATGAAGTATCCCGACCTGGTGCACGCGATGAAGCCGGAGCCGCATCACGACATGCCGCAGGCGGCGACGGCGCACGACAGCTTCTGGGATTTCGTCTCGCTCGCGCCGGAGACGACCCACATGCTGATGTGGCTGATGTCCGACCGCGCGCTGCCGCGCAGCTACCGGATGATGGAGGGCTTCGGCGTGCACACGTTTCGCCTGGTCAATGCGAAGGGCGTGCCGCACTTCGTCAAATTCCTCTGGAAACCCCGATTGGGCAAGCACGCGTTGCTGTGGGACGAGGCGCAGAAGATCGCCGGCAAGGACCCGGACTTCCACCGGCGCGACCTCTGGGAGGCGATCGCCCAAGGCAATTTCCCGGAGTGGGAACTCGGGCTGCAGCTGATCGAGCAGAGCAAGGCCGACACGCTCGGCTTCGACCTGCTGGACCCGACCAAATTGATTCCGGAAGAGATCGTTCCGGTGCTCACCGTGGGCAAGCTGGTGCTCAATCGCAACCCCGACAATTTTTTCGCCGAGACCGAGCAGGTCGCGTTCCACCCGGGCCATGTGGTCCCCGGCATCGACTTCAGCAACGATCCGTTGTTGCAGGGGCGGCTGTTCTCGTACACCGACACGCAGATGGCGCGCCTGGGCGGGCCGAACCTGCACGAGCTGCCGATCAACCGCGGCTTGTGCCCGGTCCACAATTTCCAGCGCGACGGCCAGCACCGCATGCTGGTGAACAAGGGACAGGTGGCGTACGAACCGAACTCGCTGACTAGCGGCGCGGAATTCCGCGTCGATGGCGGCCGGCAGGGTTTCCAGAGCTACCCGGATGCGCTGGAGCCGCCCAAGACGCGGCGCCGCAGCCCGAGCTTCGACGATCACTTCAGCCAGGCCGCGCTGTTCTGGAACAGCCAGAGCCCGGTGGAACGGGACCACATCATTGCCGCCTTCCAGTTCGAACTTTGCAAGGTGGAAACGCCGGCGGTGCGGCAGCGCGTCGTGGACAACCTCGCGCACGTGGACGCGAAGCTGGCCCGCAAAGTGGCGGAGCCGCTCGGGATCGCCGTTCCCGATCCGAAGGCCGCGGCCGGACGGGCGGGCTTTCGTGACGTGCGCGCCAAGCTGCCGATCGAAGCGTCGGCCGCCCTCAGCATGGAAGGCAATGGCGGTAGTATCGCCACCCGCAAGGTCGCCGTGCTGGTGGCCGGCGGTGTGGAGCTGGGCGCGTTGCGCGTGATCCAGCAGGCGCTGCAGGACGCCGGTGCCAGCTGCCGCATCGTCGCGGCCCATCTGGGCTTCGTCGCGACCTCCTCGGGCCAGCAGCTGGCCGTGGATCACACTTTCGCCACGATGCCGTCGGTGATGTTCGACGCCGTGCTGGTCCCCGGCGGGGCGGCGAGCGCCGAGGCGCTGGCGCGCGATGGCGACGCGGTGCATTTCGCGCTGGAGGCGTACAAGCATTGCAAACCGCTGTGCGTCATCGGCGAGGGCCTGCAGTTGCTTGGTACGCTGGGCATCAAGCTCGGGGAGACGGCCGGCGTGCCGGGCGTGCTGGTCGGAAAGAACGATCCGCCGGCGCGCGCGCAACTGGCGCAGGACTTCATCGCCGCCATCGCGCGGCATCGCCACTGGGCCCGGCCGAACCTCGAGGGCATCCCGGCCTGAGAGCCGGGCTGAACCTGCAGCCCGACAGCAGGCCCTTCCTACGGCCGGTTGACTCGCACGCTTACTCCGGCGCCCGCTAGCGAGTCCCCAAATACGCCGGGTAGCCGGCACGGTGCTGGCTGCGATTCATTGCAGGAGATCACGATGGCATCGAATAACCAGGGGAACGCGGGCGGCGGCACCAAGGCCGGCGGCACGTCCAACCGCGGCTTCGCCTCCATGGACCCGGAGCGCCAGCGCGAAATCGCCCGGGAAGGCGGCAAGGCGGCCCACCAAAAGGGCACGGCCCACGAGTTCACGTCCGAGGAAGCTCGCCAGGCCGGCAGCAAGGGAGGCCAGGCCGCTCACGAAAAAGGCACGGCCCACGAATTCGATTCGGACGAAGCGCGTGAAGCAGGCCGCAAGGGCGGCCAGGCCAGCCACGAAAAGGGAACGGCCCACGAGTTCGACTCCGAGGAGGCGCGCGAGGCCGGCCGCAAGGGCGGGCAGGCCAGTCACGGCGCCGGCAATCAGGGCACCGGGCATCAGGGCGGATCGAGCGCCAAACGCTAAATCAGGGCTGGCGGCATGGGGGGCGCGCCGTGCGGCCCCTTTTTTTTCCCGGTTCGCGCAAAATGGCGGGTTGCATGCCGCCTGACCATCGCACCACCCAGAACCATCTGCTCGCCGCGTTTCCGACCGCGGAATACGAACGCCTCGCGGCCGATCTCGAACTGGTCGCGATGCCGCTCGGCCAGGTGCTATGCGAATCCGGGGGGCAATTGCGGCATATCTATTTCCCCACCACGGCGATCATTTCCCTGCTCTACGTCCTGGAAGACGGCGCATCCGCGGAAATCGCCGTGGTTGGCAACGAGGGACTCCTGGGCATCTCGCTGTTCATGGGCGGGGAAACCACGCCCAGCCGCGCCGTCGTTCGCAGCGCGGGCCATGGTTACCGGCTAAAGGCCGAACTGCTGCAGCGGGAATTCAGCCGCGCCGGCCCGGTGCTGCGATTGCTGCTGCGTTACACCCAGGCGCTCATCACGCAAATGACGCAGACAGCGGTGTGCAACCGGCACCATTCGGTCGAACAGCAGTTGTGCCGCGCGCTGCTGCTCAGCCTGGATCGGCTCTCCTGCAATTCGCTCACGATGACCCAGGAACTGATCGCCAACATGCTGGGCGTGCGCCGCGAGGGCGTGACGGAGGCGGCCGGTAACCTGCAACGCGCGGGCCTGATCCGCTACAGCCGCGGGCACATCGACGTGCTGGACCGGCCCGGGCTCGAAAAAGCCGTCTGCGAGTGCTACCGCGTGGTGAAGGTGGAGTTCGACCGGCTGTTGTCGGACATTCCGCGCGAATTGCCATAGCGCCGGCAGCCGCCCCCCGCTATGTTGGCTGCCGCACAGACGGGAGCCGGCCAACTCCCTACTGTGTGGGGTAGCAGCAGCAATTCCCACTATCTGCAGGCCGAGCGCTTCACGCCGGCCCGGGTGCTTCGCACCAGCGACGCGTATTTTCAACTCTTCACGGAAACCAGCCATGTCACCCATCGATCGAGGCGCGGCCGAAGACTATGCGGCGCGCGCGGACGCCGCCGCGGAGGCATTGCGCCGCGTTTCCCTGTTGAAGGCGGGCGCGCTGCAGAACGCGATCCTGACCAGCGCGAATTTCTCGATCATCGCGACCGACGAGAAAGGCATCATCCAGCTGTTCAACGTCGGCGCCGA